>JANJTK010000104.1 GCA_024711155.1 Burkholderiaceae bacterium
GGTGCGCGGCGTGCTAAAGAGCTGTGCCGTCAAGGCGCCCGGCTTCGGCGACCGGCGCAAGGCGATGCTGCAGGACGTCGCGGTCCTCACCGGCGGGCAGGTGATCTCCGAGGAGCTGGGGCTCAAGCTCGAGAACACGACCATCGAGCAGCTCGGGCGCGCGCGCCGCGTGGTCGTCGACAAGGACAACACGACCATCATCGGCGGCATGGGCGATCCGAAGGCGATCGAGGGCCGCGTCGAGCAGTTGCGGCGCGAGATCGAGAAGTCGACCAGCGACTACGACCGCGAGAAGCTGCAGGAGCGCGTCGCGAAGCTCGCCGGCGGGGTCGCGGTGATCCGCGTCGGCGCGCCGTCCGAGGCCGAGATGAAGGCGAAGAAGGACGCGCTCGACGATGCGATCAGCGCCACCAAGGCGGCGGTCGCCGAGGGCATCGTGCCCGGCGGCGGGCTCGCGCTGCTGCGTTGCGTCGATGCCGTGGCGGCCGAAGAGGCGCGCAGCGAGGGCGACGAGCGCACCGGGGTGCAGATCCTGCGGCGCGCACTCGAGGCGCCGACGCGCCAGATCGCCGAGAACTCGGCGGTCGACGGCGGCGTCGTCGTCGCGCGCATGCTCGAAGGCCAGGGCAGTTTCGGCTTCGACGCCGGCCGCAAGCAGTACGTCGACCTGATGGAGGCGGGCATCATCGACCCGACCAAGGTCGTGCGCGTCGCGCTCGAGAACGCGGTGTCGGTCGCGAGCATCCTGCTGCTCACCGAGGCGACCATGACCGAGTTGCCCGAGCCGCGGCCCGAGCGCGGCGCGGAACCCGAGATGCCCATGTAGCGGGGTGCGCGCCAGCGGCATCGCGCGCGCGTGGCAGACTGGCGGCCATGGGCGAGGCTTCGTCATCGGCGGGAGTGCGGGTCGGGCGCGTCGGGGCGGTGCTCGCGGGCCGCGTCGCCGCGCTCTCCGCGCACGCGTCCAGCGCGATCGACAAGCACCCGCTCGACGGCCCGGTGCGCGTCGGCGTCGAGGGGCTCGACGCCGACGAGCAGGCCGACCGGCGCGTGCACGGGGGGCCGGACAAGGCCGTGCACCTGTACGCGTGGGCGCACTACGCGCGCTGGCGCGAGGACTTCGAGCGCGCGCCGGCGCCCGCCGCGATGCGCGCGGCGCTGGCGCGGCTCGCGGCGCCC
Source organism: Burkholderiaceae bacterium (assembly GCA_024711155.1). GTDB lineage: Bacteria > Pseudomonadota > Gammaproteobacteria > Burkholderiales > Burkholderiaceae_E > Zeimonas. The sequence goes on from JANJTK010000104.1 coordinate 1,180, forward strand.
GGCGCCTTCGGCGAGAACCTGTCGGTCCACGGGATCGACGAGGCCGGCGCCTGCCTGGGCGACCGCGTTCGCGTCGGCAGCGTGCTGCTCGAGGTGTCGCAGTCGCGCCAGCCGTGCTGGAAGCTCAACCTGCGCTTCGGCGTGCCCGACATGGCGCGCCGGGTCCAGCAGACGATGCGCAGCGGCTGGTACTGCCGCGTGCTCGAGCCGGGCGAACTGCAGGTCGGCGACGCGATCGAAATCGTCGCGCGGCCGTGGCCGGACTGGCCGCTCGTCCGGCTGATGGAGATGCTCTACGTGCGCCCGCTGGACCGCGCGCTGCTGCGCGCCGCGCAGGAATTGCCGCTGGTGCCGTCGTGGCAGCGCCTGGTCGCGCGCCGGCTCGAGACGGGGGCGCAGGAGGACTGGAGCGGGCGGGTCGACGATCCGTCCTGAATTCCGGTAACCGCGCCGCAGTCGTGGCATGCGCTGCCGCGCGGCGCCGATTCGCGTAGCATTCGCGCCCGTCTCTCCCGACCGCAGGATCGCCATGAGCACCGACCGCCGCGCACCGGCTACCCCGGCCTTCTTCGCCGAAGCGCCGACGATCGTCGTCCACGACGCGCTCGCCGGCTTTCTCGGCGCCTCCGAGGGCGGCGTGGTCGAGTACCGCTACGCCGACGCGGTGAAGCTCGCCGGTCACTCGTGCCCGACCGTCGCCGGCGCGTTCATGACGGCGCGCGCCGCGTTGCGCGCGCTGTATCCGGAGCAGGCCGAACTGCCCGAGCGCGGCGAGATCCGGGTCGACTGCCGCGAAGCGCTCGACGCCGGTGTCGCCGGCGTCGTCGGCGCGGTGCTGGGCCTCGTCACCGGGGCGGCCGGCGACGGCGGGTTCCGCGGCATCGGCGGGCGCTTCGTGCGGCGCGGCCGGCTCTTCTACGGGCAGGCGGTGGCCGGCGGCGAGGTGCGCTTCACGCGGCTCGACGACGGGCGTTCGGTGGAGGCGACGCTGCGGCTCGAGCGGGTGCCCGGCGATCCGCGCACCGCGGCGCTGATGCCGCGCTGCCTCGGCGGGGCGGCGTCGGCCGAAGAGCAGGCGCTGTTCCGGCAGCTGTGGCAGGAGCGCGTGCGCCGGGTGCTGGTCGAGCACGCCGACGACCCCGATCTGGTCGAGCTGGTGCTGCGCGCCTGAGCGTCCGGGCGACCGGCACGCCGGCGCGCCCGCGCTCGAGCCGGCGGCGCCGAAGACCCTGGCGCTCGCGCGGTTGACCCAAACAGTACCAAAACGGTACTATTTGCGCTCGACCTGCGCGACTGACGCGCGGCACAACGGCGGCGGCAATGCTCCGGATCAGCAGACTGGCGGACTACGGCACGATGGTGATGAGCCAGATGGCAGGCCATCCCGGGCGCGTGTTCAGCGCGACCGACCTCGCCGCGTCGCTCGGGCTGGGGCGCGCGACCGTCAGCAAGGTCCTCAAGAGCCTGGCCCGGCGCGAGCTGGTGGCGAGCGTGCGCGGCGGGCACGGCGGCTACACGCTGGCGCGCGAGCCGCAGCGGATCACCGTCGCCGACATCGTCGACGCCTTCGAGGAGCAGCCGTTCGGCCTCACCGACTGCAGCGCGACCTCCGGGGCGTGCGACATCGAGAACAGCTGCCAGGTGCGCGTGAACTGGCAGAAGATCAGCCTCGGCGTGCGCAGCGCGCTCGAGGGCGTGACGCTGGCCGAGATGGTGCAGCCGCAGCCGCTCGAGCGGCCGGTGGTGCTGCACGCGCGGCGGCCCGCTGCAACCGGCCGCTGCGGCACGACGACAGGAACGGGAACGACATGAGCTCAGCCAACAACCGGCTCGACAGCTTCCTCGACCGCGAGTACGAGGCCGGGTTCGTCACCGAGGTCGAGAGCGACTCGATCCCGAAGGGGCTGTCGGAAGACACCATCCGCCTGATCTCGGCCCGCAAGAACGAGCCGGAATTCCTGCTCGAGTGGCGTCTCGCGGCGTACCGGCGCTGGCTTTCGATGACCGAGCCGACCTGGGCGAAGGTCAGCTACCCGCCGATCGACTTCCAGGACATCGTCTACTACTCGGCGCCGAAGAAGAAGACCGACGGTCCGAAGAGCCTCGACGAGGTCGACCCGGAGCTGTTGCGCACCTACGAGAAGCTCGGCGTGCCGCTGCACGAGCGCGCGCGGCTGGCCGGCGTCGCGGTCGATGCGGTGTTCGACTCGGTGTCGGTCGCCACGACCTTCAAGAAGCAGCTCGGCGAGCACGGCATCGTCTTCTGCTCGTTCTCCGAGGCGGTGCGCGAGCACCCGGACCTCGTGCGGCTGTACCTCGGCTCGGTGGTGCCGCAGGGCGACAACTTCTACGCGGCGTTGAACTCGGCCGTGTTCTCGGACGGTTCGTTCGTCTACATCCCGAAGGGCGTCAAGTGCCCGATGGAGCTGTCGACCTACTTCCGCATCAACGCCAGGGACACCGGCCAGTTCGAGCGCACGCTGATTGTCGCCGACGAGGGCGCGTCGGTCAGCTACCTCGAAGGCTGCACTGCGCCGATGCGCGACGAGAACCAGCTGCACGCGGCCGTGGTCGAACTGGTCGCGCTCGAGGGCGCGCACATCAAGTACTCGACGGTGCAGAACTGGTACCCGGGCGACCGGAACGGCGTCGGCGGCATCTACAACTTCGTGACCAAGCGCGGCGACTGTCGCGGCGCTCGCTCCCGCATCTCGAGGACCCAGGTAGAGACCGGCTCGGCGATCACCTGGAAGTATCCGAGCGTGCTGCTGCGCGGCGACGAGTCGGTCGGCGAGTTCTACTCGGTGGCGCTGTCGAACCACCGCCAGCAGGCCGACACCGGCACCAAGATGATCCACATCGGCCGCAACACGCGCAGCACGATCCTGTCGAAGGGGATCTCGGCCGGCCACGGCAGCAACACCTACCGCGGCCTGGTGCACGTGCTGCCGAAGGCGCAGGGCGCGCGCAACTTCACGCAGTGCGACTCGCTGCTGATCGGCGACCAGTGCGCCGCGCACACGTTCCCGACGGTCGAGGTGCGCAACCCGTCGGCGCAGGTCGAGCACGAGGCCACGACCTCGCGCATCGGCGAGGACCAGCTCTTCTACGCGATGCAGCGCGGCCTGTCGGCCGAGGACGCGGTGTCGATGATCGTCAGCGGCTTCTGCCGCGAAGTGTTCAAGGAATTGCCGATGGAGTTCGCGGTCGAGGCACAGAACCTCCTCGGCGTGAGCCTCGAAGGCAGCGTCGGTTGAAAAAGGAACCCGCCATGCTCGAAATCCGCGACCTGCACGCCTCGGTCGAGGGCAAGCAGATCCTGCGCGGCCTCACGCTCGACGTGGGGCCGGGCGAGGTCCACGCGATCATGGGCCCAAACGGCTCCGGCAAGAGCACGCTCGCGCAGGTGCTGGCCGGCCGCGACAGCTACACGGTCGACTCGGGCAGCGTCGCCTGGCGCGGCCGCGACCTGCTCGCGCTGCCGGCCGAGGAGCGCGCGCGCGAGGGGCTGTTCCTCGCGTTCCAGTACCCGGTCGAGATCCCGGGAGTGTCGAACGCGTACTTCCTGAAGGCGGCGGTGAACGCGGTGCGCCGCCACCGCAAGCTGCCCGAATACGACGCGATGGACTTCCTCAAGCGTGTCAAGGCCGAGATGAAGGCGGTCGGCATGCGCGACGAGTTCCTCTACCGTTCGGTCAACGAGGGCTTCTCCGGCGGCGAGAAGAAGCGCAACGAGGTGCTGCAGATGGCGCTGCTCGAGCCGAGCCTCGCGGTGCTCGACGAGACCGACTCGGGCCTCGACATCGACGCGCTGCGCATCGTCGCCGACGGCGTGAACCGGCTGCGCAGCCCCGAGCGCTCGATGATCGTCATCACTCACTACCAGCGCCTGCTCGACTACATCGTGCCCGACAAGGTGCACGTGCTCGCGGGGGGCCGCATCGTTCACAGCGGCGGGCCGGAGCTCGCGCTCGAACTCGAACAGCGCGGTTACGCGTGGATCACCGACGCGGGCCAGCCAGCCGCCGCCGCGGCGCAGCCGGCCGCCGGAGGCGCCCGATGAGCGACGCCGACGCCTGGCGCGACGCGCTGCGCGCG
>JANJTK010000270.1 GCA_024711155.1 Burkholderiaceae bacterium
CCACGTTGCTAGACATCCATGCCGGCCAACGCATCCTCGCGTCGGAATTCCGTGGTCGGCATAGATTGGCGCGGTTTGTGGGAGGGCGCGTCGGTCAATCTCGTACTATGAGGTCCGAAATTTCCGAATCAGTTGATATTAGACATAATGTACATTATCGTAGATATAGATCGATGGCCAGATGATTCCGATCAACACGCATCGCTGCCAACGCGCTTCAATGGCGACATCCCCGCCCAACCGGAGCCGCCGCCATGAACCGCGTCAAGAACAAGACTTGTGTGATCACCGGCGCCGCGCTCGGCATCGGTCATGCCTGTGCACTGCGTCTGGCTGAGGAAGGTGCGCGCATTGCGGTGTTCGATGTGCTCGATGACGACGGTGCGCGTCTGGTCGCAGCCCTGACCGCCCAGGGCGCGTCCGCACGCTACTGGCATGTCGACGTGTCGAACGAAGCCCAGGTCAAGGCCGCCATGGACGAGGCCGCGGCCCACTTCGGTTCGATCGATGTGCTGGTGAACAACGCCGGCATCTCCGGCGCCAACAAGCCGACGCATGAAATCACCGAAGCGGAATGGGATCGCGTGCAGTCGGTGAACGTCAAGGGCGTGTTCTTCTGCACCAAACACGCGATCCCCCACATGAAGCGCGCCGGCGCCGGCAGCATCATCCACCTGTCCTCGATCTACGGCCTGGTCGGTGGGCCCGACGTGCCGCCGTACCACGCCGCCAAGGGCGCGGTGCGATTGATGGCCAAGACCGATGCCATGATCTACGCGCCGGACCGCATCCGCGTGAACTCGATCCATCCCGGCTACATCTGGACGCCGATGGTCGAGAACCACCTGCGCAACAGCGGCGCGACCGACCTGGACGTCGCGAAGAAGCAGGTCGGATCGGTGCACCCGCTGGGCCATGTCGGCGAACCCGACGACATCGCCTGGGGTGTGGTCTACCTGGCCTCAGATGAGTCCAAGTTCATGACCGGCTCGGAACTGGTCATCGACGGCGGCTATACTGCACGTTGAGCGGCACGGTCATTCGAACCCATCGGCGAACAGGTCGTCGACGTCCAGGCGGACTTGCAAGGTGTCGTAGTTCGAGCCGGTGACTTCGCGATCGCCGAACAGCACGATCGCGTTGCCACGGCTGGCCACGACGTTGCAGTGGTCATAGCGTGCGGGTTCGAG
>JANJTK010000274.1 GCA_024711155.1 Burkholderiaceae bacterium
GTGTGCTCTTCCGATCTGACATGGTCGCCCGCCTTCTGATGCGCCTGTTCGTCGTGCTGTCGGCGAGCGCTGTCGTCGCCGGCCTCGCGTGGGTCTACGCGGTGCCGCCGCAGAGCCTTCGGGTCACGCGCGATGGCGTGCCGCACCTGGCGCCGCCGGTCGCGCATCCGTTCACCGGCGAAGCGATCCCGCTCGAGCGCCTCGTGCAGCACTACAAGGGAGGCGGACGGTGAACCTTGACCTCGAGACTTCGCTCCAGGTGCTCTTCTTCGCCGTCGCCTTCGCAGTGATGGCGCTGGCCTTCTTCAGCGATTCGATGTGAGGGGCCCCGTCATGAACCGTGAAAGCATGATCTTCTGCGCGGTTTCGATCGCGATCGCCGTGGCGGTCTCGGCAATCGGCTTCCGGATCGCCGCACTGCCTGCGGACGTCGTCGCCCGCGCAGTCAAGCCCGTGCCGGCGGAGACGCTGCCGGACGTCGAACTCGGCGGGGGCTTCGGCAAGGTGTCGGTGATCGACCTGGTGGGCTTCTACGTCGAGAACCCGCCCGCCGCGCCGAGCGCCGACGCCGGCGCGGCGCCCGCCGCCAAGCGTTTCGGCGGCTGCTGAACATGGCGTGTCGCCGGGGCCCCGCCACGCCGATGCTGGCGCTGCTGCTGGCTCTGGCGACGCCGGCGTCCGGCGCCGCGGTTGCCGACGACTTCGGCTACGTGCGCTCGGCGTCGCAGGCGCAGGGCCCGGGCTCGGACCCGGGCCCTGCCGTGGTCGTGGTCGACGCGCGCCCGCTCGCCGAGTGCCGCGAGCGCAGTCTCGCCGGCGCACGTTGCCTGCCCGCCGACGACCTGCTCGGCCCGCAGCGGCGACTGCCGGCGGCCCGCGACCTGCTGTGGCTCCTCGGTACCGCGGGCCTCGCCGGCCACGAGACCGTGCTGGTAGTGGGCCGGGACCCGACGGCGCGCGACTTCGTTGCCGGGGTGCTCTACGCGGCCGGACAGCGTCGCGTGCGGATCCTCACCGAGCCGGTGTCGCGCGCTCTGGCTGGCGGTGCGGCCGCCGGGCCAGGACGCGAGCGGGGCCTGGTGCGCGAGGCGGTGTTCGAG
>JANJTK010000185.1 GCA_024711155.1 Burkholderiaceae bacterium
CAACGCCGACATCCCGATCTTCCTGTTCGGCGAGACGCGCACCTCGCAGCACCTTCCGAACGACGTCCTGAAGGAGCTGCACGGCTTCATCCACATGTTCGAGGACACGCCGGAGTTCGTCGCGCGCTACATCATCCGCGAGGCGTCGAACTACCTCGGGTCGCTCTCGCCGCCGTTCTTCAAGGCGCTGGTGAACTACGCGCACGACGGCTCGTACTCGTGGCACTGTCCGGGGCACTCGGGCGGGGTGGCGTTCCTGAAGAGCCCGGTGGGGCAGATGTTCCACCAGTTCTTCGGCGAGAACATGCTGCGCGCCGACGTCTGCAACGCGGTCGACGAGCTCGGCCAGCTGCTGGACCACACCGGCCCGGTGGCGGCTTCCGAGCGCAACGCGGCGCGCATCTTCAACGTCGACCACCTGTTCTTCGTCACCAACGGCACGTCGACCTCGAACAAGATCGTCTGGCACTCGACGGTGGGCAACGGCGACGTGGTGCTGGTCGACCGCAACTGCCACAAGTCGATCCTGCACGCGATCACGATGACCGGCACCGTGCCGATCTTCCTGCAGCCGACGCGCAACCATCTCGGCATCATCGGCCCGATCCCGCTCGAGGAGTTCGACCCGGCGAACATCCAGCGCAAGATCGACGCCAACCCGCTGATCAAGGACAAGAGCGCGCGTCCGCGCGTGATGACGATCACGCAGTCGACCTACGACGGCGTCGTCTACAACGTCGAGACGATCAAGCGCACGCTGGGCAACTACATCGAGAACCTGCACTTCGACGAGGCGTGGCTGCCGCACGCGACCTTCCATCCCTTCTATCACGAGTTCCACGCGATCGGTCCCAACCGGCCGCGCAGCGCCGAGGCGATGGTGTTCTCGACGCAGTCGACGCACAAGCTGCTCGCGGGCCTGTCGCAGGCGTCGCAGATCCTCGTGCAGGATTCGGAGCAGCACAAGCTCGACCGCCATCGCTTCAACGAGGCGTTCCTGATGCACACCTCGACCAGTCCGCAGTACGCGATCATCGCCTCGTGCGACGTCGCGGCCGCGATGATGGAGCCGCCCGGCGGCACCGCGCTGGTCGAGGAGTCGATCTTCGAGTCGCTGGAGTTCCGGCGCGCGATGCGCAAGGTCGACGACGAGTTCGGGCAGGACTGGTGGTTCAAGGTCTGGGGCCCGAACCAGCTCGCCGAGACCGGCATCGGCAAGCGCGAGGACTGGTTCCTGCGCTCGAGCGACAAGTGGCACGGCTTCGGCAAGCTGGTCACGAACTTCACCATGCTGGACCCGATCAAGGCGACCATCGTCACGCCGGGCCTCGACATCAACGGCAAGTTCGCGGCGCAGGGCATCCCGGCCTCGATCGTCACCAAGTACCTGGCCGAGCACGGCGTGGTGGTCGAGAAGACCGGCCTGTACTCGTTCTTCGTGATGTTCACGATCGGCATCACGAAGGGGCGCTGGAACACGCTGGTCACCGAGTTGCAGCAGTTCAAGACCGACTTCGACGGCAACCAGCCGCTGTGGCGCGTGATGCCCGAGTTCGTGCAGGCGCACCCGGCCTACGAGCGGGTGGGGCTGCGCGACCTGGCGCTGCAGATCCACGACCAGTACCGCCGCTACGACATCGCGCGCGTGACGACCGAGATGTACCTGTCGCCGATGCAGCCGGCGATGAAGCCGTCCGAAGCCTTCGAGTGCCTCGCGCACCGCCGCGTCGACCGGGTGCCGATCGACGACCTCGAAGGGCGGATCACGACCATGCTGGTGACGCCGTACCCGCCCGGCATTCCGCTGCTGATCCCGGGCGAGCGCTTCAACCGGCCGATCGTCGAGTACCTGAAGTTCGCGCGCGACTTCAACGCGCGCATGCCGGGCTTCGAGACCGACGTGCACGGCCTCGTGGTCGAGAACGAGGGCGGGGTCGACCGCTACTACGTCGACTGCGTCAGGGCCTGAGCGGCCCCGGACGCGGGGGCGTCAGACGTCGACCGAGCGCATCGCGGGCGACGGCGGCACGTGCGCCAGCCGCGTGCCGGCGACGACGTCGTAGAGCGCCCGCCGGTCGCGGTCGAACAGCGGCCACAGGTACGGCACGAGCAGCAGCACCAGGAGGCCCGCGTGGACGTAACGTGCCGCGCCCAGCGCGCCGACCGCCAGCGCGGCCGCGGCGCAGAAGCGCCCGAACGCACGCGCGGGCGACACCGGGCCGCCGTCGCGCGTCTGCAGTTGCAGCGCGACCGTCTTCATCGGCAGCGAGCGCCGGCCGTTGCTCCAGAAGAAGGTGAAGTAGGCTGCCAGCACGCCGAAGGTGAACCACTGGAACGCGGTGCGCAGCGCGCCCGGATGGCCGCGGAACTGCGTGAGCGCGGAGAACGCGTAGTCGGCGAACCAGACGACGCCGAACAGGATGATCGATTCGTAGGCGATGCCCATCAGGCGCCGCCACGGGTCCGCCGCCGGCGCGCGCTCGGACGCCGGCATCAGTGGCGCTTCGGCGGTTGGGCCGGGTTCCCCGGGCGGGGGCGCCGCGCGAGCTCCGACAGCGGCTGCGCCGCCTCCTTCGCGAGGCCGGTGCGCGCGCCGGCGTGGCGCGCGGCGGTGTTGCTGGTCGAGCCGTTGGCTCGCAGCACCGAACGCTGCTCGGGCGTCATCTCCTGGTAGCGCGCCCACTCGGCCTGCCGCTGGTCGGGCGCCAGCTGCTTTGCCAGCCGGTAATTGCGCCGCGCCAGGCGCCGCTTCTCGGGCGTGAGTTCGGCCCACTCGCGGATGCGCTTGTGCGCGCGTTCGCGCGCTTCCGGACTCATCTTCGGCACGCGGTCGGCCAGCAGCACCCAGCTGCGCTTCTCCTGCGCCGACCAGGTGTTCCACTGGGTTTCGAACGGCTCGAGCACGGCGCGCTGCGCGTCGCTGAGATCGCTCCACAGCGGCTGCACGAGCGACAGCAGCGGCGCGCGGGGGGCGGCGCTGGCGCTGCCCTGCGCCAGCGCTGCGGGTGCGCCGAGGACGAGCGACAGCCCGGCGATGCCGGCCGCGAGCAGGCCGCGCAGCGTCACTGCGGTTCCCCCTGGCCGATGCCGGCGTTGCGCAGGAACACCCCGAAGCCCCGGTCGGCGTAGGCCGAGATCGGCACCTCGTCGGTCAGCACCGCCTCGTCGATGTCGGCCAGGTCCCCGGCGCGGTGCAGGCTGTCCCATTCGGCGATCCCGAACAGGCCGGCGAGCACGATCAGGATCGGCACCAGCACCGCCGCGATGCGCGCCGCGAGCGACGGCGCATCCTCCCGCTCGGGCGACCGGCCGCGGCCCGAACCCAGCGCCGCAGTCTGCGGGCTGGCAAGGACCAGCGGGCGATCCGGGGCACGGGCCGTGGCCGGCGCGAGCCGCGCGGCCGCCTGCGCCAGCGCGGCCTCGCGCGCCGTGGCCAGGCGGTGGGTGACGCGCCAGGGCAGGTGCTCTGCCGCCTCGTCGAGCGCTTCCCGCGCCAAACTGATGATTTCCTCGTCCTTCATCGCTCAATTCCGCGCATCTTGAGGGCTTCCGCCAGGCTGTGGACGGCCCTCGAACAATGTGTCTTGACGCTGCCTTCGGAGCAGCCCATGGCCTCGGCCGTCTCAGCGACGCTCAACTCTTCCCAGTAACGCAGCAGGAACGCCTCCCGTTGACGCCGCGGCAGCTTGCCGATTTCCTCGTCCAGCGCCCCCACCAACCGCATCCGTTCGATGCGATCGGCGCCTTCCAGCGAAGCAGAGCCGGAATCGGTCTGCAGCGTCTCCAGGATCTCGTGCTCGCCAGCCTCGTCGTCGGCGCCGCCCGCGGACCGCGACGACAGCGGCGAGGTCCACAGGTTGCGGATCTTCTGGCGCCGGAAGTGGTCGGTGATCGTGTTCTGCAGGATGCGCTGGAACAGCAGCGGAAATTCCTCCGCCGGACGTTCCGGATAGCGGCTCGCGAGCTTGAGCATCGCATCCTGGACGACGTCGAGCGCGACGTCCTGGTCGCGGACCGCGTAGACCGCCTGCTTGAACGCTCGGCGTTCGGCCGCGGCAAGGAAGTCGGACAGTTCCTGCCGGGTCGCCATTCGGGTGGGGTTCGGCGGGCTGGGCCCAGGGGGAGGGAGACGGCGTGCATGCTAGCAGATGCACCGCGCCGGGCGCCGTTGCCTTGACCCTCGCTGCTGCGGTGCAGTAAGCTTCGCGGCTACCCTTCCAGCATCCTTCCCGATTTCGGCGGCCAGGCCGGCCGGCGTCGGCCGGGGTGCTGTTCTTGCGTGCGTCGAACGCCTTCACGAGAGGCGGGCAGGCGCATCCGATCAATCTCGCAGGCCCCGTGCCGAGGCCTGCGTCGTGGCGACCCGGCGCGCGTCTGCGCGACGGCCTCCGCCATGGCGCCGGCGGGCGGGCTCCCTGGACTTGAAAGGAATACATCCAATGGAAATCACAGGCGCAGAAATCGTTGTCCGATGCCTCCAGCAGGAGGGCGTCGAGCACGTGTTCGGCTATCCGGGCGGCGCGGTTCTCTACATCTACGACGCGATCTTCAACCAGGACAAGGTCGAGCACATCCTGGTGCGGCACGAGCAGGCCGCGGTGCACGCCGCCGACGCCTATTCGCGCTCCAGCCGCAAGGTCGGCGTGGCACTGGTCACCAGCGGCCCGGGCGCGACCAACGCCGTCACGGGCCTCGCCACCGCGTACATGGATTCGGTTCCGCTGGTCGTGATCACCGGCCAGGTGCCGACGCACGCGATCGGCGAGGACGCGTTCCAGGAGTGCGACACGATCGGCATCACGCGGCCCTGCGTGAAGCACAACTTCCTGGTGAAGGACGTCAAGGATCTCGCCGCGACGATCCGCAAGGCGTTCCAGATCGCCAACAGCGGACGCCCGGGGCCGGTGCTGGTCGACATCCCGAAGGACGTGACGCGCAACAAGTGCCGCTTCGAGTACCCGCAGTCGGTGCCGATGCGCTCGTACAACCCGGTCACGCGGGGTCACCAGGGGCAGGTCAAGAAGGCGCTGGGGCTGATCCTGGGCGCGCAGCGGCCGATGATCTACGCCGGCGGCGGCGTGATCCTTGCCGACGCGGCGCCGGAGCTGAGCCGCTTCGCCGAGCTGCTCGGGTTCCCGGTCACCAACACGCTGATGGGACTCGGCGGGTTCCGCGCGAGCGACCCGAAGTTCGTCGGCATGACCGGGATGCACGGTACCTACGAAGCGAACATGGCGATGCAGCACTGCGACGTGCTCGTGGCCATCGGCGCGCGCTTCGACGACCGCGTCATCGGCAATCCGAAGCACTTCGCGCAGAACCCGCGCAAGATCGTCCACATCGACATCGACCCGTCGTCGATCTCCAAGCGCGTCAAGGTCGACGTGCCGATCGTCGGCGACGTGCGCGAGACGCTGAGCGACATGAACGCGCTGCTCGAGGAGGCGTTCGCCGCCGGCAGCCGCACTGACGCCGCTGCCGTGCAGGCCTGGTGGCGCCAGGTCGACGAGTGGCGCAAGCGCGAGTGCATGAAGTACCGTTCGAGCGACACCGTGATCAAGCCGCAGTCGGTGATCGAGAAGCTGTGGGAAATCACCGGTGGCGACGCGTTCGTCACCTCCGACGTCGGCCAGCACCAGATGTGGGCCGCCCAGTACTACCGCTTCGACAAGCCCCGGCGCTGGATCAACTCGGGCGGCCTCGGCACGATGGGCGTCGGCTTGCCGTTTGCGATGGGCGTGCTGAAGGCGAACCCCGGCGCGCAGGTCGCCTGCGTCACCGGCGAAGGCTCGATCCAGATGTGCATTCAGGAACTGTCGACCTGCAAGCAGTACAACCTGCCGGTCAAGATCCTCAACCTGAACAACCGCTACCTCGGCATGGTGCGGCAGTGGCAGCAGATCGAGTACGGCAGCCGCTATTCGCAGTCGTACATGGACGCGCTGCCCGATTTCGTGGCGCTGGCCGACGCCCACGCCCAGGTGGGGATGCGCATCGAGAAGCCGGCCGCCGTCGACCCGGCGCTGCGCGACGCGTTCGGCAAGTACAAGGACCGTCTCGTGTTCATGGACATCATCACCGACCCGACCGAGAACGTGTGGCCGATGGTGCAGGGC
>JANJTK010000218.1 GCA_024711155.1 Burkholderiaceae bacterium
ACTTCCAGACCACGGTACTCGGCGACGACGATCGCCTGCGCCTTCGCCACTTCGGCGGAGACTTCGGCGACCACAGCCGCTTTCGCTTCACGATTGAGAGCCACGGTCTTGCTCCAGGTGTTGGGCGCCGATCCTTCCGACGCCCGTTGCTACACGGCGACCGAGTGCGAGTCTCGTTGCAACCACAGTCCCTGACGGCACTGGACTTGCGTAAAAACTCCCGCTTCGGGACCGCCATCTGCGCAGGGTTGCGGATCGCTCCGCGGATTAAGGCTGCGGGCCGGACCGGCCCGCCGCTCCCTGCGGTCTTTGACAACCCGCCGACCGGATCCGCCTGGGCGGGAGCGTCCCCCCGCCCGCGCCGGGCCCGGTCAGCGGCCCAAAGTTCCTTTCCTGCTGCGGCTTCGCGCCCCGCCTCAGGCTGCCGTCGCAGCCGCGGAGAACGCCGCCGGATCGACCTTCACGCCGACGCCCATCGTGCTCGACAACGCCACCTTGCGCAGGTAGATGCCCTTGGCGCTCTGCGGTCGCGCGCGGTTGAGCGCCTCGATCAGCGCCCTCAGGTTGGTCTCGAGCTGCTCGACGCCGAACGACGCGCGGCCGATCGACGCATGCACGATCCCGCCCTTCTCGGCCCGGTACTGCACCTGGCCGGCCTTCGCGTTCTTCACCGCGTTGGCGACGTCGGGCGTCACGGTGCCGACCTTCGGGTTCGGCATCAGGCCGCGCGGGCCCAAAATCTGGCCGAGCGTGCCGACGACCTTCATCGCATCGGGCGACGCGATGACGACGTCGAAGTTCAGGTTGCCCGCCTTGACCTGCTCGGCGAGGTCCTCCATGCCGACGATGTCGGCGCCGGCCGCGCGCGCGGCCTCCGCCTTCTCGCCCTGCGTGAACACCGCGACGCGCACCGAGCGGCCGGTGCCTGCCGGCAGCACCACGGAGCCGCGCACGACCTGGTCCGACTTGCGGGGGTCGATGCCGAGCTGGACCGCGACGTCGATCGACTCGTCGAACTTCGCGGTCGCGCATTCCTTGACCACCCCGAGCGCATCACCGAGCGGATACGCCTTCTGGCGGTCGACGCGGGCCTGGATCGCCTTCGCGCGCTTGCTGAGCTTCGCCATTTACAGACCCTCCACCGTGATGCCCATGCTGCGCGCGGAACCGGCCACCGTGCGCACCGCAGCGTCCATGTCCGCGGCCGTGAGGTCCGGCATCTTCGCCTTCGCGATCTCTTCGGCCTGCGCGCGGGTGATCGAGCCGACCTTGTCGGTGTGCGGCTTGGGCGAACCCTTCTCGACCTTGGCCGCCTTCTTGATCAGCACCGTCGCCGGCGGCGTCTTCATCACGAACGTGAAGCTCTTGTCCGCGTAGGCCGTGATGACGACCGGGATCGGCAGGCCCGGCTCCATGCCCTGGGTCTGCGCGTTGAACGCCTTGCAGAACTCCATGATGTTGAGGCCGCGCTGGCCCAGCGCGGGGCCGATCGGGGGGGCAGGGTTGGCCTTGCCGGCCGGAACCTGCAGCTTGACGAAACCGACTATCTTCTTGGCCATTGCTGGCTGCTCCTTCGTGAGTTCAAGCGCCCGTTCGGCCCGGCGGGCCTACTGGAGCTCCTCGTTGCGCCGCGGGCACGCCCGCAGCGCTCAAACCTTCTCGACCTGGCCGAACTCGAGTTCGACCGGTGTCGCCCGCCCGAAGATCGTGACCGACACGCGCAGGCGACTCTTCTCGTAGTTCACTTCCTCGACGTTGCCGTTGAAGTCGGTGAACGGGCCCTCGCGCACCCTGACCATCTCGCCGACCTCGAACAGCGTCTTCGGCTTCGGCTTCTCGACGCCTTCCTGCATCTGCGCCATGATCTTCTCGACCTCCTTCTCGGAGATCGGAGTGGGCCGGTTGCCGGTGCCGCCGATGAATCCCGTCACCTTGTTCGTGTGCTTCACGAGGTGCCAGGTGTCGTCGTCCATCTCCATCTCGACCAGCACGTAGCCGGGGAAGAAACGGCGCTCGGTGGTCTTGCGCTGCCCGCCCTTCATCTCGACCACCTCCTCGGTGGGCACGAGGATGCGGCCGAACTTGTCGCTCATCCCGGCGCGGTCGACCCGCTCCTTGATGGCGCGCGCGACGCTCTTCTCCATTCCGGAGTAGGCGTGGACGACATACCAGTGCTTGGCCATTCAGCCCTTCCAGCCGAGAACGAGGTCGTACAGGACCCACTCGAGGGACTTGTCGACCAGCCACAGGAAGATCGCCATCGCGACCACGAACCCGAAGACGATCAGCGTCATCTGCGTCGTCTCCTTGCGCGTGGGCCAGACGACGCGGCGCGCCTCGGCCCAGGCATCGCGGGCGAAGGCGACGAAGCGCCGGCCCGGCCCGGAGGTCCACGCGATGCCGGCGCCCGCCAGCAACCCGGCGAGCACGGCGCCGACGCGCGCGATCATCGGCTGCTGGGCGAGGGCGTAGAAGCCCACCAGCCCGGCGACGACCGCGGCGACGGCGAGCGCGGCCCGGGCGCGGTCAGCGCCGCTGGTCACGGTTTCGACGTTCTGGTTCGACATCGCGTTCGGTGCTTCGTTTCAGTGCTGCGGTCGGGTGGCAGGGGCAGAGGGAATCGAACCCCCAACCTTCGGTTTTGGAGACCGACGCTCTGCCAGTTGAGCTATGCCCCTGCGGAAACCGTCACTGGACGATCTTGGCGACGACGCCGGCGCCGACGGTGCGCCCGCCCTCGCGGATCGCGAAGCGCAGGCCCTGCTCCATCGCGATCGGCGCGATCAGCGTCACCACCATCTTCACGTTGTCCCCCGGCATCACCATC
>JANJTK010000230.1 GCA_024711155.1 Burkholderiaceae bacterium
CGACCTCGCGTTGCGCGTGCCGCAGGTCGCGGGCGACGACGCGGTGCTGCTGCGCAGCGCCGCGCTGCTTCTGCTGGTCGTGTTCTGCGTGAAAGCGGCGCTGCTGCCGCTCTACTTCTGGCTGCCGGAGACCTACGGCGCGGCGACCGCGCCGGTGGCGGCGTTGTTCGCGATCATGACCAAGGTCGGCGTCTACGCGATCGCGCGGGTCTACACGCTGGTGTTCGGCGAGGCGGCGGGCGCCGCAGCGCAGGTCGCGTGGCCCTGGCTGCCGCTGCTCGCGCTCGCCACGCTGGCGCTCGGCGCGGTCGGGGCGCTGGCGGCGACGCGGCTGCGCGGACTGGTCGCGTATCTCGTCGTCGGTTCCGCCGGCACGCTGCTGCTCGCGCTCGGCCTCGGCAGCGCCGGCACCGTGGCCGCGGGACTCTTCTACCTCGTCCACAGCACGCTGACCGCGGCGGCGCTGTTCCTGATCGTCGATCGCGTGTCGGCCCTGCGCGGCGATCACTCGGACCGGCTGCAGCCGGCCGCTCCCTGCGGCCCGACGGCAGCGGCAGGGGCGGCGTTCTTCTTCTGCGCCGTCGCCGCCGCCGGGCTGCCGCCGCTGACGGGCTTCCTCGGCAAGGCGCTGCTGCTCGACGCGGCGCTGGAGTCCGGGCTCGCAGTCGCCACCTGGGCGGTCGTCCTCGCGGCCGGACTCGCGACGCTCGTCGCGCTGGCGCGCGCCGGCAGCACGCTGTTCTGGCGCGTCCCGGCGCCGCGGGCCGCGGAAGCGCTCGCGCCGGCCGGCGCGGGCTCCACCACAGGCGCCAGCGCGGGCGTCGGTGCGCCGCCGCGCCCCGCGGCGCCCGCGAGCGCCGGACAGCTGGCGGCGATCGGCCTGCTGATCGCCGCGATCGCCGCGGCGACGCTGCGCGCGGGGCCCTTGCACGCTTACACGACAGCCACGGCCGCGCAATTGTTCGATCGCTCCGGCTACGTCGACGCGGTCCTCGGCGCGCGCCCGGTGCCGCCCGCCTTCGACGTGCGCAAGGAGATGCGCGAGCGCGGCGACGCGAAGGGGGGCAAGCCGTGAGATCCCTCGTCCCCGCACCGCTCGCAAGCGCCACGCTGTTCGCGGCCTGGCTGATGCTCAACCAGTCCGCGTCGCCGGGCAATCTCGTCCTCGCGGCACTGTTCGCGCTCGCGCTGCCGCACCTGCTGCGCGCATTCCGGGTCGACCCGCCGCGACTGCGCAGGCCGGCGGTCGCCGCGCGGCTCGCGCTGCGCGTGCTGGGCGACATCGTGGTCGCCAACCTCGAGGTGGCGCTGCGAATCCTCGGACCCGAGGCGCGGCTGAGATCCGGTTTCGTCCGGGTGCCGCTGTCGATCCGCGATCCGCACGGCATCGTGGCGCTCGCCGGCATCGTCACGCTGACGCCCGGCACGCTGTCGGCCGACTTCATGGGGCACCTGAGCGCCGACCCGGGCGGCGACCGTCCGCACCTGCTGGTGCACGCGCTCGACGTGGCCGACGAGCGCGAACTGGTCGAGTCGATCAAGCGCCGCTACGAGGCGCCGCTGATGGAGATCTTCGGGCCGTGACCGCCGCCGTGCTCCCCTTCGTCATCGGCGCATTCGCGCTGGCCATGCTGCTCGCGGCGTGGCGGCTGCTGCGCGGTCCGTCGCTGCCCGATCGGATCCTCGCGCTCGACACGCTCTACATCGACTCGCTCGCGCTGCTGGTGCTGGTGGGCGTGTATCGCGACACGCCGCTGTACTTCGAGGCCGCGCTCGTGATCAGCATGCTCGGTTTCGTCGGCACCGTGGTGCTGTCGAAGTACCTGATGCGCGGCGACATCGCGGAGTAGCGGACGTGGCGCCGGTGAACACCCTGCCGATCTGGCTCGACGCGCTCCTTGCGGCGCTGCTGCTGGCCGGCGCGTTCTTCGCGCTGGTCGGCTCGTGGGGGCTGGTGAAGCTGTCCGGCTTCCTGCGCCGCCTGCACGGCCCGACCAAGGCGACCACGCTGGGGGTCGGCTGCGTGCTGATCGTCTCGTCCGCGTGGTTCACGTTCGCGCGCGGCACGCCCAGCGTTCACGAACTCCTGATCACGCTGTTCCTGTTCCTGACCGCGCCGGTCTCGGCGCACCTGCTGGTCAAGGCGGCGATGAAGCGCGACCCGTCGCTGCGCCCGGACCCGCCGCTCACGAAAACTTCGAAAAGTCCGGCTTCCGCTTCTCGAGAAACGCGCTGAACGCCTCGCGCGCCTCGGGACTGCCCAGCATCGCGCGCAGCTCGACCGCCTCGTCGCGCATCCGCTCCAGCGTGCGCTCGGCGATGCCCTGCTTGAGCAGCCGCTTCGTGACGCGCAGCGCCGACGCGGGCATCCGCGCGAGCTTGCGAGCCTGCGCCAGCGCATGGTCGATGACCTGCGCCGCCGGCAGCACGGCGGTGACGAGACCGATCTCGCGCGCCTCGTCGGCGCCGAAGGGCTCGCCGAGCATCAGCTTCTCGGCCGCGCGCTGGTGGCCGACCAGCATCGGCAGCAGCAGGCTCGAGCCGGCCTCGGGGCAGATGCCGAGCTGCGCGAACGGCAGCGCAAAGCGCGCGTTGTCGCCCGCGTAGACGAGGTCGCAGTGCAACAGCATGGTCGTGCCGACGCCGACCGCGGGGCCGGCGACCGCGGCGATCAGCGGCTTGGTGCTGGTCGGCAGCGCACGCAGGAACTGGAACACCGGCGCGTCCTCGCTCGACGGCGGGTGGTTCAGGAAGTCGTCGAGGTCGTTGCCGGCGGCGAACACCTCGGCGGTGCCGTGGATCACGGTGCAGCGCACCGCCGGATCGGCGTCGCTGGCGCGCAGCGCGTCGGCCATCGCCTGGTACATCGGCGCCGTCAGCGCGTTCTTCTTGGCCAGGCGGTTCATCGCGATCGTCGCGACGCCGTCCTCGACGCGGGTCAGCACATCCATCTGCGGTTCTCCTGGGGTTCCCTGGTCTTCGTCATGTTCGTCAGCGGGCGGCCGCGCCGGGCGGCGCGGCGTCCGTGCGCGCCAGCAGCCAGTCCGCAGCGACCGGCCAGAGCGTATCGCGATAGCGCTTGCGGAAGAAACCGACGTGGCCGATCGGGCCACCCGCGTCGGCCGGCGACAGCCGGCGCGACTCGCGCGCGACGCCGCTCAGGTGCGAATGCAGCGCGTCGACGTTGGCCTGCGGCATCATCGCGTCATCGGTGAAGGCAAGCGACAGCAGGTCGAAGCGCGCCCGCGCGTAGGCATCGCGCGCGCCCGGCTCGACGCCGACCAGGTAATCCTCGTGCAGGCACCAGCGCCGCCACTGGTGCATCACACCGGAGGGCAGGTCGCCCAGCAACCGCAGCCGGCGCCCCGGGAAGTAGCCCGCGAGCCGGGCCGACAGCGGCGCCGCACCGTGCAGCATCAGCAGCATCATCGGCCGCATGCGCGGCGAGAGCCGGCCCCAGTAGCCGCTCCCTCCGGCCACCGCGACCAGCGCCCGCACCGATGTCGCCGACGGCAGCAGCGCGACCAGCTGCGAGCCCAGGCTGTGCCCGACGACGAACAGCGGGCGCCCGGCGGCCTGCTCGCGCGCCGCCGCGACGACGGTCTCGAAGTCCAGCCGCAGCCAGTCGTCGATCGTCGCGCGATAGCCGCGCAACGAGCGCGGCGCGGCGTGGCCGACGCCGCGAAAGTCGAAGGTCAGCGCCGAGAGCCCGCGCTCGGCGAGCCCGAGCGCGAAGTCGCGATAGAAATCCTGCGGCACCGCGAGCGCCGGCGCCACCACCACCACCGCGCGCGGCTGCGGCGCGTCGAAGCGGAGCGCCACGACGGCCGAGCCGTCCGGGGCGCGCAGCTCGACGCGTTCGCCCGTCACGAGAGGCCCCGCGCGACGATTCCCGCGCGGCGCTCAGACCCGCTCGAAGATCCCGGCCGCCCCCATGCCGGTGCCGACGCACATCGTCACCATGCCGTAGCGAAGCTGGCGCCGGCGCAGCGCGTGCACGACGGTCGCCGCCCGGATCGCGCCGGTGGCGCCGAGCGGGTGCCCGAGCGCGATCGCGCCGCCCATCGGGTTGACGACCTCCGGGTTCAGCCCGAGGTCGCCGATCACCGCGAGCGCCTGCGCCGCGAACGCCTCGTTGAGCTCGATCCAGCCCATGTCGTCGAGCTTCAGCCCGGCCGTGCGCAGCGCCGCCGGGATCGCCTCCTTCGGGCCGATCCCCATGATCTTCGGCGGCACGCCGCGCACCGAGAACGACACGAAGCGCGCCAGCGGCGTCAGGCCGAACTGCTTCAGCATCCGCTCCGAGACCAGGATCAGCGCGCCCGCGCCGTCCGAGGTCTGCGAACTGTTGCCGGCGGTGA
Source organism: Burkholderiaceae bacterium (assembly GCA_024711155.1). Lineage (GTDB taxonomy): Bacteria > Pseudomonadota > Gammaproteobacteria > Burkholderiales > Burkholderiaceae_E > Zeimonas. The sequence goes on from JANJTK010000230.1 coordinate 4,362, forward strand.
CGCTGCCCATGCCGGTCGGCTTGCCGCCCGGGTCGCGCGCGGCGGCGAACACCGCCCGCAGCTTCGCGAGCGCCTCGAGCGTCGTGTCCGCGCGCGGACCTTCGTCGAGCGCGACGCGGCGCGTGCGCACGTCGATCTCCCGGCTGCCCAGGTTCGGGAAGCGCTCGACGACCTCGATCGGCGTGATCTCGTCGGCGAACTCGCCCGCCTGCTGCGCGGCGATCGCCTTGCGGTGCGAGGCGAGCGCGAACTCGTCCTGCGCCTCGCGCGACACCTTCCACTGCTGCGCGACCTTCTCGGCCGTGAGCCCCATGCCGTACGCGATCCCGACGTTCTCGTCGTTATCGAACACATGCGGGTTGATCGAGGGCTTGTTGCCCATCATCGGCACCATGCTCATCGACTCGGTGCCGGCGGCGATCATCACGTCGGCCTCGCCGACGCGGATGCGGTCGGCTGCCATCGCGACCGCCGTCAGGCCGGACGCGCAGAAGCGGTTGACGGTGACCCCGCCGACGGTGTCGGGCAGCCCGGCCAGCAGCGCGCCGATGCGCGCCACGTTGAGCCCCTGTTCGGCCTCCGGAATCGCGCAGCCGACGATCGCATCCTCGATCGTCTTCGGGTCGAGCGCCGGGACCTGCGCCAGCGCCGCGCGGATCGCGTGCACCAGCAGGTCGTCGGGCCGCACGTTGCGCAGCGCGCCCTTGGGCGCCTTGCCGATCGGCGTGCGCGTCGCCGCGACGATGTACGCGTCCTGAACTTGCTTGCTCATCGTGAACTCCCCCGATTCGATCAGTTGCGCACCGGCTTGCCGGTCTGCAGCATTCCCATGACCCGCTCCTGGGTCTTCGGGTGCTGGATCAGGGCCGTGAAGGCCTTGCGCTCGAGCGCCATCAGCCATTCCTCGTCGACCACCGAACCGGCCTCGACGTCGCCGCCGCACATCACCTCGGCGATCGTGCGCCCGAGGTGGTAGTCGTGCGCCGAGATGAAGCCGCCGTCGCGCATGTTCATCATCTGCGAGCTCACCGTCGCGATGCCGGTGCGCCCGGCCACGCGGATCATCGACTTGCGCGGCGGCCGGTAGCCGGCGTCGCTCATCGCCTTGGCCTCGCGAATCGCCGCGTAGAGCAGCTCCTGGCGGTGGAACACGACGCGATCGCCCGGCACCAGGTAGCCCATCGACTGCGCCTCGATCGCCGAGCGCGACACCTGCGCGGTGCCGGCCGCGAGCACGTACTTCTTCAGGAAGTCGAGCAGGTTCGAGTCGGGCGCCACCGCCTGCTCCTCGGATGCGCGGCGCGCGCCGAACGCGAGTCCGCCACTGCCGGGAATCAGGCCGACGCCGACCTCGACCAGTCCGATGTAGCTCTCGAGGTGCGCGACGCGGCGCGCACAGTACATGGCCAGTTCGCAGCCACCGCCGAGCGCCATGTTGGCCACCGCCGCGATCGTCGGCACGTGGGCGTAGCGCAGCCGCAGCATCGCGTCCTGCAATCCCTTCTCGGCCGCTTCGATCGCCGGCACGCCGCCCGACATGAACACCGGCAGCATCGCCTGCAGGTCGGCGCCGTACGAGAACGGATCGTCCGGCGACCAGATCACGAGTCCCTTGTAGTCGCGCTCCGCCAGTTCGACCGCCTTGAGCAGGCCGGCGATGACGCCGGGGCCGATCGCGTGGACCTTGCTGCGGATCGACGCGACCAGCACGTCGTCGACGCCGCGCCCGTCGACGGTCCAGAGCCGGATCGAGTCGTCCTCGTGGATCGTGTGGCCGCCGGTGTGGCCGCTCGGCGCCTGCTCGCCGGCCAGCGTCACCGGGAACAGCTGGCGCTGGTAGACCGGATGCGCCGCGCGCGGCACGAACTCGCCGCGCGCCGCGGACCACGAACCCTCCGGCTGGTGCACGCCGCCGCGCTGCGCGACCGGCCCTTCGAACACCCACGACGGCAGCGGCACGCTGGCCAGCGCCTGCCCGGCGTCGATGTCGGCCTTGATCCACTCGGCGACCTGCGTCCAGCCGGCTTGCTGCCAGGCCTCGAACGGGCCTTGCGCCATGCCGAAGCCGAAGCGCATCGCCAGGTCGACGTCGCGGGCGTTGTCGGCGATCTCGCCGAGCTTGCAGGCGGCGTAGTGCCACGCGTCGCGCAGCACGGCCCAGACGAAGCGGGCCTGCGGGTTGGTCGACTCGCGCAGCAGCTTCAGGCGCTCGACCGGATCCTTCTTCTTCAGGATTCGCGCAACCGTCTCGTCGGCCTTCGCGCCGGCCGGCACGTACTCGCCGCTGGCGGGGTCGTAGCGCAGCACCGCCTTGCCGTCCTTGCGGTAGAAGCCCGCGCGGGTCTTCTGGCCCAGGGCGCCCTTCGCGATCAGCGCCGAGAACGAGGCCGGCGTCCGGTACAGCGCCGCGAACGGGTCGTCCGGCAGCTGGTCCTGCATCGTCTTCATCACGTGGCCGACCGTGTCGAGGCCGACCACGTCGACGGTGCGGAAAGTGCCGGACTTCGCGCGTCCGAGCTTTTCGCCGGTCAGGTCGTCGACGACGTCGATCGCCAGGCCCGCCTTGTCGGCCTCGGCCACCGTGGCGAACATCCCGAAGGTGCCGAGGCGATTCGCGATGAAGTTCGGCGTGTCCTTCGCGCGCACGCAGCCCTTGCCGAGCGTCGTCGTCAGGAAGGTCTCGAGCCGGTCGACGATCGCAGGATCGGTGGCCGGCGTCGCGATCAGCTCGACCAGGTGCATGTAGCGCGGCGGGTTGAAGAAGTGCACGCCGCAGAAGCGCGCCCGCAGCTTCTCGTCGACGCCCTCGGACAGGCGGCCGATCGACAGCCCCGACGTGTTGGTGGCGAAGATCGCGTGATCGGCGAGCCAGGGCCCGACCTTGCGGTACAGGTCGTGCTTCCAGTCCATCCGCTCGGCGATCGCCTCGATCACCAGGTCGCAACCGCGCAGCAGCTCGAGGTCGTCGTCGTAGTTGGCCGCCGCGATGCAGGCCGCCAGGTCGGCGTGGCCGAGCGGCGCCGGGTTCAGCTTCTTCAGGCCCTCGATCGCCCTCAGGACGACGCCGTTCTTCGGCCCCTCCTTCGCCGGCAGGTCGAACAGCACGACGTCGACCTGCGCGTTGGCCAGGTGCGCGGCGATCTGCGCTCCCATCACGCCGGCGCCGAGGACGGCGACCTTCTTCACCGTGAAATTCGCCACTTCGTCACTCCTCGCGAAGCCAGGTCTGCGTGCGCCCGAGCAGCGGCAGCCCGATGTAGCCGCGCACGTCGAGCTTGCGCCCGCCGTCGCTCAGGCGCATCTGGCTGCGGTAGACCTTGCCGTTGTTCGGGTCGAGGATGTGCCCGCCGTCGAACAGGTCGGCCTCGGTCGCGTTGCGCTTCAGGCCCTCGAGAATCGTCATGCCGAGCACCGGCTTGTCCTTGCGCGCGTCGGTGCACTTGTCGCAGACGGCGTCGGTCTTCTCGGTGAGGATCTTCTCGATCTTCCCGCTCAGCACGCCGTTGTTGTCGACGATGCGGATCAGCGCCTTCGGCTGCTTCGTCTCGTCGTCGATGTTCTTCCACAGCCCGACCGGCGAAGCGGCCGGCTGCGCCGTCGCGGCGACGGCGGCGAACGCGAGAGCCGCGGCGGCGAGCGGCGCGGCGACAAGGCGCGCGCGGGAGCGCAGGGTGTTCGTCATGACGGTTTCCTCCGTGTCGGATGCGTGGACAGGCTTCAGAAGAGGTCGGCTTCGAGGCTCATCAGCGAGGCCGCGCCGGCCCGGGCCGTGCGCATCAGCGCGGCGGTCTCGGGGAACAACCTGGCGAAGTAGAACCGCGCCGTCGCCAGCTTCGAACGATAGAACGGATCGGCCGAGTCGGCATGATCCAGCGCAATGCGCGCCATCCTGGCCCAGAAGTAGCCGAGCACGAGGTGCCCGATCACCCGCAGGTAGTCGACCGCCGCTGCGCCGGCCTCGTCGGCGTTGCCGAACGCCTTCATGCCGATCTCCATCGTCAGCTTCTCGACCTTCTGGCCGAGGTCGGCCAGCGGGTTGACGAACTCGGCCATCGCCTCGTTGGTGCCCTCGGCCTCGACCAGCTCGGCGACCAGCTTGCCGAACTTGCGCAGCTTCGCGCCGTTGTCGCCGAGCACCTTGCGCCCGAGCAGGTCGAGCGACTGGATCGTGTTGGTGCCCTCGTAGATCATGTTGATGCGCGCGTCGCGCACGTACTGCTCCATCCCCCACTCGCGGATGTAGCCGTGGCCGCCGTAGACCTGCATCGCCAGGTTGGTCGCGGCGTAGCCGTTGTCGGTGAGGAAGGCCTTCACGACCGGGGTCAACAGCGCCAGCATGTCCTCGGCGTCCTTGCGCGCCTCGGCGTCGGGGTGCGCCAGCGCGACGTCGGCCTGCAGCGCGGTCCAGTACGCGAACGCGCGCGACCCCTCGGCCCAGGCCTTCTGCGTGAGCAGCATCCGGCGCACGTCCGGGTGCACGATGATCGGGTCGGCCGGCTTGTCCGGCGCCTTCGCGCCGGTCAGCGAGCGCATCTGCAGCCGCTCCTTCGCGTAGTCGAGCGAGTTCTGGTAGGCCACCTCGATCAGCCCGAGCGACTGCATGCCGACCCCGATGCGCGCTGCGTTCATCATCACGAACATCGCGTTCAGGCCCTTGTTCGGCTCGCCGACCATCCACCCGGCGGCGTCGTCGAGGTCCATCACGCAGGTGGCGTTCGCGTGGATGCCCATCTTCTCTTCGATGCGCGCGCAGCGCACACCGTTGCGCGCGCCGAGGCTGCCGTCGGCGTTCGGGACGAACTTCGGCACGATGAACAGCGAGATTCCCCTGGTGCCCGCCGGCGCGTCGGGCAGCCGCGCGAGCACGAGATGGACGATGTTCGCGGACAGGTCGTGCTCGCCCGACGAGATGAAGATCTTGGTGCCGGTGATCCGGTAGCTGCCGTCGCCCTGCGGCTCGGCCTTCGTGCGCAGCAGGCCGAGATCGGTGCCGCAGTGCGGCTCGGTCAGGCACATCGTGCCCATCCACTCGCCCGACACGAGCTTCGGGATGTAGAGCGACTTCTGCTCGGGCGTCCCGTGGGCGTGCAGGCAGTCGTAGGCGCCGTGCGTGAGCCCCGGGTACATCGACCACGCCTGGTTGGCGGAGTTCATCATCTCCTGGAACGCGATGCCGACCGCCAGCGGCAGCCCCTGTCCGCCGTATTCCGGGTCGCAGGTGAGCGTCGGCCAGCCGCCGGCCTTGAATTGCTCCCAGGCCTCCTTGAAGCCCTTCGGCGTCGAGACCACGCCGCCCTCGGACCAGCGGCAACCTTCCTCGTCGCCGCTGCGGTTGATCGGGAACAGCACCTCGGAGCAGAACTTGCCGCCTTCCTCGACCACCTGGTCGATCAGGTCGCGGCCGGTCTCCGCGTACGGTGGCAGGGTCTTCAGCGTGCTTTCCACGCCGAGCAGTTCGTGCATGACGAACTGGATGTCGCGCAGCGGGGGGGTGTATCGAGCCATGTCGGTTGCTCCTGGTTCGAAGGTGAATCGGATCGGCGGGTTCGCGGCGCGCGTTCAGCGCGCGCGGGCGCCCCGCGCGGGAGTGGCGGTTTGCCGGGGCGCGACCGCGGCGAGCGGTCGGCGGTGCGAGTCGACGATCCGGTCGAAGCTGCGCCGCGCGCGGGCGACTGCATCGGGGCTGCCGAGCAGGCGACCGTCGTGGTGCAGCACGAGAATCACGCCGTAGAGCTGAAACACGACTTCCTGCGCATCGAGGTCGGGCGGCAGGTCGCCGGCGTCGATCGCCTGCTGGATCGCTCGCGACAGCTCGCGCTGCCACGAGCGCACCATAGCGACCAGTTCCTCGCGCACCGAGCCCGGGCGGTCGTCGTACTCGGCGGCACCCGAAATCCACAGGCAGCCGCGCGCCGCCTCGATCGCGGTGCGCTCGAGCCAGCGGTCGAAGACCGCGCGCAGGCGCGGCAGCCCGCGCCGCTCCTCGAGCGCCGGCAGCAGGACGTCGTCGACGAAGCGGCGCTCGTACTCCTTCAGGACCGCGATCTGCAGCTCCTCGCGCGAGCCGAAGTGGGCGAAGACCCCGCTCTTGGACATCGCCATGCGCTCGGCCAGCGAACCGATCGTGAGCCCTTCGAGTCCGACGCGGGCGGCGAGTTCGAGCGCCGCATCGACGATCGCGGCGCGAGTCTGCTCACCCTTGCGGGTCACGCCGGCGGCGCGGCGACGTCCAGTGGCAGGCGGGGCGTCGGGCGTGTCGAAGGTGTCGGCCGTCTCGGGCATTCGCGGGGATGTCCAGAAGGGGAGCGAAAACGCAGCAAAGAACGAACGGTCGTGCTATTTATGCCGAAGGATACCCGAATTCGAATCCACCGTGGGCGCGAATCCCGGGGTCGGCGCAGGGCCTTCGCTACTGCGTCACGGAAAGGCGGGTGCGCGACGGGCGGGTGCGCGACACACGTCGTGCAGCCGGGTGGAGGGGAATCAGCCGACCGCTTCGTGCAGGCCCGGGAACGGCTGGCCGATCTTCATGATCCCGCTGGCACGCGCGACCGGCGTGCCGTCGACCTCGACGACGCCCTGCGCGAACACCAGCGAGCGCGTCGTCCTCAACACCTGGGCCTCGCCCTGCACCCACGCGCCGCTGGGCGCGGGGCCCAGATAGTCGACCTGCAGGCTGACGGTCAGCAGGAAGCGCCCGGCGATCTCGGGAACCCGCCGGTGCGCGACCAGCGGCAGCAGCATGTCGCAGAAGCTCGCCATCATGCCGCCGTGGCAGATGCCGAGCGGATTGGTGTGCCGCGTCTCGACGCGGAAGCCGACCTGCACCAGACCGTCCTGGTCCTTCAGGTAGATGGGGCCGTTGACCCCGAGGAACCCGCCGCCGAGCGTCAGTGCCTCGAAGCCCGCGGGTACATGCGCCGTCATCGATTCGCGCTCCGTCGGTACGATCGTTCGGGCGGGAGGATAGCAGGCGGCGGGAGCACCCGGACCGCAGCGGCTATAATTGCAGTCGCTGAGCGCTCGCGCGAGATGTGGTGCCGCCGGGACGCTGGGCGCACCGGACAGGATGCTCGCGACGCTCCGGGCGCCGTCGTCCGACTGGCACCTCCTGATCGTCGGGCGACCACGCGGCCACCGCTTCCCCGCCGGACACCGCCGCCGGCCGCATCACAGGCCGCATCACCGGCCGCCCCGGCACCGCCCCCGCCGCGGCACTGCCCCGGCCACCGGCGACTCCCTGGCGTCGCCGCAACGATGGAGACGACCGCGCATGCGCGAACTGCTGCTCGACCTGAAGGCCTTGCTGGGACCTTACGCCGCGGAAGTCCGGCTGCTCGCTTCGATCGTCGGAGTCGTCGCGCTGGCGCTGATCGTGCGCTGGCTCGCCAACCGGCTGTTGCGGCGCGTTTTCGCCGGCGTCGCCGGGCGCGCGACCGCGCTCGACGAGCAGCGCCGGATCACCACCGTCAGCAAGGTGCTGCGCCATTCGGCGTCGGTGCTGATCGTCCTCGTGGCCGCGATGGTCGTGCTGAACCAGCTCGGCATCTCGATCGCCCCGATTCTCGGCGCGGCCGGCGTCGCCGGGATCGCGATCGGCTTCGGCGCGCAGAGCCTCGTGAAGGACTTCTTCGCCGGCGTCTTCCTGCTGGTCGAGAACCAGATCCGGGTCGGCGACGTGGTCGAGATCGCCGGCAAGGCCGGCGTGGTCGAGGAACTGAGCCTGCGCCGCACCAAGCTGCGCAGCTACGACGGCAACGTGCACTACATCTCGAACGGGTTGATCACGACAGTGACCAACATGTCGACCGGGTTCTCATTCGCGGTGATCGAGATCGGCGTGGCCTACCGCGAGGACGTCGACCGGGTGTTCGACGTGATGCGCGCGACCGCCGCCGAACTGCGCGACGCAGCCGACTTCGGACCGAAGATCCTGGGCGACCTCGAGATCGCCGGCGTCGAGCAGTGGGCCGATTCGGCGGTCATGATCCGCGCGCGCATCAAGACGCAGGCGCTCGAGCAGTGGAGCGTGCGCCGCGAGTACCTGCGCCGGCTGAAGGCGGCCTTCGATCGCGAAGGGATCTCGATCCCGTTTCCGCATCGCACGCTCGTGCACGAGGGCGCGGGGAGCGGCGAAGACGCCGGTGCCGCACGCGGCGCGGCGGCGACCCCGGCCGCCGCGCCGGCACGCCGCGAGACGCCGTCGGCTGCGCCGGCCGGCAGCACCGACGCCGACCCCACGGCCCGGCTGCCGTGAACGACCTCCACCCACTGCGCCGGGCACGCCGGCAGAGGCTGCGACGATGAGCGACCAGACGCCCCCCGGCCTGTTCTTCCTGCCCTCGTGGCCGCCCGCCGCCGACACCGTGCTGTGGGTGGCGCTGGCGATCGTCGCGGCCGCGCTGCTGGGCGAGTTCGTGTTCCGCCGCCTGCGCCTGCCGCGCCTGATCGGCTATGCGGCAGTCGGCACCATCGTGTCGGCCTTCGGGTTCGGGTTTTCCGACGGCGCGCTGCGCCCGGGCTTCAGGCTCGTCGTCGACCTGGCGCTGGCGCTGCTGCTGTTCGAGCTCGGCAGCCGGATCCGGCTGCGCTGGCTGCGCAGCAATCCGTGGCTGCTCGCGACCAGCGTCGCCGAGGCGGGGCTGGGCTTCGCGGCGGTCTGTTTCTCGTTGACCTTCCTCGGCGTCGACGCGCAGCCGGCGGCCGCGGTCGCGGCGATCCTCGTCGCGACCTCGCCGGCGGTCGTCATGCGCATCGCGTCCGAGTCGCGCGCGTCGGGGCAGGTCACCGAGCGGATGATCCTGCTGACCGGACTGAACGTCTTCTACGCGGTGCTCGCGACCAAGTTCCTGTTCGGGTCGCTGCACGCCGGCTACGCCGGGCGGTGGCTGCACGCGATCGTGCACCCGCTGTACCTGCTGGCGGGGTCCGCGATCGTGGCCGCGCTGCTCGCCTGGTCGGTGTCGCTGATCGCGCGCCGGCTCGACCTGCGCAACGAGAACTCGACGCTGCTGCTGCTCGGGATGATCCTGGTCGCGCTGTCGATCACGCGCGCGGCCAACCTGTCGACGCTGCTGGTGCCGCTGCTGGCCGGCGTGCTCCTGCGCAACACGACCGAGCGGCCGTGGATCTGGCCGCGCCACTTCGGCACGGCCGGCGGCGCGCTGGTGCTGCTGCTGTTCGTCATCACGGGCTCCGCGTGGTCGGTCGAGGCGCTCGCCGCCGGCGCCTTGCTCGGCGTGGCGGCGATCGTCGCGCGGCTCGCGGCGCGGCTGGCCGTGACCACCCTGTTCAGCGCCGCGAGCGGCCTGTCGGTCCGGCAGGGCGTCGCGCTCGGCTTCGCGCTCGCGCCGATCTCGGGCGCGGCGCTGGTGATGATGACCGACCTGCAGGCCGTCTTTCCCGAGTTCGGCGCGCGCCTCGCTCCGATCGTGTTCAGCGCGGTCGCAGTGCTCGAACTGGCCGGCCCGATCGCGGTGCAGCTGGCGCTGCGCTGGACCGGCGAAGACAACACCGATTCCCGCTGATCCCTTCGGAGACGACATGCCGCTCGAAGCCTTCGCCGAATCGCGCGCGCTGACCCTCGGGGTCGAGCTCGAACTGCAGATCGTCAACCGGCACGACTACGACCTCACGCCGGGGGCGCGCGACCTGCTGCGGCTGGTCGAGCGCCGCAAGCTGCCGGGCGACGTCAAACCGGAGATGACCGACAGCATGATCGAGCTGTCGACCGGCGTCTGCGTCGACCACGCCGACGTGCTGTCGCAGCTCGGCGAGACGCGCGACGCACTGGTCGAGTGCGCCGCCCGGCTCGACGTCGGCCTGTGCGGCGGCGGCACGCACCCGTTCCAGGACTGGAGCCAGCGCCGGATCTACGACACGCCGCGCTTCCACATGCTGTCGGAGCTCTACGGCTACCTGTCCAAGCAGTTCACGATCTTCGGGCAGCACGTGCACGTCGGCTGCCCCGGCCCGGACGCCGCGCTGGTGCTGCTGCACGGGCTGTCGCGCTTCATCCCGCACTTCATCGCGCTGTCGGCGTCGTCGCCGTTCGTGCAGGGGGTCGACACCGGGTTCCACTCGGCGCGGCTCAACTCGGTGTTCGCATTCCCGTTGTCCGGGCGGGCGCCGTTCGTGCTCACCTGGGATGAGTTCTCCGCGTTCTTCGACAAGATGACGCGCACCGGCGTGGTCGCCGGCATGAAGGACTTCTACTGGGACATCCGCCCGAAGCCCGAGTTCGGCACGATCGAGGTGCGCGTGCTCGACACGCCGCTGACGATCGAGAAGGCGGCCGCGCTCGCCGCGTACATCCAGTGCGTGGCGCGCTGGCTCACTTTCGAGCGGCCGTTCCGCCCCGCCGAGGACGACTACCTCGTCTACACCTTCAACCGCTTCCAGGCCTGCCGCTTCGGCCTCGACGGCACCTTCGTCGATCCGCAGACCGGCGAGCACCGCACGATCCGCGACGACATCCGCTCGACGCTCGACGCGATCGAGCAGCACGCGATCGAGTTGCGCGCCGAGGACGCGTGCCGGCGCGTGCGCGACGACGTCGACACGCTCGGCAACGACGCGACGTGGATCCGCGCCACCTGGGAAGCCGAGCACCTGCTCCCCGAGGTCGTGCGCCAGCAGTGCCTGCGCTGGAGCCGCTGAGCGCGCGCATGGCCGCCAGGCCGCCGCGGATCGGGCTGTCGGCGCGGCTGATGCACGCGCCGCCCGCCGAACTCGGCTTTCGCAACAAGACGCTGCAGTACCTCGAGCAATCGATCGCGCACTGGATCATGGCCCACGGCGCGATCGCACTGATGATTCCGACGCTGAGCGCCGACGCGTCGGTGAGCCGCCGCGGCATCTCGGTACGCAGCTACGTCGAGGAACTCGACGGCCTCGTGCTGCAGGGCGGCGCCGACGTCAGCCCGGCCTCGTACGGGATGGCGCCGATGCGCGCGGAATGGTCCGGCGACGCGGTGCGCGACCGCTACGAGATCGAACTGCTGCACGAGTTCATGGCGCAGGGCAAGCCGGTGCTGGGGATCTGCCGCGGCGCGCAGCTGATCAACGTCGCGCTCGGCGGCACATTGTTCCAGGACATCGCCACCCAGTGCCCGCAAGCGCAACGGCACGTCGATCCGGAACTCTACGACGCGCTGGACCACGACGTCGAGTTCGAGCCCGGATCGCGGCTCGCGAGCCTGTATGCGGACGAGACGCGCGCGCGCGTGACGAGCATTCACCACCAGGCCATCGACCGCCTCGGCAGCGACCTGGTGATCGAGGCGCGCTCGAGCCCGGACGGCGTCGTCGAGGCGATCCGCTGGCGCGGCGCCGGCTACGCGATCGGGCTGCAGTGGCACCCCGAGTTCCACGCGGGCGCGCGCGGGCTGCTCGACAGCTCGCCGATCGTGCTCGACTTCCTCGCCGCGGCCGACCGGATGCGCGACGCGGCGCCGCCGCGCTAGCCGCGCCGGCGCGGGCCGTCAGTAGCGGCCGCCCTCGCCGGTCAGGGCCACGCCGATCCTGAGCACGAGGAACGCGACGGCGTTCATCAGGCGCACCGGCCACGGCCGCCGCCGGTGACTCGACAGCGCGACCGGCACGCCGCCGCTGTCGATCGCCGCGCACAGCCGCTCCCGGAGCAGGCGCGCGAAAACCGGATCCTGCACGCTGACGTTGGCCTCGCGCGCGAGCAGCAGCGAGAACGGGTCGATGTTCGACGAGCCGACCGTCGCCCAGTCGTCGACGACCGCCACCTTCGCATGCAGGAAGCTGCGCCGGTACTCGACGATCTCGACGCCGCCGCGCAGCAGTTCCTCGTAGAGCGCCTGCGAGCCGTAGTGCGGCAGCCGGTACTCGATGCGCCCCTGCAGCAGCAGCCGCACGCGCACGCCGCGCGCCGCGGCCGCGAGCAGTGCGCGCCGGAACCGCGCGCCGGGAAAGAAGTACGCGCAGGCGATCAGCACCTCTCGGCGCGCGCGGCCGATCGCCCGCAGGTAGGCGCGCTCGATCGTGCGGCGGTGGCGCAGGTTGTCCCGCAGCAGCAGCGCCGCGCGCACGCGGCCTGCCGGGGTGACGTCGCTGCGCACCGTCTCGGGCAGCGCGGCCGGCTCGCCGCGCTGCGCGGCCGCGCCGGCGGCAGCGCGCCGCAGCGACCGGTTGACGATCACCGTCTCCCACCACAGCCGCGCCACCGCAACGTGCACCTGCGCGACCAGCGGGCCGCGCACGCGCACCGCGTAGTCGAGCCGCGGCTGCTCGAGCGCGCCGTGATTGGGGTCGTTCAGGTCGTCGAGCACGTTCATGCCGCCGACGAAGGCGACGCTGCCGTCGACCACCACCAGCTTGCGGTGCAGCCGGCGCAGGCGCCGCCGGTCGAGCGTGAAGCGGCTGCGCAGCGGGCCGAACGAGGCGACGCGCGCCCCGGCCGCGGCGAGCGTGCGCGCCCAGTCCGAATCCAGGCCGATGGTGCCGAAGCCGTCGACCAGCACGTTGACGCTGACGCCGCGCCGCGCGGCCTGCGCCAGCGCGGCGGCGATGCGCCTGCCCGCCGGGTCGTCCTCGAAGATGTAGGTCTCGAGGTGGACGCTGTCGCGCGCCGCCGCGATCGCCTGCTCGAGCGCGGGGAAGTACTCGGCGCCCGACTCGAGCAGCGTCACGTCGTGCCCGCTGCGCAGCTGCGGCCGCAGGCTCTCGTACCACGGCAGCGAGACGAACTGTCGATCGGTCACGTTATCCGCCCACGACGGCGCGGCCGGCGGCCCCGTGGCCGCCGCAGCCGCATCAGGCGCCCCGGTCGATCAGTTCGAGATCGGCCACGAGCGGACTGTGGTCCGACAGCCGGGCCCACTCCATGCCGCGCAGCACCTGCGCGGCGCGGACCCGGAAGCCCCGCTGGTAGATGCGGTCCATTCTGAACCACGGCACGAGCGCCGGATAGGTGCGCGCGGTGCGCACCCGGCGCTCCTGCACGACCTCGGGCGGCGCGCCCCGCGGGTCGGCCGCCGCGACGCGGTCGCGCACGAAGTACTCGGCGCGCCGCGCCAGCTCCAGCCGGGGGCGCGCGGTGTCGAACACCTCGAGCACGCCGATCTCCTGGCGCAGGCGATGCGAGAGCTGGTTGCGCCAGTCGTTGAAGTCGCCGGCGATGATCAGCGGCGCATCGGCGCCGACTTCGCGTCCGACCCAGTCGATCAGCGCGCCCACCTGCCGCTCGCGGCTGCCCGCCAGCAACCCGAGGTGCACGACGAAGCAGTGCACCTGCACCCGGTCGACCTGCACCACGCAGTGCAGGATGCCGCGCTTCTCGAGCGCGTGGTCCGAGATGTCCCGGTTCTCCAGGCCGACGATCGGAAAGCGCGACAGCAGCGCGTTGCCGTGGTGGCCGTGCAGGTAATTGGCGTTGCGGCCGTACGCGGTCTCGAAGCTGTGCCGCAGCTGCGGCGACTTCGCGAGAAACACGTCCTGGGGCTCGTCGGGCCAGTGCTCGAGGCGCCGCGCGTGCCGCTCGTGCTGTCCCTGCACCTCCTGCAGGAAGATCAGGTCGCTCTCGAGCTCGTGCAGGCGCGCGCGCAGCTCGTGGATGCGCGTGACGCGACGCAGCCCGACGAACTCGCGCAGCACGCCCTTGTGGATGTTGTAGGTCGAGACCCGCAGCTTTGCCAGCGCCTGGTCGGGGGCGGCGACCGGCGTCTGCGGTCGCGCCTGCGCGCGGCGCGGCGCGAGCAGCCTGCTGCGTCGCGGCAGCGCGCTCATCGCGCGCCTCCGCCCGTGGCGACGGCGCGCGCCGACAGCGCGCGGATCGCCTGCGCGTTGCTCCACGAGAAGCAGCGCTCGGCTGCGCTCTCCCACGACAGCCACTCGTAGCGCAGGTGCTCGCGCGGCGCGAGCGTCACCGCGAGCGGCGCCGGCACCCGCAGCGAGAACACGTGTTCGGTGTTGTGGGTGACGCCGGCCGGATAGCGATGCCGCCAGTGCGGGTAGATCTCGTAGCGGTTCTCGACGCCCCAGTCGACGAGCTCGTGGCGCGACGCGTCGATGCCGGTTTCCTCGAGCACCTCGCGGCGGCAGGTCTCCGCCAGCGGCTCGTCGGCGCGCTCCTTGCTGCCGGTCACCGATTGCCAGAAGCCCGGATGGTCGGCGCGCTCGAGCAGCAGCACGCGCAGGTCCGGCGTGTGCACGACGACCAGCACCGACTCGGGGATCTTGCCCTCACTGGCAACCCCGTTGGCGCTCCCATCGGCGCCCGCCGCCGCGCCGCCCGGCGCGCCTCGCCCCGCGCTCACGCCTTCGCCGGCTCCTGCACCCGCAGCCGGATGTGCAGCTCGCGCAACTGCTTCTCGTCGACCGCCGACGGCGCCTGCGTGAGCAGGCACTGGGCGCGCTGCGTCTTCGGGAACGCGATCACGTCGCGGATCGATTCGGCGCCGGCCATCATCGTCACGATGCGGTCGAGGCCGAACGCGATCCCGCCGTGCGGCGGCGCGCCGTACTGCAGCGCGTCGAGCAGGAAACCGAACTTCGCGCGCGCCTCCTCGGGTCCGATCCGCAGCGCGCGAAACACCTTGCTCTGGACTTCCTCGCGGTGAATCCGCACCGAGCCGCCGCCGATCTCCCAGCCGTTGAGGACCATGTCGTAGCCCTTGGCGAGACAGCGCCCCGGGTCGCTCTCCATCAGGTCCTCGTGGCCGTCCTTCGGCGACGTGAACGGGTGGTGCACCGCGACCCAGCGATCGTCGCCCTCGTCGTACTCGAACATCGGGAAGTCGACCACCCACAGCGGCCTCCAGCCGGCGTCGAGCAGTCCCTGGCGGCGCCCGAACTCCGAGTGGCCGATCTTCGTGCGCAAGGCGCCGATCGCGTCGTTGACGACCTTCGCGCGGTCCGCCCCGAAGAACACGAGGTCGCCCGCGACCGCGCCGGTGCGCTCGAGCAGCGCGCCGATGGCCGCGTCGTGCAGGTTCTTGACGATCGGCGACTGCAGGCCGTCGCGCCCCTTCGCCGGATCGTTGACCTTGATCCACGCGAGGCCCCTGGCGCCGTAGATCGCGACGAACTGGCCGTAGCCGTCGATCTCGCTGCGAGTCATCTCGCCGCCGCCGGGCACGCGCAGCGCGACGACGCGCCCGCCATCCATGTTGGCCGCCGAAGCGAACACCTTGAAGTCGACGTCCTTCATCGCGTCGGTGAGGTCGGCGAACTCGAGCTTCACGCGCAGGTCGGGCTTGTCGGATCCGTAGCGCCGCATCGCCTCGGCGTACGGCATGGTCGGGAACTGCGCCGGCAACTCGACGCCGATCGCGTGACGGAACACGACCCGGATCATCTCCTCGAAGATCGCGCGGATCTCTTCCTCGCCGAGGAAGGAGGTCTCGCAGTCGATCTGCGTGAACTCGGGCTGCCGGTCAGCGCGCAGGTCCTCGTCGCGGAAGCACTTGGTGATCTGGTAGTAGCGGTCGAAGCCCGCGACCATCAGCAGCTGCTTGAACAGCTGCGGCGATTGCGGCAGCGCGAAGAACTGCCCGGCGTTGACGCGCGACGGCACCAGGTAGTCGCGCGCGCCCTCCGGGGTCGACTTCGTCAGCATCGGCGTCTCGACGTCGACGAAGCCGAGCGCGTCGAGGTACCGGCGCACTTCCATCGCGACCCGGTAGCGCAACATCAGGTTCTGCTGCATCGGCGCGCGCCGCAGGTCGAGCACGCGATGCGTGAGCCGGGTGGTCTCGGACAGGTTCTCGTCGTCGAGCTGGAACGGCGGGGTGACCGAGGCGTTGAGGATCTCGATCTCCTCGCACGCCACCTCGACCTCGCCGCTGTGCAGGTTCGGGTTCACCGTGCCCTCCGGTCGCCGGCGCACCTTGCCCGCGACGCGCACGCAGAACTCGTTGCGGATCCGCTCGGCCACCTCGAACACCTGCGGCCGCTCCGGGTTGCAGACGACCTGCACCAGCCCCTCGCGGTCGCGCAGGTCGATGAAGACCACGCCGCCGTGATCGCGGCGGCGGTGAACCCAGCCGAACAGCGTGACGACCTGGTCGAGGTGCCCGGAGCAGACCTGCCCCGCGTAGCAACTGCGCATCGATACTCTCCGGTTCACTCTCGGTTGCCTGCGGGGTCGGCCGCGGCGCCGCGCTCGTGCGGCGCCACCACCCCCATCGACACCACGTACTTCAGCGCCGCGTCGACGCTCATGTTCAGCTCGATGGTCTCGGCGCGCGGGACCATCAGGAAGAAGCCCGAGGTCGGGTTCGGCGTGGTCGGCACGTAGACCGACACCATCTCGACGCCGACCCGGCGCCGCACTTCGTCGGCTGGCGCGCCGGTCTGGAACGCGATCGTCCACACGCCCTGGCGCGGGTACTGCACCAGCAGCGCCCGGCGAAACGCCTGCCCGCTGGGCGACAGGATGGTGTCGCTGACCTGCTTCACGCTCGAGTAGATCGCGCC
The DNA here is from genome assembly GCA_024711155.1 of Burkholderiaceae bacterium. Taxonomy (GTDB): domain Bacteria; phylum Pseudomonadota; class Gammaproteobacteria; order Burkholderiales; family Burkholderiaceae_E; genus Zeimonas. The sequence continues at coordinate 20,808 of JANJTK010000230.1, forward strand.
GACGATCGGGATGCGGCCGACCACCGCCTCCCAGTACCCGACCAGGCGCTCGCCGACGAAGTTGCGCACCAGCAACCCGGTGAGCCCGAGCACCAGCACCGTCAGCAGCACGCCGAGGCCGGGTATATCGTGCCCGGTCAGCGTGTGCGGATGCCAGGCCTGCGGCAGCAACCCGAGCGTCTGGTCCATCGTCGTCACGATCAGGTTCAGGACCCACAGCGTGATGACGAGCGGCACCCAGATCAGCAGGCCCGTGATCAGGTACTTGCGCATGAACTGGAGCCCGCTGCTGCCTTTCAGGCGGAGCCGGTCGTGCCGCTGGCGGCGGGCGCCGGCGCGGCCGCGGAGGTGGACGCCGGTGCGGCCTCGCCGCCCTTCGGCCTGGAACTCGCGTCGGCGCCACCCGCGGGCACACCGGCAGGGGGAGCCGCGCCACCCTCGGCTGCCTTGCCGCCCTCGGTCGCCTTGCCGCCCTCGGCAGTCTTTCCGTCGTCAGCCGCCTTGCCGCCGTCCGGCTTCCTGGCGCCGTCGCGGAAGTCGGTGACGTACCAGCCGCTGCCCTTCAACTGGAACGCCGGCGCGCTGAGCCGCTTGTGGAACGCGCTCGCGCCGCAGCCCGGGCACACGGTGAGCGGCGCATCGGAAAGCTTCTGCAGGACGTCCTTTTCGACGCCGCAGCTGTCGCAACGGTAGGCGTAAATCGGCATGTCGCAGTCCACCCGCAAAGCAAAACCGCCCAAACGGGCGGAGAAAATGCAGAGAACCTTGAATTATAAAGGAAAAACGCCGTCGCCCCGGCGCTCGGCGCGATCGCCTCGGGCGCCCCGCCGCCTCAGGCGCCTGGCCCGGTCACGCGCGGGTCACGCGCCCGACCCGCGCGCGGCCGCGTCGATGGCCGCACGCAGTTCAGGATAGCTGCGGGTGACCGGGAACTGCGGGAACTGCCGCACGATCGACTCGGGCGGATGAATGAAGAAGCCAGCGTCGGCCGCCATCAGCATCCCGGTATCGTTGTACGAGTCGCCGGCGGCAATCACGCGGAAGTTGAGCGACTTCAGCGCATTGACCGCCGCGCGCTTCTGGTCCGGCATCCGCAACCGGTAGTCGCTGACGAAGCCGCGCTCGTCGACTTCGAGTCGGTGGCACAGCAGCGTCGGCCGCCCGAGCTGGCGCATCAGCGGATCCGCGAATTCGTAGAAGGTGTCCGACAGGATGAACACCTGGTAGCGGGCGCGCAGGTCGTCGAGGAAGTCTCGCGCGCCCTCGAGCGTGCCCATGCCGCCGATGACGTCCTGGATGTCGGCCAGCTTCAGGCCATGCCTCGCGAGCAGCTCGAGGCGATAGCGCATCAGCTTGTCGTAGTCCGGCTCGTCCCTCGTGGTGCGCGAGAACTCGGCGATGCCGGTGCGGCGGGAGAACTCGATCCAGATTTCTGGAACCAGCACGCCTTCGAGGTCCAGGCAAACCACTTGCATCGACGATCGCTCCTGATGACGGGGGCCGGATCTCCCCGTCGGCGGGCGCAATGGTAACGCACGCGGGGGGGCCCTCAGAACGGAATGTCGTCGTCCATCCCCTCGAAGGGCGCGTCCGGACCCTTGCCGGCCAGCCGGGCCTTGCCCGCGCCGCCGTCTCGCGCCGCCGCAGCGGAGCCCGCCGACTCGCGCGCGTAGCCACCGTCGTCGCCGCCACCCGCGCCGCCACCCGCTCCGCCGCCACCGCCCTCGCGCGAACCGAGCAGCTGCATCTCGGTGGCGATGATCTCGGTCGTGTAGCGGTCCTGCCCTTCCTTGTCCTGCCACTTGCGCGTCTTCAGGCGCCCCTCGACGTAGACCGGGCGACCCTTCTTCAGGTACTCGCCCGCGATCTCGGCCAGCCGGTCGTAGAAGACCACGCTGTGCCACTCGGTCTCCTCGCGCTTCTCGCCGGTGGCCTTGTCCTTCCAGTTGCGAGTGGTCGCGATGCGCACGTTGCAGATCGCGCCGCCGCTGGGCGCGTAGCGCGTCTCGGGATCGCGGCCGAGATTGCCGATCAGGATCACCTTGTTCACCGAAGCCATACCGCCCTCCCCCGAAGTTCCGTTGTCATCGATCGTCTCACGTCGCCTGCTCGCGCAACGAGGCCGGCCAACGCCGATGCCCCGCGGCGACCATCAGCCACAGCGCGATCAGCGCCGCGCAGGCCACGAACACCGCCGCGCGCCCCCAGCTGCCCTGGATCCAGCCCCCCAGCGCCCCGCCGACGAACAGCCCGAGCGCCTGCGTGGTGTTGTAGACGCCCAGCGCCGCCCCCTTCGCGTCGGGCGGCGCAAGCCGCGACACCAGCGACGGCAGGCTCGCCTCGAGGATATTGAACCCGACGAAGAAGGCGAGCAGCAAGACGGCGAAAGCGGTTAGGCCGCCCGGCTGAAGCGCGAAACCGAGCTGGACCGCGAGCAGCAGCCCCACCGCGGCGAGGAACAGTCCGCGCAACCGGCCGGCCCGCTCGCTCCAGAGCAGCGGCGGCACCATCAGCGCGAACGACAGCAGCACCACCGGCAAGTACAGCTTCCAGTGCTCCGCCAGCGCGAGCCCGCCGCGATCGGCGAGCCAGGTCGGCAGCGCGACGAACATCGCCATCTGCACCGCGTGGAGCGTGAAGATGCCGAAGTTGAGCCGCCGCAGGTCCGGCTCGAAGGCGACCGCCGACAGCGGCGTGCGCTCGTCGCCGTGCGCCGGCCCCGCCTGCGGCGCCGCCGGCGTCACCAGCGTGACGACGCCGATCGCCGCCAGCGCGAGGAGGCCGGTCATCGCGAACAGGCCGTCCATGCCGATCGCGCCGTAGAGCAGCGGCGCCGCGACCAGCGACAGCGCGAACGTCAGGCCGATCGACGCGCCGACCATCGCCATCGCCTTGGTGCGCTGGCTGTCGCGCGTGCTGTCGGCGATGAACGCCGTGACCGCCGCCGAGATCGCGCCGGCGCCCTGCACCGCGCGCCCGACGATGGTCGTCGCCAGGTCCTGCGCGCCCGCCGCGACGAAGCTGCCCGCCGCGAACAGCAGCAGCCCGAACACGATCACGCGCTTGCGGCCGAAGCGGTCCGACGCGATGCCGAACGGGATCTGCAACAGTCCCTGCGTGAGGCCGTAGATCCCGAGCGCAAGGCCGACCAGCATCGCGTCGTCGCCGCCCGGCATGCCGCGCGCGTGCACCGCGAACACCGGCAGGATCAGGAACAGCCCGAGCATCCGCAGCGCGAAGATCGACGCCAGCGACACGCTCGCGCGCCGCTCGGCAGCGGTCATCGGATCGCGCGCGCGGCGCGCCGGGCCGCGCGGCCCGGCGGCAGCGCCGTCGGCGTGCCGGGAGTCTGGGGGTCGGGGGGGCCTCAGGTGCGCCTTCGCGACCGGGTATATTAGCCGATTGGCCTCGCAGCTCATGCAATCGATCCGCGTCCGGGGTGCGCGCACCCACAACCTCAAGGACATCAGCCTCGACATCCCGCGCGAGCGGCTGGTCGTGATCACCGGCCTGTCGGGGTCCGGCAAGTCCTCGCTCGCTTTCGACACGCTGTACGCCGAGGGCCAGCGGCGCTACGTCGAGTCGCTGTCGACCTACGCGCGGCAGTTCCTGCAGCTGATGCAGAAGCCCGACGTCGACCTCATCGAGGGGCTGTCGCCGGCGATCTCGATCGAGCAGAAGTCCACCAGCCACAACCCGCGCTCGACCGTCGGCACGGTCACCGAGATCCACGACTACCTGCGGCTGCTGTTCGCGCGCGCCGGCCGGCCCTACTGCCCCGAGCACCCCGAGCACGCGCTCGAGGCCCAGACCGTCTCGCAGATGATCGACACGGTACTCGCGATGCCCGAGGGCACGCGGCTGATGATCCTCGCGCCGGTGCTCGCCAATCGCAAGGGCGCGCACGCCGAGTTGCTCGCCGACCTCCAGGCGCGCGGATTCGTGCGCGTGCGCGTGCGCAGCGAGGGCGCCGGCGCGGACCCGCGCATCGTCGAACTCGGGACGGGCGAGACGCCCGCGCTCGAGCGCAGCCACCGGCACTCGATCGAGGTCGTCGTCGACCGCGTGAAGGTCTCGGGGTCGATCCGCCAGCGCCTCGCCGATTCGCTCGAGACCGCGCTGCGCGTGGCCGGCGGGCGCGCGCTCGCGCTCGACGTCGACAGCGGCGCGCAGACCCCGTTCTCCAGCCGTTACGCCTGCCCGGTGTGCAGCCGCTCGCTGCCCGAACTCGAGCCGCGGCTGTTCTCGTTCAACAACCCGGCCGGCGCCTGCCCCGAGTGCGACGGGCTCGGCGTGGTCGAGTTCTTCGACCCGGCCCGCGTGGTGCCGTTCCCGCGCCTGAGCCTGGCCTCGGGCGCGATCCGCGGCTGGGACCGGCGCAACCAGTTCTTCTTCCAGTTGCTGCAGAACCTGGCGGCGTTCTACGGCTTCGACATCGAGGCGCCGTTCGAGGATCTCCCCGAGCGCGTGCGCCACGTCGTGCTGCACGGATCGGGCGCCGAGAAGATCCCGTTCACCTACGTCTCGGAGGGCGGGCGCCCGACGGTGCGCGAGCATCCGTTCGAGGGCGTGATCCCGAACCTGCAGCGGCGCCTGCGCGAGACCGACTCGGCGCAGGTGCGCGAGGAACTGTCGAAGCACCTGAACACGCGCCCGTGCCCGGCCTGCGCCGGCACCCGGCTGCGGGTGGACGCGCGCTTCGTGCGGGTCGGTCCGCACGGCGCCGACAAGGCCATCTACGAGTTGTCCGCGCTGACCTTGCGCGAGGCGCTGCAGTGGTTCTCGACGCTGGAGCTGCCCGGCGCGCGGCAGGTGGTCGGCGAGCGCATCGTGCGCGAAATCGTCGACCGGCTGCGCTTCCTCGTGAACGTCGGCCTCGACTACCTGTCGCTCGACCGTGCCGCCGAGACCCTCTCCGGCGGCGAGTCGCAGCGCATCCGGCTCGCGTCGCAGATCGGCTCCGGACTCACCGGCGTGATGTACGTGCTCGACGAGCCGTCGATCGGCCTGCACCAGCGCGACAACGAGCGGCTGATCGACACGCTGCGGCACCTGCGCGACCTCGGCAACTCGGTGCTCGTGGTCGAGCACGACGAGGACGCGATTCGCGCCGCCGACCACGTGGTCGACATGGGGCCCGGCGCCGGCGAGCACGGCGGCCACGTCGTGGCGCAGGGCACGGCGGCCGAGATCGAGGCCAGCGCCGGGTCGCTGACCGGCAGGTACCTAGCCGGCGCGCTGCGCATCGAGGTGCCGCCGGTGCGCAAGGAGCCCGGCGAGCAGCGGCTCGTCGTGCACGGCGCGAGCGGCAACAACCTGAAGCGGCTGTCGGTCGAAATCCCGCTCGGGTTGCTGGTCTGCGTGACCGGCGTTTCCGGTTCCGGCAAGTCGACGCTGGTCAACGACACGCTGTACGCGGCGGCCGCGCGCGCGGTCAACGGCTCGTCGGCGGAGGCCGCGCCGCACGACGCGATCGAGGGCCTCGAGCACGTCGACAAGGTCATCAACGTCGACCAGAGCCCGATCGGCCGCACGCCGCGCTCGAACCCGGCGACCTACACGGGGCTGTTCACGCCGATCCGCGAGCTGTTCGCGCAGACGCCGGTCGCGCGCGAGCGCGGCTACGGCCCGGGGCGCTTCTCGTTCAACGTGCGCGGCGGCCGCTGCGAGGCCTGCGAGGGCGACGGCGTGATCCGGGTCGAGATGCACTTCCTGCCGGACGTCTACGTTCCGTGCGACGCCTGCGGCGGGCGGCGCTACAACCGCGAGACGCTCGAGGTCCGCTACAAGGGCCACGACATCGCGCAGGTGCTCGACATGACGATCGAGCAGGCGTTCGCGCTGCTCTCGCCGGTGCCGGCGATCCGGCGCAAGCTGCAGACGCTGCTCGACGTCGGCCTGGGCTACGTGCGGCTCGGGCAGAGCGCCACCACGCTGTCGGGCGGAGAGGCCCAGCGCGTCAAGCTCGCCGAGGAACTGTCCAAGCGCGACACCGGCCGCACGCTCTACATCCTGGACGAGCCGACCACCGGGTTGCACTTCCACGACATCGCGCTGCTGATGAAGGTGATCCACACGCTGCGCGACCACGGCAACACCGTCGTCGTGATCGAGCACAACCTCGACGTGATCAAGACCGCCGACTGGGTGATCGACCTGGGCCCGGAGGGCGGCGATGCCGGCGGCACGCTGGTGGCGGCCGGCACGCCCGAGGACGTTGCACGCTGCGCGGCCAGCCACACCGGGCGCCACCTCGCGCGCGCGCTGCGCCGCCATCCGGGCGGCGCACTTCAGCCCGGCGCGTCGGCGTCGGGCCGGTAGCGCCCGAAGCGCGCGTGCACGCGCTCCATCTCGCGCGCGTCGACGAGCGCGGGCTCGCCCACCTGCAGCGCCTGCCAGTACATCCGGGCCAGCCCCTCGAGCTCGACCGCGAGCTCGAGCGCGGCCTCGAGCGACGCGCCCAGCGCGACCAGCCCGTGCTGCGCGAGCAGGCACGCGCGCCGCTGCGCGAGCGCGTCGCGCGCGGCCGCCGACAGCTCCGCAGTGCCGAACGTCGCGTAGCGCGCGCAGCGAATGTCGTCGCCGCCCGCAACCGCGATCATGTAGTGGAACGCCGGAATGCCTCGGGCGTGGATGCGCGGCAGGCACGCGAGCGTGGTTGCGAACGGCGCGTGCGCGTGCACGATCGCGCCGGCGTCGCCGCGGCTGGCGTAGAGATCCCGATGCAGACGCCACTCAGACGACGGGCGCCGCGCGCCGTCGGCGCGCAGCGGTTGCTCGTCGTCCGGCGCCTCGGCGGCGGGCACCGCGACCGGCAGCCAGACCAGGTCGTCGGCCGTCATCGCGTCGTAGGCGAGCGCGCTCGGCGTCAGCAGCAGCCCGTCCTGCGCGCCGCGGTTCCAGCGCAGCGACACGTTGCCCGCGCGGCCGCTGTTGATGCCGAGCGCGTTCATGCGCCGCGCCGCGTCGACGATCGCAGCGCGCGCGTGGTTCTCGCTGCGGTAGCTCGCGCTCACGACGGTCGCGCCTCCAGCACGGCGCGCACGCCGGCGGCGGACGCGTCGCAGGCGCCGTGCTCGGTGAGCAGGGCCGTCACCAGCCGCGCCGGCGTCACGTCGAAGGCGGGGTTCGCGACCGGGCTGCCCTCGGGAACGACGCGCACGCAAGCGCGCGAGCCGTCGTCGAGCGCGCCTGCGAGGTGCGTGACCTCGCGCGCCGCGCGCTCCTCGATCGGGATCGCGGCGCCGTCGGGCGTCAGCGGGTCGATCGTCGACACCGGGCACGCGACGTAGAAGGGCACGCCGTTGTCGCGTGCCGCCAGCGCCTTCAGGTAAGTGCCGACCTTGTTGGCGACGTCGCCGTTGGCGGCGACGCGGTCGCAGCCGACGATGACCGCGTCGACGCGACCCTGCATCATCAGCAGCCCACCCGCGTTGTCGGCGATCACCGTGTGCGGCACGCCGCGCTCGGCCAGTTCCCACGCGGTGATCGCGGCGCCCTGGTTGCGCGGCCGCGTCTCGTCGACCCACACGTGGACGCGCACGCCGTCGGCGTGCAGCCGGTAGATCGGCGCCAGTGCCGTGCCGTGGTCGATGGTGGCCAGGCGCCCGGCGTTGCAGTGCGTGAGCAGGTTCAGCACGTCCGCGCCCGGGCGAGGCAGCGCGCGCAGCAGCCGCGCGCCGTGCTCGCCGATCACCGCGTTGCAGGCGACGTCGTCGTCGCAGATGCGGCCGGCCTCGTCCCACGCGAGCGCGGCGCGCTGGGCCGGTGCGGCGCCCGCCACGCGGTCCCGGACGCGCTCGAGCGCCCAGCGCAGGTTCACCGCAGTCGGCCGCGCGGCGGCGAGGCGCTCGAACGCGCGCCACAGCGCGGCGTCGGACGCGTCTTCGCGCAGCGCGAGCGCTAGACCGTACGCGCCGACGGCGCCGATCAACGGCGCGCCGCGCACCAGCATCTCGCGGATCGCGAGCTCGCACTCGCCGGGCGTGCGCAGCGCGACCTCGCGCCGCTCGAACGGCAGCAGCGTCTGGTCGATCGTGCGCAGCGTGCCTTCGGTGTCGATCCAGAGGGTTCTTGACATCGGTCGAGGGGCTTGTTCGCTGCCGGAGTAGGATTCGGCGCAGGTTGGAGCGCGCGACGGCCCGCCGCCGTCCGCGCGCACTCCTGGCGCAGGCGCAAGTCTAGCGCGCGCCCCTCACGATCGACGACGCATTCCCGATGACCAGCCTGTCCCTGATGTCGGCGTTCCTGCTGGGGCTGTTCGGCGGCGTGCACTGCGCCGGGATGTGCGGCGGCATCGTGGCGCTGCTCGGCGCGCCACGGACCGTGCCGGGGGGCGCACCCCGTGCGGCCGCAGCCACGCCAGCCGCCGCTTCCGTTGCCCCAGCCGCGCGTGTCGCGGGTGCAACGGTCGCGTTGCAGTTCGCCTACAACGCCGGGCGCATCGCAAGCTACACGGCAGCCGGCGCCCTCGCCGGGGGCATCGGCTCGGCCGCCTGGCTGGCGCGCCACGTGCTCCCGGTGCAGCAGGCCGCCTTCGTCGCGGTGAACATCGTGATGATCGCGCTCGGGCTCGCGCTCGCCGGGGCCGCCGGAACCGGGTTGCGCCGGCTCGCGACGCTCGAACGCGCCGGTGCGGCTCTGTGGCGACGAATTGCGCCGGCGGCCGCGCGGCTGCTCGGCGCGCGCAGCGTGCCGGCGGCGCTGGCCGCCGGCGCCGCGTGGGGATGGGTGCCGTGCGGAATGGTCTACGGCGTGCTGGTCGCCGCGCTCGTCTCGGGCAGCCCTGCCGATGGCGCGCTGCTGCTGCTCGCCTTCGGCCTCGGCACGCTGCCGAACCTGCTCGCGCTCGGCCTCGCCGCGCACCACGGCGCGCGGCTGGCGAGCGGGCCGCGCGCGCGCCTCGCCGCCGGCGTCGCGATCGCGCTGTTCGGCCTCGCCGGATTGGCCCGCGTCGATCCCCTCGAACACCTGCAGGCGGCGATCGACTACTGCGTGAGCTGGTTCCGGTGAGCGCGCCGATCGCGTGCCATCACTGCGGCGAGCCGGTCGACGCGCCGGGGCGCTGGCGGGTCGAGATCGACGGCGCACCGCGCGAGACCTGCTGCGCCGGTTGCCAGGCGGTGGCCGCGGCGATCGTGGCGTCCGGGCTCGTCGACTACTACCGCACGCGCACCGCGCCCGCGGCCGGCGCTGCCGTCGTGCCGGCGCAGCTGCGCGCGCTGCAGGCCTACGACGACGACGGCGTGCAGGCGCGCTTCGTGCACCGCGACGACGGCGCCTGCGAAGCGACGCTGCTGGTCGACGGACTGCGCTGCGGTGCGTGCAGCTGGCTGGTCGAGCAGGGGCTGCGCAGGCAGCCGGGCGTCACCGCCGCGTCGGTCAATCTCGCCACCGGCCGGGCGACGCTGCGCTGGGACCCGGCGATCGCGCGTCTGTCGACGCTGCTCGACGCGGTCGGCCGGCTCGGTTACCGCGCGCTGCCCTTCGACGCGCGCGAGCGCGACGCCCAGCTCCAGCGCACCAGCAAGGCGCTGCTGCGCCGGCTGTTCATCGCCGGCCTCGCGATGATGCAGGTGATGATGTACGCGCTGCCCGTCTACGTCGCCGGACCGGGCGACATCGAGCACGAGCACGAGCAGCTGATGCGCTGGGCCAGCCTGCTGCTGACCCTGCCCGTGGTCTTCTACTCCGCCAGCCCGTTCTTCGCTGGCGCATGGCGCGACCTGCGCGCGGGCCGCGCCGGGATGGACCTGCCGGTGGTGATCGGTCTCGGCGCGGCGTCGATCGCCAGCGTGCGAGCCACGGTCACGGGTGACGGCGAGGTCTGGTTCGACTCGGTGACGATGTTCGTCTTCCTGCTGCTGTGCGCGCGCTACGTCGAATGGATCGCGCGCCGGCGCGCCGGCCGCGCCATCGACGCGCTCGCGGCGGCGGTGCCGGACATGGCCGACCGCGTCGACCCGGCCAGCGGCGCGATCGAACGCGTGCCCGCAACGCGCCTCGCACCCGGGGAGCAGTTCCGCGTGCCGGCCGGCGAGCGCGTGCCGGTCGACGCCGCGCTGGTCGAAGGGCGCGGCGCGTTCGACCAGTCGCTGCTGACCGGCGAGCCGATGCCGGTCGCCGCCGGGCCGGGCGACGAAGTGCCCGGCGGCGCGCTCAACGCCGGCGGCCCGGTGCTGATGCGCGCGCTGCGCGCGAGCGCCGACAGCGCCGTCTCCACCATCGCGCGGCTGGCGCAGCGGGCCGCCTCCGCGCGTCCGCGGCTGGCCGGGCTCACGGAGCGGGTCGCGCGCGGCTTCGTCGCCGCGATCCTGCTGCTGGCCACGGGCGTGTGGCTCGCATGGCTGCAGGTCGATCCCGCGCGAGCGGCGCACGTCGCGATCGCGGTGCTCGTGGTGTCGTGCCCGTGCGCGCTGTCGATGGCAACGCCGGCCGCGCTCGCGGCAGCCACCGGCGCCGCCACCGCCCGCGGCCTGCTGATCGCACGCGACGACGCCCTCGAGCGCATCGCCGACTGCACCGACGTCGTGTTCGACAAGACCGGCACGCTGACCCGCGGGCGCCCGGAGCTGGTCGCCGTCGTCGCGCTCGGCGCTGCGCCGCTGGCGCGCGAGCGCATCGTTGCGGTGGCCGCCGCGCTCGAAGCCGGCCAGGCGCATCCGCTGGCCGAGGCGATTCGCAACGCGCACGGCGGGACGTCGCTCGCCGCGCCAGGCACGGGCGCGGCCGACGCAATTCCGGGCCGCGGCGTCGAGGGCACGGTCGACGGCCGGCGTTATCGGCTCGGATCGCGGCCATTCGTCGCCGAGTGGCACGCCCAGCCCGCGCAGGGCGGTGTCGACGCACCGGACGACGCGATCGCCGGCGGCGACACGCTCGTCTGGCTGGCCGACGTCGACGCACCGCTCGCGCGGCTGCACTTTCGCGACCCGCTGCGCGAAGAGGCACGCGCGCTGGCCGACGCGCTGCGCGCCGACGGATTGCGGCTGCATCTCGTCTCCGGAGACCGTGCCGCGGCAGTCGCGCCGATCGCCGCGGCGCTCGGCATCGACCACGCAACCGGCGACGCTGCCCCGCAAGCGAAGCTCGACTACGTGCAAGACCTGCAGCGCGCGGGGCGGCGCGTGCTGATGGTCGGCGACGGCATCAACGCCGCGCCGGTGCTCGCCGCCGCCGACGTGTCGGGGGCCGTCGGCGACGCGACCGCACTCGCGCGCACCGCAGCCGGCGTCGTCCTGCTCGGCCGTTCGCTGCTCGAGCTCGCCGCGCTGCGCGAGCTCGCACGGCGCACGCGGACCGTGGTGCGCGCGAGCCTCGGCTGGGCGCTCGCCTACAACGCGCTGGCGATCCCGGCGGCCGCGCTCGGCTGGATCCCGCCGTGGCTGGCGGCGATCGGCATGTCGACCAGTTCGCTGCTCGTCGTGCTCAACGCCCTGCGACTGATTCCGCCCCCGCGCAGGACGCGAGGCAGCCCCTGATGGAGGCGCTCTACCTGCTGATTCCGTTGAGCCTCGCGATCGTCGCGCTGGCCGCCTGGGTGTTCCTTCGCATGTCGGACAGCGGCCAGTTCGACGACATGGAGGGGCCGGCGCACAGCATCCTGCTCGACGACGACCGCCCCACGGCGGCGACCGAAGGGATGCCGGCCGCGATCGACCCGCCGGCCGCGATCGGCACCCCGATTGGCCCCGCGATTGGCCCCGCGATTGGCCCCGCGATTGGCCCCGCGCTTGGCCCCGCGATTGACACCGCGATTGGCCCCGCGCCTGCACGGTCGCCCGAGTAGTGCTAACGTAACCGCCGTCGAGCGGCCAGCGCGCCGGGGCGGGGGAATCGGATGACATACAACTACAAGGTCGTGCGCCAGTTCGCGGTGATGACCGTGGTCTGGGGCGTGGTCGGCATGCTGGTCGGCGTCTGGATCGCGGCGCAGCTCGCGTGGCCCCAGCTCAACTTCGACCTCCCGTGGCTCACCTACAGCCGGCTGCGGCCGCTGCACACGAACGCGGTCATCTTCGCGTTCGGCGGCAGCGCGCTGTTCGCGACCTCGTACTTCGTCGTCCAGCGCACCTGCCAGGTGCCGCTGTTCGCGCCGCGGCTGGCCGCGTTCACGTTCTGGGGCTGGCAGCTCGTCATCGTCGCAGCCGCGGTCACGCTGCCGCTGGGGCTGTCGACGACGAAGGAGTACGCCGAGCTCGAGTGGCCGATCGACGTGCTGATCGCACTCGTCTGGGTCGCCTACGCGATCGTGTTCTTCGGCACCATCGGGCGTCGCAAGACGCCGCACATCTACGTCGCGAACTGGTTCTTCGGCGCCTACGTGATCACGATCGCGGTGCTGCACATCTTCAACAGCGCCGCGCTGCCGGTCACCTGGACGAAGTCGTACTCGATGTACGCGGGCGTCCAGGACGCGATGGTGCAATGGTGGTACGGGCACAACGCGGTCGGCTTCTTCCTGACCGCCGGTTTCCTCGGGATGATGTACTACTTCATCCCGAAGCAGGCCGAGCGGCCGGTCTACTCGTACCGGCTGTCGATCGTGCACTTCTGGGCGCTGATCTTCACCTACATGTGGGCCGGCCCGCACCACCTGCACTACACCGCGCTGCCGGACTGGGCGCAGAGCGTCGGCATGGTCTTCTCGCTGATCCTGCTGGCGCCGTCGTGGGGCGGCATGATCAACGGGATCATGACGCTGTCGGGCGCCTGGCACAAGCTGCGCGACGACCCGATCCTGAAGTTCCTCGTCGTCTCGCTGTCGTTCTACGGCATGTCGACCTTCGAGGGCCCGATGATGTCGATCAAGACCGTCAACGCGCTGTCGCACTACACCGACTGGACCGTCGGCCACGTGCACTCCGGGGCGCTCGGCTGGGTCGGCTTCATCACCATGGGCTCGATCTACTACCTGCTGCCGCGGCTGTTCGGGCGCACGCAGATGTACAGCGTGCGGCTGATCGAGGCGCACTTCTGGATCGCCACCATCGGCGTCGTCCTGTACATCGCCGCGATGTGGATCGCGGGCGTCACGCAGGGCCTGATGTGGCGCGCAACGAACCCGGACGGCACGCTCACCTACGCGTTCATCGAGTCGGTCAAGGCGACCTATCCCTACTACTACATCCGCGTGCTCGGCGGGCTGCTCTACCTGACCGGCATGGTCGTCATGCTCTACAACACCGCGATGACGATCCGCAGCGGCCGCGCGGTCGACGCCGAGATCCCGGCCGCGGCGCCGGCGCACGCCTGACCCACGCGCGGAGACGAACCAGATGAAGATGACGCACTCGCTGATCGAGAAGAACCTGCCGCTGCTGATGGTGCTGATCGTGGTGGCGATCAGCTTCGGCGGGCTGGTCGAGATCGTGCCGCTGTTCTTCCAGAAGTCGACCACCGAGGCGGTGGCGGGCTGGAAGCCCTACGGACCGCTCGAGCTGACCGGGCGGGACATCTACATCCGCGAGGGGTGCGTGAACTGCCACTCGCAGATGATCCGGCCGTTCCGGGCCGAGACCGAGCGCTACGGGCACTACTCGGTGGCCGGCGAGTTCGTCTACGACCGGCCGTTCCTGTGGGGAAGCAAGCGCACCGGGCCCGATCTCGCGCGCGTCGGCGGCCGCTACAACGACGAGTGGCACCGGATCCACCTGACGAACCCGCGCGACATCGTGCGCGAGTCGAACATGCCCGGCTATCCGTGGCTCGCGAAAGCCGCGGCAGACGACGGCACGATCCAGCGCAAGATGACCGTGCTCCGGCGGCTCGGCCACCCGTACTCCGACGAGGACGTCGCAGCGGCCCCCGAGGCGCTGAAGGACAAGACCGAGATGGACGCGCTGATCGCGTACCTGCAGGTGCTCGGCACCTCGGTGCGAAGCACCGCCCGCTGAAGGCAGGACGCGGCCCAGTGGACCTGAACGTACTGCGCGGGGTCGTCGCGGTGGTGTGCCTGGTGCTGTTCCTGGGCATCGTGTGGTGGGCGTGGAGCAGGCACCAGAAGGCGCGCTTCGACGAAGCGGCGAACCTGCCGTTCGTCGAGAAGGACTAGCAACGGAGCAACCGCAAATGGCCGACTTCACCAGCACCGGCTGGAGCCTCTTCATCTCGATCGTGACCCTGCTGTCGATCGCGTTCTGCGTCTGGCTCGCGCTGGTCCTCGCGCGGGGCCGCGCGCCGTCGGGGCCGGTCGGCACCACCGGCCACCGCTGGGACGAGACGCTCGAGGAGTACAACCACCCGTTGCCGCGCTGGTGGCTGTGGCTGTTCCTGATCACTTGCGCGTTCGCGCTGGTCTACCTGCTCCTGTACCCGGGGCTCGGCACCTGGCAGGGCGTCTTCGGCTGGTCGCAGAAGAGCCAGTACGAGCGCGAGGTCGCGCGCGCCGACGAAGTGGTCGCGCCGCTGTTCGCGAAGTTCCTGGCGCAGGACATCCCGGCCGTTGCGGCCGACCCGCAGGGGCGCGAGATCGGCGAGCGGCTGTTCCTGACCTACTGCGTTCAGTGCCACGGCTCCAACGCGCGCGGCAGCCGCGGGTTCCCGAACCTGAGCGACGGCGACTGGCTGTGGGGCGGCGACCCGGAGGCGATCAAGGCCACGATCACCGGCGGCCGCACCGGCGTGATGCCCCCGATGGGCGCTGCGGTCGGATCGGCGGACGACGTGGCCAACCTGGCGCAGCACGTGCTGTCGCTGTCGGGCCGCCCGCACGACGCGGTGCGCGCCGCGCTCGGCAAGCCGAAGTTCGTCGCCGGCGGCTGCATCGCCTGCCACGGTCCGGAGGGCAAGGGCAACCCGGCGCTCGGCGCCCCGAACCTCACCGACCCGACCTGGCTTTACGACAGCCGGGCGTCGACGATCGTCGAGACCATCGACAAGGGCCGCACGAATCAGATGCCGGCCTTCGGCGAGATGCTCGGCGAGGGCAAGGTGCACCTGCTCGCCGCCTACGTCTGGGGACTGTCGAACCGCCCCGGCGCACAGGGCGGCGCCCCGCGTTGAGCGCTCCGCGCCCCGCGGGGGCAGGCGATGACGCCGGCGCGCTCTACGAGGCCCGCGAAAAGATCTACGCACGCTCGGTGCACGGCCGCTTCGCGACCTGGCGCTGGGTGTTCGTCTGGCTCACGCAGGCGGTGTACTACGGCCTGCCCTGGCTCGAGTGGGGCGGCCGGCCGCTGGTCCTGTTCGACCTCGAGGCGCGCCGCTTCCACCTGTTCGGCCTCGTGCTGTACCCGCAGGACTTCGTGTACCTGACGGGGCTGCTGGTCATCTCGGCGCTCGCGCTGTTCCTGTTCACCGCGGTCGCAGGCCGGCTCTGGTGCGGCTACGCGTGCCCGCAGACGGTCTACACCGAGATCTTCATGTGGATCGAGCAGCGCATCGAGGGCGACCGCGCGCAGCGCATCCGCCTCGATCGCGCGCCGATGAACGCAGCGAAGCTCGCGCGCAAGGGCGCCAAGCACCTGGCCTGGTTCGCCGTCGCGCTGTGGACCGGGGTCACCTTCGTCGGCTACTTCACGCCGATCCGCGAGTTGCTCGGCTCGCTGGCCGCGCTGTCGGCGGGTCCGTGGGAGACCTTCTGGGTGCTGTTCTACGGTTTCGCGACCTGGGGCAACGCCGGGTTCATGCGCGAGCAGGTGTGCAAGTACATGTGCCCGTACGCGCGCTTCCAGAGCGCGATGTTCGACCGGGACACGATGATCATCACCTACGACCCGGCGCGGGGCGAGCCGCGCGGATCGCGCCCGCGCAACGCGGATCCGAAGGCGCTCGGGCTGGGCGCCTGCGTCGATTGCGAGGTCTGCGTGCACGTCTGCCCGACCGGCATCGACATCCGCAACGGGCTGCAGTACGAGTGCATCGGCTGCGCCGCCTGCATCGACGGTTGCGACGAAGTGATGGACCGCATGGGCTATCCGCGCGGCCTGATCCGCTACACCACCGAAAACGCCCTCGCCAACGGCCTCGACCGGCGCGCGATCCTGCGCCGCGCGCTGCGCCCGCGCGTGCTCGCCTATTCGGCGATCCTGGTCGCGATCACGGTGGCGCTGTTCGGGCACCTGGCGCTGCGCGCGCCGATCAAGGTCGACGTGATCCGCGACAGTGCGCTCGGGCGCGAGGTCGAGGACGGCCTGATCGAGAACGGCTACCGGCTCCAGATCTTCAACCCGTCCGGGCAGGCGCGCCGCTTCCGCGTGTCGGTCGCGGGGATCGACACGCTGTTCGTCGCCGGGCCAGCCGAGTTCGAGGTCGAGGCGGCGGGCGTCAGGATGGTGCCGCTCGCCGTGCGCGCAAAGCCCGGCCACGGCGAGTCGGGCAGCAACCGGATCGCGTTCCAGGTCGAGGCTGCCGACGACGCCTCGGTGCGCGTCGAGACCGGATCGACGTTCTTCGTCCCGCGCTGAACGCCGTGACCGACGCAGCGAACGACGCCGCGCGCCCCTGGTACCGCCACCGCTGGCCGTGGCTGCTCGCGATCGCGCCGGCGGCCGCGCTGGTCGGCGGCATCTTCATGTTCTGGCTGGCCGCGAGCGGCGCCGACTCGATGGTCGTCGACGACTACTACCGAGAGGGCCGCGCGATCAACCAGCGGCTGGCGCGCGACCGCCAGGCGCAGGCGCTGGAGCTGCGCGCAACGCTGTCGGGCGAGCGCGGCGCCGCGGGTCCGCAGCTCGCGCTCGCGCTGAGCGCGCGGCACGGCGCCGATTGGCCCGCGCAGCTCACGCTGCGCGTCGTCCACGCAGCTCGCGCCGAGCTCGACGCGGTGCACGTCCTCGTGCATGCCGGCGACGGCGTCTATCGGGCGCCCGGCGTGTTGCCTGCAGGCGGGCGCTGGCTGCTGCAGGTCGAGGATCCGGGACGCGCGTGGCGGCTGGTACGGTCCCCGGTGACCCGCTTCGACGAACCGATCGTGCTGGAGCCGGCGCGCTGATTCCCCGCCGCGACATCGGCGATCGCGGGCTCCGCTATCCTTGTCGCCTTTGAATGCCAGACCGACCCGCGGAGCATCCGGATGACCCTGCCCTTGAAGGAACGCTATCTCGAGGACTTCCCGCCCGGCGAAGTGGCGGAATTCGGCGACTACCTGGTCACCGAGGAAGAGATCGTCGAATTCGCGCGGCGCTACGACCCGCAGTCGTTCCACGTCGATCGCGTCGCCGCGGCCGACTCGATGTTCGGCACGCTGGTGGGCAGCGGGTGGATGACCGGCAGCATCATGATGCGGCTGCTGGTCGATCACTTCATCTCGCCCGTCGCCGGGCTGGGATCGCCCGGCGTCGACGAGGTGCGTTGGCCGCGGCCCGTGCGACCCGGCGACCGGCTGCGGGTGCGCATCACGACGCTCGACACGCGGCGCTCCGCCAGCAAGCCGGATCGCGGCCTTCTGCGCGTGCAGCAGGAACTGCTGAACCAGCGCGGCGAGACGGTGATGAGCCTGATCGGCACCAGCTTCGTGAAGTGCCGCGCGCCGGCCGCGTCCTGAAGGGCGCCCTGACGATCGACGCGCAGCCGATCGGCACCCGTCCGGCCCGCGCCCGGCCGATGCGCTCGCTCAGCCGGCAGGCGCCGACGGCCAGGGCCGCTGCGGCGGCCGGAGGCGCTCGACCAGTCGCGCGATCCTCAGCACGCCGAGGTCGTCGAAGCGTCGCCCGATCAGCTGCACGCCGACCGGCAGGCCGTCGTCTGTGAAGCCCCAGTTGACCGACGCCGCCGGCTGTTCGCTCATGTTCCACGCGACCGTGAACGCGATGTGCGGCAACGCGTTGCGCGGATCGTCGCCGGGGCAGGCCGATTCGGCCGCGTACGGCAGGATCGGCGAGGTCGGCGAGACAACGAAGTCGAAGCGCGCCGACGCGCGCACCGCGGTCTCGCGCATTTCCACCAGCCGCGTGTAGGCGTTCATCACGTCGGCGCCGCTGAACGTGCGCGCGCGCCAGGTGCACCACTCGACGACGAACGGCAGCATCTTCGCGCGGACCGCGGGCGGCATCGCCGACACGTCGTTGCACGAGCGCGCCTCGAAGAACACGTCGAAGCCCTCGAGCATCGCCGGGGTGAGGAACGCCGGCATCGGCTCCACCATCGCGCCGGCCGCCTCGAGCGCGCGCGCGGCGGCTCGGCTCGCGGCGACGACCGCGGGATCCGGCGGCAGGCCGGCCTGCGCGTCGACCATCAGCCCGATGCGCAGGCCGCGCGGGTCGAGTTCGTCGAGTCCGGCCGCGTAGTCGAGCGGCTGCCACGGCAGGCTCGAGTAGTCGCGCGCGTCAGGGCGGGTCAGCACGTTCATCAGCAGCGCGGCGTCGTGCACCGTGCGGGTCATCGGCCCGGCGACGCGCCCCATGTACGGCGGGTCGATCGGAATCCGGCCCAGGCTCGGCTTGAGCCCGAACAGGCCGCAGTGCGCCGCGGGTAGCCGCACCGATCCGCCGATGTCGGTGCCGACGTGCAGCGGTCCGTAGCCCGCCACGGCGGCCGCCGCGGCCCCCGACGACGATCCCGACGGATTGCGATCGAGCCGCCACGGGTTGCGCGTGATCCCGTGGATCGACGACAGGCCCGACGACAGCATCCCGAAGTCGGGCATCGCGGTCTTGCCGACGATCACGCAGCCCGCCTCGCGCACGCGCGCCGACGGCGGCGCGTCGGCAGTACGCGGCGAGAGGTCGCCGGCGGCGGTTCCCAGCGGCGCCGGGTCGCCCTCGGTGTAGAGGTTTTCCTTCAGCGTCACCGGGACGCCGTCGATCTCCGAGCGCGGTTGCCCGGCGCGCCAGCGCGCGGCCGAAGCGCGCGCAGCCTCCAGCGCGGCTTCGCGCCGAACGAGGTACATCGCGTTGATGCGCGGCTCCCACGCGTCGACGCGCGCGAGCACCGCATCGAGGACCTCGACCGGCGAGAGCTCGCCGCTGCGATAGCCCTGCGCGATGCGCTCGGCGCTCCAGTCGGCGAGCGAGTCCATCGGGGCGCGCGCGCCGCTCAGCGCGGCAGGTCCGAGGCGCCCATCAGGAACTCGTCGATCGCCCGCGCGCACTGCCGCCCCTCGCGGATCGCCCAGACGATCAGCGACTGGCCGCGCCGCATGTCGCCGGCCGCGAACACCTTCGGCACGCTGGTCGCGTAGGCGCGCGCGCCGTCGGTCGCGGCCTGCGCGTTGCCGCGCGCGTCCTTCTGCACGCCGAACGCGCCGAGCACGCCGGCGACCGGGGAGACGAAGCCCATCGCGAGCAGCACCAGGTCGGCCGGCAGCTCGAACTCCGAGCCCGGCACCTCGGTCATACGCATCTGCCCGGTGGCCTCGTCCTTGTGCCAGTCCACGCGCGCTGCGAGCAGCGCCTTGACGTTGCCCTTGCCGTCGTCGACGAACGAGCGCGTCGTCACCGCCCAGTCGCGCCGGCAGCCTTCCTCGTGCGACGACGATGTGCGCAGGCGGTAGGGCCAGTTCGGCCAGGTCAGCGCCCGGTTCTCCTGCTCCGGCGGTTGCGGCATCAGCTCGAACTGCGTGACCGACTTCGCCCCCTGCCGGTTGCTCGTGCCGACGCAGTCCGACCCGGTGTCGCCCCCGCCGATCACGACCACGTGCTTGCCCTTCGCGACGATCTGCCCCTCGACGCGGTCGCCGGCGACGGCCCGGTTCTGCTGCGGCAGGAATTCGAGCGCGAAGTGCACGCCGCGCAGTTCGCGGCCCGGCACCGGCAGGTCGCGCGGCAGCTCGGCGCCGCCGGCCAGCGCGACGGCGTCGAACTCGGCCAGCAGGCGCGCCGCCGGCAGCTGCTCGCTCGACAGGTCGGTGATTCCGCCCGCGTCGATCTCGCCCACCCGCACGCCGGTGCGGAAGGTCACGCCTTCGGCCTTCATCTGCTCGACGCGACGGTCGATGTGGTCCTTCCCGAGCTTGAAGTCGGGAATCCCGTAGCGCAGCAGCCCGCCGACCCGGTCGTTCTTCTCGAACACCGTCACGTCGTGCCCGGCGCGCGCCAGCTGCTGCGCGCACGCCAGCCCCGCGGGGCCGGATCCGACCACCGCGACCTTGCGGCCGGTCTTGCGCGCCGGCGGCTGCGGCACGACCCAGCCCATCTCCCAGCCCTTGTCGATGATCGCGTGCTCGATCGACTTGATGCCGACGGCGTCGTCGTTGATGTTCAGCGTGCACGCCGCCTCGCAGGGCGCCGGGCACACGCGGCCGGTGAACTCGGGGAAGTTGTTGGTCGAGTGCAGCGTCTCGAGCGCCAGCTTCCAGTTGCCCCGGTAGACCAGGTCGTTCCAGTCGGGAACGATGTTGTTGACCGGGCAGGCGTTGTGGCAGAACGGGATGCCGCAGTCCATGCAGCGCGCGCCCTGCTTCGACGCCTGCTCGTCCGACAGGTGCGCGACGAACTCGCGGTAGTGCCGCACGCGCGTCTTCGCTTCTTCGGCGCCCTCCTGGAGGCGCGGGTACTCGAGGAATCCGGTGACTTTGCCCATGTCGCTGCCTGGTTGGCCGTCTCGTTACGCCGTGGCCTTGCGCTGCCGCGCCGGCTTCCCTTGCCCCTTCGCGTGCAGTTCGCCCAGCGCCCGCCGGTACTCGCTCGGAAAGACCTTGACGAAGCGCGCGCGGCCGTGCTCCCAGTCGTCGAGGATCGCGCGCGCCTTCTCGCTGCCGGTGAAGCGGAAGTGCCGCTCGATCAGCGCCTCGAGGACGATCTCGTCGCACTCGCCGCGATGCCATGTGGCCGGGTCCGCCTGCGCCATCTGCGCGGCCGTCGGCAGCACCTTCTCGAGCGTGACCATCGACAGGTTGCAGCGCGACTCGAAGTCGCCGTCGGGGTCGTACACGTAGGCGATGCCGCCCGACATCCCGGCCGCGAAGTTGCGCCCGGTGCCCCCGAGCACGACCACGGTGCCGCCGGTCATGTACTCGCAGCCGTGGTCGCCGGTTCCCTCGACAACGGCGGTCGCGCCGGAGTTGCGCACGCAGAAGCGCTCGCCGGCGACGCCGCTGAAGAACGCCTCGCCCTCGATCGCCCCGTACATCACGGTGTTGCCGACGATGATGTTCTCTTCCGCCTTGCCGCGGAAGTCGTTGGTCGGGCGCACGATGATGCGTCCTCCCGACAGCCCCTTGCCGGCGTAGTCGTTGGCCTGCCCGACCAGGTCGAGCGTGACGCCCCGCGCGAGGAAGGCGCCGAAGCTCTGGCCAGCGGTGCCGTTGAACTGCACGTGGATCGTGTCCTCCGGCAGTCCGTCGTGCCCGAATCGCCGCGCGACCTCGCCGGAGAGCATCGTCCCGACGGTGCGGTTGACGTTGCGGATCGGCAGGATGCACGAGACCTTCTCGCCGCGCTCGAGCGCAGGGCTCGCGACCTCGAGCAGCTTGTGGTCGAGCGCGCGCTCGAGTCCGTGATCCTGCGCGCCGACGCGGCGTCGCGGCAGCTCGGGCGCCACCGGCGGGAGGTGGAAGATGCGCGAGAAGTCGAGCCCCTTCGCCTTCCAGTGCTCGACCCCCTGGCGCATGTCGAGCAGGTCGGCGCGGCCGATCAGCTCGTCGAAGCGCCGGATGCCGAGCTGCGCCATCAGCTCGCGCGCCTCCTCGGCGACGAAGAAAAAGAAGTTGACGACGTGCTCCGGCTAGCCCTGGAACTTGCGCCCCAGCACCGGGTCCTGCGTCGCGACGCCGACCGGGCAGGTGTTGAGGTGGCACTTGCGCATCATGATGCAGCCCTCGACCACCAGCGGCGCGGTCGCGAAGCCGAACTCGTCGGCGCCCAGCAGCGCGCCGATGACGACGTCGCGGCCGGTCTTCATCTGGCCGTCGACCTGCACCACGATGCGCCCGCGCAGGTTGTTGAGCACCAGCGTCTGCTGCGTCTCGGCCAGGCCGAGTTCCCACGGCGTGCCCGCGTGCTTGATCGACGACAGCGGCGACGCGCCGGTGCCGCCGTCGTGGCCGGCGATCACGACGTGGTCGGCCTTGGCCTTGCTCACGCCGGCCGCGACCGTGCCGACGCCGACCTCGGAGACGAGCTTCACCGACACCGAGGCGCGCGAGTTCGCGTTCTTCAGGTCGTGGATCAGCTGCGCGAGGTCCTCGATCGAGTAGATGTCGTGGTGCGGCGGCGGCGAGATCAGCCCCACGCCCGGCACCGAGTAGCGCAGCATCCCGATGTAATCGGACACCTTGTGGCCCGGCAGCTGTCCGCCTTCGCCCGGCTTGGCGCCCTGCGCCATCTTGATCTGGATCTGGTCGGCGCTCGACAGGTACTCGGCCGTGACCCCGAAGCGGCCCGACGCGACCTGCTTGATGCGCGAGCGCAGCGAGTCGCCGGCCCGCAACGCGGTGTCGACCTCGACGCGGCCGGCGCCGATCACGTCGCCGATCGTCTCGCCGTCGCGGATCGCCGGCTGACCGGAGCGCATCTCGGCGCGATAGCGCATCGGGTCCTCGCCGCCCTCGCCGGTGTTCGACTTCCCGCCGATGCGGTTCATCGCCACCGCCAGCGTCGCGTGCGCCTCGGTCGAGATCGACCCGAGCGACATCGCGCCGGTGGCGAAGCGCTTGACGATCTCCGCGGCCGACTCCACCTCGTCGAGCGGCACCGGCGCGCACGCGCCGAAGCGGAACTCGAACAGCCCGCGCAGCGTCATGTGCCGTCGCGTCTGGTCGTTGATCAGCCGCGCGTACTCCTTGTACGTCGCATAGTTGTTCGCGCGCGTCGAGTGCTGCAGCCGCGAGATCGAGTCCGGCGTCCACATGTGGTCTTCACCGCGCACGCGCAGCGCGTACTCGCCGCCGGGGTCGAGCATTCCGGAGAGCGTCGGGTCGTCTCCGAACGCGGCCCGGTGCATGCGGATCGCCTCTTCGGCGACCTCGAAGATGCCGATGCCGCCGACGTTGCTCGGAGTTCCCGTGAAGTACTTGTCGACCAGCGGGCGCGCGAGGCCGACCGCCTCGAAGATCTGCGCGCCGCAGTAGCTCATGTAGGTCGAGATGCCCATCTTGGACATGACCTTCATCAGCCCCTTGCCGACTGCCTTGACGTAGTTCCGGACCGCCTTTTCGGGGTCGATCCCGCCCGGCGCGGCACGGTGCAGGTCGGCCAGCGTCTCCATCGCCAGGTACGGATGGATGGCCTCGGCGCCGTAGCCGGCCAGCACCGCGAAGTGGTGCACCTCGCGCGCCGACCCCGTCTCGACCACCAGCCCGGTGCTGGTGCGCAGCCCGCGCTCGATCAGGTGCTGGTGGACCGCGCTGGTGGCCAGCAGCGCCGGGATCGCCACCCGCGCGCGCGACATCTGGCGGTCGGAGACGATCAGGATGTTGTAGCCGGAGCGCACCGCGTCCTCGGCCTCGGCCGCGAGCGACGCGAGCCGCGCCTCGACGCCCTCCTTGCCCCAGGCGGCCGGATAGCAGATGTCGAGTTCGTGCGACTTGAACTTGTGGTTGGTGAGGCCCTCGATCGCGCGGATCTGCGCCATCGCGTCGAAGTCCAGCACCGGCTGCGCGACCTCGATGCGGATCGGCGGGTTCGTGTTGTTGATGTCGAGCAGGTTCGGGCGCGGGCCGATGAACGACACCAGCGACATCACCAGTTGCTCGCGAATCGGGTCGATCGGCGGATTCGTGACCTGCGCGAACAGCTGCCGGAAGTAGTTGTAGAGCGGCTTGTTCTTGCCCGACAGGATCGCCAGCGGCGAGTCGTTGCCCATCGAGCCGACCGCCTCCTCGCCGGCGGCGGCCATCGGCGCCATCAGGATCTTGATGTCCTCCTGCGTGTAGCCGAACGCCTGCTGGCGGTCGAGCAGCGACGACTGCGACGGCGCGGGCGTCTGCTGCGACACCTCGTCGGCGATCCGCTCGGTGCGGCGCGCCTCCTGTTCGGACGGGCCCTGCGCCTCGCGGGCGGCCGCCTGCGGGTCGCGCGGCACGTCGATCTCGTCGAGCGTGATGCGGAGCGCCTCGAGCCACGCGCGGTACGGCTTGCTGTTGGCGAGTTGCGCCTTCAGTTCGGTGTCGTCGACGATGCGGCCCTGGTCGAGGTCGATCAGGAACATCCGTCCCGGCTGCAGGCGCCACTTCTTGACGATGCGGCTCTCGGGAATCGGCAGCACGCCGGCCTCCGAGGCCATCACGACCAGGTCGTCGTCGGTCACGCAGTAGCGTGCCGGGCGCAGCCCGTTGCGGTCGAGCGTCGCGCCGATCTGGCGCCCGTCGGTGAACGCGATCGCGGCCGGGCCGTCCCACGGCTCCATCATCGCGGCGTGGAACTCGTAGAACGCGCGCCGCTTCGGGTCCATCAGCGCGTGCTGCTCCCACGCCTCCGGGATCATCATCATCACTGCGTGCGCCAGCGGATAGCCGGCCATCACCAGCAGCTCGAGGCAGTTGTCGAAGGTCGCCGTGTCGGACTGCCCGGCATAGACGATCGGGTAGAGCTTCGCGAGATCCTCGCCGAGCACCGGCGAGCGCATCATCCCCTCGCGCGCGCGCAGCCAGTTGTAGTTGCCCTTGACGGTGTTGATCTCGCCGTTGTGCGCGATCAGCCGGTACGGGTGCGCGAGCGGCCACTCCGGGAACGTGTTGGTCGAGAAGCGCTGGTGGACCAGCGCCAGCGCCGACACCACGCGCGGATCCTGCAGGTCGCGGTAGTACTGCCCGACCTGGCCGCACAGCAGCAGACCCTTGTAGACGATCGTGCGCGCCGACATCGACGGCACGAAGTATTCCTTGCCGTGCTTCAGGCCGAGCTTCTGGATCGCGTGGCTGGCGGTCTTGCGGATCACGTAGAGCTTGCGCTCGAGCGCGTCGGTCACCATCACGTCGGGGCCGCGGCCGATGAAGACCTGCCGGATCACCGGCTCCTTCGCGCGCACCGTCGGCGACATCTCCATGTCGCGGTCGACCGGCACGTCGCGCCAGCCGAGCAGCACCTGGCGCTCGGCGCGCACCGCCCGCTCGAGCTCCTGCTCGCACGCCAGGCGCGACGCATGCTCCTTCGGCAGGAACACCATGCCGACGCCGTATTCGCCGGCCGGCGGCAGCACGACGCCCTGGCGCGCCATCTCCTCGCGGAAGAACTGGTCCGGCACCTGGATCAGAATCCCCGCGCCGTCGCCCATCAGCGGGTCGGCACCCACCGCGCCGCGGTGATCGAGGTTGCACAGGATCTGCAGCCCCTGCTCGATCATCCGGTGGCTCTTCTTGCCCTTGATGTGGGCGATGAAGCCGACGCCGCACGCGTCGTGTTCGTGCGCCGGGTCGTAGAGCCCCTGCGCGGTCGGCGACGCCGCTGCGGCTTGCTGCGGAAGGCGGTGCGAGAGATCCATCATCCCAACTCCAGAATGCGGCGCGCACGCCGCCTCGCCGCGATCGGCGCGACGGGTCGGGCGCGGCGCTGCGGCCCCGTCGACCACGGCCGACGGACCCGGCGAGCTCGCCGAAGGTCATCAAAAGTTAGCGCCCGCTTACGCCGCAAACCGCATCGAACGCGGTTCTGCCGCAGCGCAGCGCAAAATGCGCGAACGAACTTGCCAGTATACCCCGCAAACCCGCGGAGTTGAAGGCGCCCGGGAGGGCGATCAGCCCGACGCGCCTCCGTCGTCGGCCGGGGCGAGATCGGGCGCGGCCTCGCCGGTCAGTCGCGCGTGCTCGCGCAGCGCGAAACGGTCGGTCATCCCGGCGATGTAGTCGGCCACCGCGCGCATGCCGTGGACGTCGACGCGCACGCGGTGCTCATCGGGCAGCAGCGCCGGGTCGGCCGCATAGGCGGAGTACAACTGCCGCACCACCCGCCGCGCGCTCGCCATCACCCGGTCGATGCGCGGATGGCGATACAGCGCGGCATGCAGGAAGCGCTTGAGTTGCGCGGCGCGCGAGCGCACCGGCTCCGAGAATCCGGCCAGCGGGGCTGCCGCCCGCACTTCGTCGGCCGACGCGACGGCCGCGGCCTCGATGCGCCTGCGGCTCTCGCCGACGAGGTCGACGACCAGCTCGTCGATCATGCGACGGATCGTCTCGTGGACCAGCCGCCGGCCCGCGATCCCCGGATGCAGCCGCTCGACGGCGCGGCGGTGGCCGGCGAACAGCTCGATCGAGTCGAGCTGCCCGAGCTGCAGCAGGCCGGAGCGCAGCCCGTCGTCGACGTCGTGGTTGTCGTAGGCGATCTCGTCGGCGAGATTGGCGACCTGCGCCTCGAGCGACGGCTGCCGGCGCGCAAGGAAGCGCTCGCCGAGCTCGCCGAGCGCACGCGCGTTGGCCGCCGTGCAGTGCTTCAGGATCCCCTCGCGCGTTTCGAAGCACAGGTTCAGCCCGTCGAAGCCGGCGTACTGCTGCTCGAGCTCGTCGACGACACGCAGCGACTGCAGGTTGTGCTCGAAGCCGCCGTGCTCGCGCATGCACTCGTCGAGCGCGTCCTGCCCGGCGTGCCCGAACGGCGTGTGCCCGAGATCGTGCGCCAGCGCGATCGCCTCGACCAGGTCCTCGGCGAGCCCGAGGCTGCGCCCGATCGAGCGCGCGATCTGCGCGACTTCGATCGAGTGCGTCAGCCGGGTGCGGAACATGTCGCCTTCGTGGTTCACGAAGACCTGCGTCTTGTACTCGAGGCGGCGAAACGCGGTCGAGCGCACGATCCGGTCGCGGTCACGCTGGAACTCGGTGCGCGTGGCCGCGCGCGGCTCGGCATGGCGCCGGCCGCGGCTGGCCAGCGGGTCGCAGGCCCACGGCGCGAGGCCCGGCGTCGCTGGCGACCAGGCGCGCGCGGCAGTCATCGGAGCGAGTTCAGCCGCTGCAGGCGGCAAGCGTCGCGCGCAGCGCGTCGTCGGGCGCGCGCTGCACCCGCGCCTTGCCGAGCCGCTCGAGCAGCACGAACTCGGGCGTGCCCTGCCGCGCCTTCTTGTCGACGCTCATCAGCTCGACGTAGCGCTCGAAGCTCCAGCGGGGGCCGGCCACCGGCAGTCCCGCGGCGCCGATCGTCTCGCGAAGCCGGCGCGCGTCCGCCGGATCGAGCAGTCCGACGCGCGCGGACAGGTCGGCCGCCATCACCATCCCGGCTCCGACCGCTTCGCCGTGCAGCCACTCGCCGTAGCCGAGCCCGGCCTCGATCGCGTGGCCGAACGTGTGGCCGAAGTTGAGCAGCGCGCGCACGTTCTCCTCTCGCTCGTCGGCAGCGACCACTTCCGCCTTGATTTCGCACGAGCGCAGGATCGCGTCCGCCAGCGCCGCCGAATCGCAGGCGCGCAGCGCGGCGAGATCGCGCTCGAGTCGCTCCAGGTAGCCGGTATCCGCGATCGCGCCGTGCTTGATCATCTCGGCGAGCCCGGCCGACAGCTCGCGCGCCGGCAGCGTGCGCAGCGTCTCGACGTCGGCGAGCACCAGCCGCGGCTGGTGGAACGCCCCGATCATGTTCTTGCCCTGCCGGTGGTTGATCGCCGTCTTGCCGCCCACCGACGAGTCGACCTGCGCCAGCAGCGTCGTCGGTACCTGGACGAAGTCGACGCCCCGCTGGTACACCGCGGCGGCGAAGCCCGTCATGTCGCCGATCACGCCGCCACCCAGCGCCACCAGCAGGCAGCGGCGATCGAAGCGCGCTTCGATCAGCCGCTCGAACACCCGGTCGAGCGTGTCCCAGTTCTTGTAGGCCTCGCCGTCCGGCAGGCGGATCGAGATGCGCGCCGCCGCGCCGGCGAGCGGCTCGTCGAGGCGCCGCTCGAACAGCTCGCCGACGGTGTCGTTGGTGACGACGGCGACCTGCCGCCCGCGCGCGAGGCGCGCGAGCGGATCCGCGCGCGACAGCAGGCCGGCGCCGATCAGGATCGGATAGCTTCGGTCTCCGAGCGAGACCCGGAGTTCGCGAACGGTCATGGGCAAGGCGCCGGGCTCACGCCCGGAGTTCGTCCGGAAGGCGCCCGATTATATCGGTCACCAGCTCTTCGACCGGCTGGCGCGCGCTGGCGATCGTGAGGTCGGCGATCCCGAGGTAGAGCGGATCGCGCGCGGCGACCAGTTCGGCGATGCGCGCGCGCGGGTCGGCCGTCTGCAGCAGCGGTCGCGAGCGGTCGCGGCGCAGCCGCTGCCACAGGTCGGTCGCCGAAGCCTGCAGGAACACGACGAAGCCGCGTTCGGCGAGCAGCCGCCGGTTCTCGTCGCGGGTGACCGCGCCGCCGCCGGTCGCGAGGACGACGCCCGGCAGGCGCGACAGCTCGTCGATCACGGCGCTCTCGCGCCGCCGGAAGCCTTCCTCGCCCTCGAGTTCGAAGATGGTGGCGATCGGCACGCCGCAGCGGCTCTCGATCGCCTTGTCGCTGTCGACGAAGCGCCGCCCGAGCCGCGCCGCGAGGCGTCGACCGACGGTGGACTTGCCCGAACCCATCATCCCGACCAGCACGATCGGGCGGCTCGCGGCTTCGGCCCTCGCCGCGCCCGCGTCGTCCATCAGCAGCGCGGCCGGCGGGTGCGCCCCGCCGGCATCAGCGCGCCATCGCCGTCTCGATGACGACGCGCGGCGTCAGGAACACGAGCAGCTCGGTGCGGTTGTTGGTGACGCTGGTGTTCTTGAACGCGTGCCCGACGACCGGCAGGTCCCCGAGCAGCGGCACCTTGTTGACGTTGTTGCGCTCGGTCTGCTCGTAGATGCCGCCGATCACGACCGTGCCACCGTTCTCGACCAGCACCTGCGTCTGCACGCGGCGGGTGTCGATCGCGTAGCCGGCGGGCGTCAGCTGCCCGACCGCGTCGCGGTTGACTTCCACCGCGAGGATCACGTTGCCTTCGGGCGTGATCTGCGGGGTCACCTCGAGCTTCAGGTTCGCCTTGCGGAACGAGATCGACGTCGCGCCGCTCGAGGTCGCCTGCTGGTACGGCAACTCGGTGCCCTGCTCGATGATCGCCTTGCCCTGGTCGGCCGTCAGCACGCGCGGGCTCGAGACGACCTTGCCGCGCTGGTCCGCCTCGAGCGCCGAGAGCTCGAGGTTCAGGAACTTCGTCAGGCTGGAATTGAACAGGCTGATCGCGAACGACGACGGGTTCACGCCCGAGATGTTGGTCGCCGGCAGGTTCACGAAGTTGGTGTTCGCGAGCGCCGTGCCGCCGCTGCCGAGCGCGCCGGGCAGGTTCGTCAGGTCGTGCGCCCCCTGGAGGTTCCCCGACACGGTGCCCCTGCCCAGGCCATGCCCGATCCGGGCGCCGACGTGGTTGTACCCGAGCCGCGCGCCGAGGTTGCGCGTGAAGCGATCGTCGGCCTCGACGATGCGCGCCTCGATCAGCACCTGGCGCACCGGGACGTCCACCTGCGCGATGATCTTGCGGACCTCTTCGAGGCGAGCCGACGTGTCCTGCACGAACACCTTGTTGGTGCGTTCATCGACGACCACGCTGCCGCGCTTGGAGAGCACGCGCTGCTTCTCGTTGGCCAGCAGCCTGTGCAACGCGTCGGCCTTCTGGTAGTTCAGCTGGAAGGTCTCGGTGCGCACCGGCTCGATGTCCGAGATCTGCGCGCGCGCCTCGAAGTCGAGCTTCTCCTTGGCCGCGATCTCGTCGCGCGGCGCCACGAGGATCACGTTGCCGTTCTTGCGCATGTCCAGGCCCTTGGACTGAAGGATGATGTCGAGGGCCTGGTCCCATGGCACGTCCTTCAGGCGCAGCGTGAGGCTGCCCGCCACCGAATCGCTGGTGACGATGTTGAAGTTCGTGAAGTCCGCGATCACCTGCAGCAGCGCGCGCACGTCGATGGTCTGGAAGTTCAGCGACAGCTTCTCGCCGCGGTCCCCGGGCTGCATTCCACGCGCGAGGCGCGCGGGATCGGCGCGCACCGGCTTGACCTCGACCACGAACTGGGTGTCGCTCTGGTACGCGTTGTGCTCCCAGTCGCCCTGCGGCTCGATCACCAGCCGCGCGCCGTCCCCGCGCTGGAAGGCTCGCACCGCGGTCACCGGCGTGCCGAAGTCGCCGACGTCGAGCCGGCGGCGCAGGTTCTCGGGCAGCGCTGCATTCAGGAAGTCGACGACGATCGTCCTGCCTTCCTGGCGGATGTCCACGCCGACCCCGGGATCCGACAGGTCGACGACCACCCGCCCCTCGCCCTCCTTGCCGCGCCGGAAGTCGATGTCGCGCAAGGCGGCCCCGCCCTTGGCGCTCGCGCGCGCGAACGTGTGGGCCGAAGGTCCGGATTCGGCCGCCGCAACCGGCTCGAGCGCGACCACCACCGAGTTGCCTTCGACCGACGCAGTGTAGGAAAGCGGCCGCTTCAGGTTCAGGACCATCCGCGAACGGTCGCCCGCCTGCACGATCGCGACGCTGCGGACGTCGCCCTGCGGCAGCTCGAGCGAGTTGCGCCCGGTCCGGTTGTCGGTGCCGGCGAAATCGAACGCGATCCGCGGCGGGCTCGACACCGAAAAGCCGGTCGGCGCCGCGCTCGGCGCGTTGCGCAGACCGATCCTCAGGTAAGTCACGTTGCCCTGCTGCGAACTGCTGACGGACTCGATCGAGTTCGCCTGCGCCTGCGCCTGCGCCAGGGCCTGAGGCGCCGCAGCCAGCGCCAGCCCGGCCAGCAGCGCGGCCGCAGCAGCCCGCCATGCAGCGCGCGCCATGGCTGCCATCCCGCGCGTTGTCGTCGTCATTGAGTGCTCCCTTCCTGAAGCCGCAGCGCCGATTCCCGGTGAACCCAGTCGCCGGCGGCATCCTGGACCAGTTCCCTCAACAGGACTTCCCTCTCGGTGATGCGCGTGATCACCCCGAAATTCTGGCCGGCGTGATTGCCGACCCGCGCCTGGTAGACGGTCGCGTCCGCCTTCAGCAGCGCGTGGTTCTGCCGCCCGCTGGCAAGGTAGCCGACCATCTGGATCGTATCGAGCGGGTACGACTCGAGGGCCTCGCGACGACGATTCAGGTCGGGCCTGAGGTTGCTCGCGCCGGGCCGTCCGGAGCCCTCCGCCGCGACCGCCATCTTCCCGGCCGAGAACGGATCGACCCGCTCGGCCTGGTCGTACCGGAACGGCCGGAAGCGCTTCGGCTCCTCGATCTTCTCCCGCGCGACCGGCGTGCTGGAGCGGACCTCCTGCATCCACGCCTTGAGTTCGGCCTGCTCTCCGGTGCAACCCGCGAGCGCCAGCGCCATGATCGCCGCCGGCACGATGCGCCCGTTCATTTCGCGCCCCCCTTCTTCCCGGCCCTGGCAGCCGCTGCCAGCCGGCGCTGCTCGGCGATCTCGTCGGCGTCCAGGTAGCGGTAGGTCTTGGCGATCGCCTCCATCGTCAGGCCCGCCCCCGGCGCACCTGCGTTGCGCTCCGGCGTCGCGATCAGGACGTTGTTCAGCGTGACGATGCGCGGCAGGTTCGCGAGGTCGCTCGTGAACGCCGCGAAGTCGTGATAATTGCCCGAGAGCTTGATCGCGATCGGAAGCTCGGCGTAGTAATCCTTGACGACCACCTGCCCCGGCCTGAACAGCTCGAACTGCAGGCCGCGCCCGACGCCCGCCTGGTTGATGTCCGACAGCAGCGCATCCATCTCGGCCTTGCTCGGCAGCTGCTTCTCGAGTTCGCTGACGTAGGTCGACACCTGCTCCTTCTGCTGGCGCAGCGCGTCCAGGTTGACGGCCTGCTTCATCTTCGTGACGAACGCGTCCTTCAGGCTCGCCTCCTCGCGCACGCTGGCGTCGAGTTGCTCGAGTTGTCCGCGCCAGTAACCCGCCCAGGCAGCCGCAAGCAAGGCGGCAGCGAGGCCCGCCAGCAGCAGGCCCCTGGGCAGGCCCGGCCACAGTCCGGGGTGGCGTCCGCGCAGGCTGCCGAACTGGGCGGCAAGCCGGCCGAAATCGATTCTTGGATTCAGCGTCGACATCCGGATCACCTGTTGGCCGAAGCGCCCGCCGCCACCAGCGTGCCGGGCAGCGCGGTCGTCGCGACCGGCTGCGCCGGGGCGCCCCCGGCCTTGACCAGCGCGTTGAGCGAGAACTCGAACATCCGGCGCGCACTCTTGGGCGCGTTGGCGTCGTTGGCGCGCGCGGCCTTGATCTCGATCAGTTCGGGACGCTCGAGCCAGGGGGTGCGACCGGCAAGGTTGCGCAGCAGCTCAGACACCCGTTCGTTGGACTGTGCGTATCCGGCGAGGAACACCTTGCCCTCCTCCTGCCGGACCGTCTTCAGGTGCAGGCCCTCGGGCGTGTGCCGCACCAGCTCGTCCATCAGGTGCACGGGAAGCGTGCGGTTCGCCTGCAGGCTCTCGACCGCGAGCTTGCGCGCGCGCAGCGCGTCGATCTCGGCGCGCAGGCTGGCAATCTCCTTGATCTGTTCGTCCAGCTTCGCGTTCTCGGCGCGGATGAAGTCGTTGCGCGCGTGCTGCGCGGCGATCTGGCGGTCGATCCCCACCGCGACCGCCACCGCCGCGAGCAGCGCCGCGATGCCGACCGCCGCGGTCAGGGCGAGGAAGTCCTTCTTGCGCCGCTCCCGGCGCATCTCCCGGTGCGGGAGCAGATTGATGCGTACGCTCATGCGTCGAACCTCCGCATCGCCAGTCCGGCCGCCACCAGCAGCGAGGGCGCATCGCTGCGCAACTGCCGCTCGCGCACCGTGCCCGCGATCTCCATGCCCTGGAACGGGCTCATGACCTCCGCCGGAATCTGCGTGCGCCGGGTCACCGACTCGGCGAGACCGGGCAGCACCGACGAGCCGCCCGCGAGCAGGATGTGGTCGATGCGCGTGTACGGCGTCGACGTGAAGAAGAACTGGATCGCGCGTCCGATCTCGGTCGAGGCCTGCTCGACGAACGGCTGCAGGAGATCGCGCTGGTAGTTGTCGGGGAGGTCGCCGCTACGCTTCTTGAGCTCGGCCTCCTCCGGCGTGAGCCCGTACATCCTGACCAGGTCCTGCGTGAGCAACTGGCCGCCGAAGGACTGCTCGCGCTCGAACACGGTCTGGCGGTTGAGCACCACGGTCATGTAGGTCACGGCCTGGCCGATCGAGAACACCGCGACGACCTGCCCCTGGCCACCATTCGGCATGAAGTCGATGACGTGGTCGACGGCGGCGCGCATCGCGTAGGGCTCGACGTCCATCACCACCGGGTGCAGGCCGGCCATCTCGGCGACCGCGACCCGGTCGTCGACCTTTTCCTTGCGCGACGCGGCCAGCAGCACGTCGACCTCTTCGGGGGAGACCTCGGCCGGTCCCATCACCCGGAAGTCGAGGTTGACCTCCTCGATCGGAAACGGGATGTACTGGCTCGCCTCGGTCTCGACCTGCAGTTCGTAGTCTTCCTCGCTCAGGCCGGCCGGCAGCATGATCTTCTTCGTGATCACGGCCCCGGACGGCAGCGCGAGCGCCGCTTCGCGCGCCCTGGTCCCGCACTTGCGAAGCGCCCGCTGCAGCGCCTCGGCGACCGCATCGGGGTTCTGGATGTTGCCGTCCGTGATCGCACCCCGCTCGAGCGGCTCGATCGCGTAGCGCTCGAGCCGCATCGACGCGCGCTCGCCCCGCTGCAGCTCGACCACCTTCACGCTCGAAGCGCTCAGATCGATGCCGACCAGCGGTGGTGCGGCACGCCGGAACAGGCTTGTCAAAATCACCGCCACAGGTGCCTCGACTCTAAAAAAATCCTTAATAACTAAGGATTTACAAACATTTTCAACAATTCGCTTGAAATGCTACCGCCAAGCTCGATTTACTGTAAAGCCTTTTCTGCCGCCGATCGCGATCCGACGCTTCCATCCGTCGCACGGCACCGACCATCCGGCAGGCGCACAGCGTGCGGGGGGCATGGGCGGTCGATCGCGCCGGTCGCGTGGCGGCGCACACGATCCGTATAGAATCGGCGCACAGCGGCGCGGACCAGGAGTCCGCGGATGCGCGCATGACCGACCCCCAGAACCGCCGACGACCCCGCCCGCAGCCCACAAGGACGAACTGGCTTCGCCTCGGCCTCGCGCTGCTCGCCGTCCCCCTCGCACTCGGCATCGCGGGCGCGCTCGCGCTGGCCGTCGCACTGCTGCTCGTCAACGACCGGCTCCCACCGCTCGACGCGGTGGTCGACTACCGACCGCGGATTCCGCTGCGCGTCTATTCGGCCGACGGTCACCTGATCGGCGAGTTCGGCGAAGAGCGGCGCACCTTCGTCGACGTCGAGGACGTTCCCCGGGTCGTGCGCAACGCCGTGCTCGCCGCCGAGGACCGACGCTTCTTCGAGCACACCGGCATCGACCTGATCGGGGTCGCGCGGGCGGCGCTCGTCAACCTGTTCGCCGGGGGCACCGAGCAGGGCGCGAGCACGATCACGATGCAGCTCGCGCGCGAGTTCTTCCTGTCGTCGGAGCGCACCTACACGCGCAAGATCGTCGAGATCCTGCTCGCGCTGCGCATCGAGGAGAACCTGAGCAAGGACCAGATCTTCGAGCTGTACCTGAACCAGATCTACCTCGGCAAGCGCGCCTACGGCTTCGCGGCGGCGTCGCAGACCTACTTCGGCAAGCCGCTGGCGGCGCTGACCGCCGCGGAGGCCGCGGTGCTTGCCGGACTGCCGAAGGCGCCGTCGCGATTCAATCCGATGGTCAACCCGAAGCGCGCGATCGAGCGCCAGCGATACATCCTCGGCCGCATGCACGAGGAAGGAATGCTCTCCGACGGCGAATACGCGTCGGCGCTGAAGCAGCCGCTGGTCTTCGTGCCCGGTCGCAGCGACTACCCGGTGCATGCGCCGTACGTCGCCGAGCTGGCTCGCCAGCTCGCGTTCGACATGTACCGCGAGGACATCTATTCGGCCGGCCTGAAGATCTACACCACCATCCTCGCCGACGACCAGCGGGCCGCCAACGCGGCGCTCGAGGAAGGCGTGCTCGACTACGACCGACGCCACGGCTTCCGCGGCCCCGAGCGCATGCTCGCGCTGCCCGCCGACCCGGCCGCAGCGGAAAACCTGATCGAGACCGCGATCGGCGACGACCACGACGTCGGGCGCTTCCTGGCGGCCGTGGTGCTCGACGCGACTCCGGCGCGGGTGCGGGTCTCGCGCGGCCGCAACGGCACGATCGAGGTGTCGGGCGACGGCCTGAAGCTGGTCGCCGCCGCGCTCAGGGCCAATGCGCCGGCGTCGCGGCGACTCGAGCGCGGCGCGGTCGTGCGCATCGTCGACAACGGCAAGGGCGCATACGCGATCGCGCAGCTGCCGGAGGTCCAGGCTGCGCTGGTGGGCATCGACGCGCGGACCGGCGCCGTGCGCGCGATGGTCGGCGGCTTCGACTTCGAGCGCAACAAGTTCAACCGCGTGACGCAGGCCTGGCGGCAGCCGGGCTCGAGCTTCAAGCCGTTCGTGTATTCCGCGTCGCTCGACAAGGGCTTCATGACCAGCACCGTGATCAACGACGCGGCGGTCGAGATCGACCCGGCGCGCACCGGCGGCCAGCTGTGGGAACCGAAGAACTACGACGGAAAGTTCGAGGGGCCGATGACGATGCGCGCGGCGCTCGCGCGCTCGAAGAACATGGTGTCGATCCGGCTGGTCGACGCGATCGGCCCGCACTACGCGCAGGACTACGTGACGCGTTTCGGCTTCGACGCCGAGCGTCATCCGCCGTACCTGACGATGGCGCTCGGCGCCGGATCGGTGACGCCGTGGCAGATGGCGCGCGCGATCGCCGTGTTCGCCAACGGCGGCTACCGGATCGAGCCGCACGTCGTGTCGCGGATCACCGACGCGAACGGGCGCCTGCTGGCGAGCGCGCACCCGGTGCAGGCCGGCGACGAGTCGGCGCGCGCAATCGACGCGCGCAACGCGTTCCTGATGGACAGCATGCTGGGCGACGTCGTGCGAATGGGCACCGCGACCCGCGCACAGACGCTGCGCCGCAAGGACATCGCCGGCAAGACCGGCACCACCAACGACTCGTTCGACGCCTGGTTCGCGGGCTACAACCCGCGCATCGCGGCGGTCGCGTGGGTCGGCTTCGACCAGCCGCGCAAGCTCGGCGATCGCGAGACCGGCGGCGGCCTCGCGCTGCCGATCTGGATCAGGTACATGGCGACCGCGCTGAAGGGCGTGCCCGAGCAGCCGCGCGAGATTCCGCAAGGCGTCGTCACGGTCGACGGCGAGTACTACCTCGCCGAGACGCAACCGGGCCAGGGGGTCGCCGCGCTCGGCCTGGAGGATGACGCGAGCCTGAACGAAGGTGGCGGCGCCGCCCCAGGCTCCGACAGGAGCGCGTTCTGAAATGACGCGCGAGCACCGCAGCCGCAGCGCCCCGCAGCGCGGAACTCGCGGCGCCGTCGCGCGCCGGATCGCCGCGCTGCTCGCGGCGGCGACGCTGCTCGCCGCCTGCGGGCAGCGCGGACCGCTCTACCTGCCCGATTCGCGCCCCGCGAAGAAGCTCGCGCTCGCGCCCGTGCCACCGGGCGCAGCCAGCGAGCCGGGCCCATCCACGCGCTCCCGGGGCGCCGCGATCCGCGACTGACCGCGCACCCGACACTTCTCACCCGCAACGAGCCTCCCCCCGATGGACACCTTCTGCTACCGCGAGCGCTCGCTGACGGTCGACGGTCTCGACCTGGCGGCGATCGCCGAGCGCTTCGGCACGCCCACCTACGTCTACTCGAAGCGGGCGATCGTCGATGCGTTCCGCGAGTTCCGCAGCGCAGCCGCGGGACGCAAGGTCCTGGTCTGCTACGCGCTGAAGGCGAACTCGAACCTCGCGGTGATCGACCTCCTGGCGCGCGAAGGAGCCGGCTTCGACATCGTGTCCGGCGGAGAACTGGCACGCGTGATCGCCGCCGGGGGCGATCCGTCGAAGGTCGTGTTCTCGGGCGTC
This sequence comes from Burkholderiaceae bacterium, assembly GCA_024711155.1. Lineage (GTDB taxonomy): Bacteria > Pseudomonadota > Gammaproteobacteria > Burkholderiales > Burkholderiaceae_E > Zeimonas. The sequence goes on from JANJTK010000230.1 coordinate 57,560, forward strand.
GGCAAGCGCGAGGACGAGATGCGCGCCGCGCTCGAAGCCGGCGTGCGCTGCTTCAACGTCGAATCGGAAAGCGAGTTGCAGCGGCTCGATCGCGTCGCCGGACAGGTCGGCCGGCGCGCGCCGGTCTCGCTGCGTGTGAACCCCGACGTCGACGCCGGCACCCACCCGTACATCTCGACCGGGCTGCGCGAGAACAAGTTCGGCATCGCGCACGACCGCGCGCTCGACGCGTATCGGGCGGCCGCGCAGCTCCCGAACCTCGAGGTCCGCGGCATCGACTGCCACATCGGCTCGCAGATCACCTCGATCGAGCCGTTTCTCGCCGCGCTCGACAAACTGCTCGAGCTGGTCGACGCGCTGCACGCAGAAGGCATCGTGCTCGAACACCTCGACCTCGGCGGCGGCCTCGGGATCCGCTACGAGGACGAGCAGCCGCCGTCGCGCGACGCGCTGTTCGCCGCGGTCTTCGAGCGCCTCGACCGGCACCCGCGCGGCCGGTCGTGGCAGCTGATGTTCGAGTTCGGCCGTTCGATCGTCGGCAACGCCGGCGTGCTGCTCACCCGCGTCGAATACCTGAAGCGCAACGGCGAGCGCCGCTTCGCGATCGTCGACGCAGCGATGAACGACCTGATGCGGCCCGCGCTCTACGACGCGTACCACTCGGTGCGACCGGTGCAGCTGCGCGACGACGAGCCGCAACGCTACGACGTGGTCGGCCCGGTGTGCGAATCCGGCGACTGGCTGGCGCGGGGCCGGGTCCTCGCGCTGGCCGAGGGAGACCTGCTCGCGATCGGTTCGGCCGGCGCCTACGGCATGGCGATGGCGTCGAACTACAACACGCGGCCGCGCGCGGCCGAGGTCATGGTCGACGCAGGCGCGGTGCACCTCGTGCGTGAGCGCGAGTCGGTCGAGTCGCTATTCGCGCTCGAGCGACGCCTGCCGGGCTGAACCGCGCGCAGCGGCCGCGCGACGGCTCGCGGCCGCTGCGGCGACGCCCCTCGCACCGAGCAGCACCGCCACGACCAGCGCCCAGGCGAGCGGCTCGGCGAAGTCGTTCTTTCCCGCCTTGTGCAGCGCATAGTGAAGCACGGCCAGCACGACGGCCGCGTAGACGAGCCGGTGCAACTGGCGCCAGCGGCGTCCGAGGCGCCGGATCGCGGCGTCGGTCGACGTCGCTGCGAGCGGCAGCAGCAGCGCGAACGCCGCGAAGCCGAGCGCGACGAAGGGCCGCCGCGCAACGTCCGCGACCATCGCGCGCACGTCGAACCAGTGCTCGAACCACAGCCAGGCGCCGAAGTGCAGCGCCGCATACAGGAAGGCGAGCAACCCGAGCATGCGGCGCAGCCGCACGAGCCAGTGCCACCCCGACAGCCGGCGCAGCGGCGTCACCGCCAGCGTCGCGCACAGCAGCGCCAGGGTCCAGGTGCCGGTCGAGCGCGTCACGAACTCGACCGGGTTCGCGCCCAGCGCGTCCGCATGGCCGAGGGCCACCAGCCGCGCGAGCGGCGCCAGCCCTGCCGCGAGAACGGCGGCCCGAACCCAGGCGAACGAGCGCAGCCAGCGCTGTCCGCTGCGCGCAGTCCCTGGAGCCGGTCGGCGCGCCAGCTCGTGCCAGCGCCGGTTCGCGCCAGGCACTAGAAGGACTGGCGCAGGTCCATGCCCGCGTACAGCGACGCGACCTGTTCGCCGTAGCCGTTGAACATCAGCGTCGGCCGCTTGCGCTGCAACAGGCCGTCTTCGCCGATCCGGCGCTCCGCCGCCTGCGACCAGCGCGGGTGGCTGACCTGCGGATTGACGTTCGAGTAGAAGCCGTACTCGCGCGGCGCCGCGCGGTTCCAGCTCGTCGTCGGCTGGCGCTCGACGAAGCGGATCCGCACGATCGACTTCGCGCTCTTGAAGCCGTACTTCCACGGCACCACGACGCGCACCGGCGCGCCGTTCTGCCGCGGCAGCGTCTCGCCGTACAGGCCGACCGCGAGCAGCGTCAACGCGTGCATCGCTTCGTCCAGGCGCAGGCCCTCGACGTAGGGCCACTCGAGCACCGGCGAGCTCAGCCCCGGCATCTGCGCCGGATCGGCGAGCGTCTCGAACTCCACGAACCTCGCGTTGCCGGTGGGCTGCACCCGCCGGATCAGCTCGGCCAGCGGATAGCCGACCCACGGGATCACCATCGACCACCCCTCGACGCAGCGCATCCGGTAGACGCGCTCCTCGAGCGGGGCGAGCCGCAGCAGGTCGTCGACGTCGAAGACACGCGGCCGCGCCACCTCACCGTCGACCCGGATCGTCCACGGACGAATCCGCAGCGAATGCGCGTACCGCGCGGGATCGTCCTTTTCGGTGCCGAACTCGTAGAAGTTGTTGTAGCCGGTAACGTGCTCGCGAGACGTCGGGCGCTCGATGGTCGAGTGCGCGCCGGGGCGCGTCGCCAGCCGTGTACCCGCCCCCGGCGACGCCGCCGGAGCGGCTGCCAGTGCGGAAGGAATTGCCGTGGAGCCCGCGGCCGCTGCCAGCGCAGCGCCCAGCAGCGAGCGGCGCTTTTCGTACGCGACGCGCGGCGTGATTTCGGAGCTTGCCGGGTCGACCCGGCGACGGTGGCGAATCAGCATCCCGGACTCCTCTCGCCGGGCGCTCCATCGCGTCACCCGCGCGCGCGGCGCGCGGGGGGGAGCCGCCTTCGGACGGCCCCTGGGCTCAGTGCTCGGGGACGGCGCGCGAATCGCGCCGCGCCCGTTGCGATCAGCGCAGGCCGGCGATGTAGTCTGACACCGCCTTGATCTCGCGGTCGGAAAGCCGCTCGGAGATCGCGGTCATCTGCGCGCTGTTGCGGCGCGCGTTCTGGCGGAAGGCCACCAGCTGCGCCTCGGTGTACTCGGCGAACTGGCCGTGCAGGCGCGGATACAGCGACGGGATGCCCGCGCCGCTGGGTCCATGGCAACCGGCGCACGCGGGCACGCCTTTCGACAGGATGCCCCCGCGATAGATGCGCTGCCCGAGCTCGACGAGCGACTTGTCGCGGGCCGCCGCCGGCTTCAGCGGCTGCGCCGCGTAGTAGGCCGCGACGCTGCGCGCGTCCGCCTCGGAGAGCATCGACGCGAAGCCCATCATCAGCGGGCTCGCGCGCTCTGCCTCGGTCGCGCCCTGCTTGAGCTTGAAGTTCGCGAGCTGGCGCGCAAGGTAATCGAGGTGCTGGCCCGCGATCTTCGGGTTCGCGGGATCCTGGCTGTTGCCATCGACGCCGTGGCAGGCGACGCAGACGGTCTTCGCGAGTTCCTCGCCGCGCTTCAGGTCAGGACGCGCCGGATCGGCGGCGGGCGCCTGCGCGAACACGCTGCCTGCAAGCAGCAAGGTCGAGGCCACGAGGGCGGTAATCGGTCTGGCTCGGAGCATGGGACAAACCCGGCAAACGCCGGGCGGCGGGACGCGCCCGGCTCAAACCGCGGATTGTACAATACGCACCCTCAGGCGGTCATCCCGATCGTCGCATCGCGTCGGGCCTCGCTGCCTTGGCTTCCCTGCTCCTGACCGCACGCTTCGCGATCACCGTCGCGCGACTCGACCAGCTTCCGGCCGATCAGGCCGCGCCCGAGGTCGCCTTCGTCGGCCGCTCCAACGCCGGCAAGTCGTCGGCGATCAACGCGCTGTGCCAGCAGAAGCGCCTGGCGTTCGCCAGCAAGACCCCGGGCCGCACGCAGGCGCTGAACTATTTCGCTCTCGGCCCGGCGCACCTGCCGCCGCGCGCGTTCCTGGTCGACACGCCGGGCTACGGGTTCGCCACCGCGCCGCTGGAGGTCAAGCGCGCGTGGGACCAGCTCGCGGGCCGCTTCCTGGCCCAGCGCGCCAACCTGGCAGGCGTCGTGCTGGTGCTCGACATCCGCCGCGGCCTCACGGCGCTCGACCGCACGCTGCTCGGATGGCTGCGTCCCGACACGCCGCTGCTGGTGCTGCTGACGAAGTCGGACAAGCTCGGGCAGGCGCAGCGCGCCGCCGCGATGCGCGACGTGGAGCAGGCGCTGCGCGCGGACGGCATCCCGAATCCGGCCGCTCTGCTATCTTTCTCGGCGACGCGCCAGTCCGGCCTCGACGAGGCGCGCGACTTCATCGGCGAGTGGTTCGCCCGGGACACCGGCGAGCCCGGCGAGACCCCCAAAGGCTGAGCCCGGCGCACTGCCGCAGCCGCGGAACCACAGGAGCTCAACCCCATGGCCCAGGGCGTGCAATTGGTGCAGGACTTCCCGTCGATCCGCATGCGCCGCTTGCGGCGCGACGACTTCTCGCGCCGCCTCGTGCGCGAGCACACGCTGCACGCCGACGACCTGATCTATCCGGTGTTCGTGCTCGACGGCGCAAGCCGTTCCGAGAAGGTCGCGTCGATGCCCGGCGTCGAGCGCATGACCATCGACCGCCTGCTGCCGGTCGCGGCCGAGTGCGTCGAACTCGGCATCCCGGTGATCGCCCTGTTCCCCGTGATCGATCCCTCGCTGAAGACCCCGGACGGCGAGGCCGCGACCGACCCCGCGGGGCTCGTGCCGCGAGCGGTCGCGGAGTTGAAGAGGCGCTTTCCCGAACTCGGCGTGCTCGCCGACGTGGCGCTGGATCCGTACACGAGCCATGGGCAGGACGGCGTCATCGACGACGACGGCTACGTGCTCAACGACCGCACGGTCGAGATCCTGGTGCGCCAGGCGCTGGTGCAGGCCGAGGCGGGCGTCGACATCGTCGCGCCGTCCGACATGATGGACGGCCGGATCGGCGCGGTCCGGGCCGCGCTCGAATCGGCGGGCCGCGTGCACACGAAGATCATGGCCTACTCGGCGAAGTACGCCTCGGGCTTCTACGGGCCGTTCCGCGACGCGGTCGGCTCGGCCGCCAGTCTCGGCAAGGGCAGCAAGAAGACCTACCAGATGGACCCTGCCAATTCGGACGAGGCGTTGCGCGAGGTGGCGCTCGACCTGCGCGAGGGCGCCGACATGGTGATGGTCAAGCCCGGCATGCCGTACCTCGACATCGTGCGCCGCGTGAAAGACACGTTCCGCTGCCCGACCTTCGTCTACCAGGTGAGCGGCGAGTACTCGATGCTGAAGGCCGCCGCCGCCAACGGCTGGCTCGACGAGCGCACGGTGGCGATGGAGTCGCTGCTCGCGATGCGGCGCGCCGGCGCCGATGGCATCCTCACCTACTACGCCCGCGACGCGGCCCGCTGGCTGCGCGACGGCGGCTGACGGGTCTCCCGGGCCCGAGAGCCCCTCAGCGGGGCGGCACGCGCGTCTCGGCGATCGCCCAGCTCGCGTAGGCAGGCCACACCGCGTCGGGCGCGATGGCGACGATCTCGGGCACCTCGTAGGGGTGCAGTTCCTTCAGGCGCTGCTGGCAGGCGGCGTAGCGCCTGCGCGTGGTCTTCACGAGCAGCGTGACCTCATCGGCCTCCTCGACCTTCCCTTGCCAGCGGTAGACCGAACGGCACGCGCCCAGGATGTTGACGCAGGCGGCGAGTCGCTCCGCGACGAGGGCGTGCGCGATCCCGGCCGCCGCGTCGCCGTCCGGCACGTTGCTCAGGACGAGCAGCAGCCCGTCCGGCGGGGGCGTTCGGACCGGCTCCGGCACGGAGCGCCCGGCATCGTCCATGTCGGCGGCGCGGCAGCCCGCCAGGCCGGGCTCAGCTCGCGGCCTGCTCGCCTTCCCCGTCAGCAGGCTCCGGTCGATCCATCAGCTCGACCAGCGCCATCGGGGCGGCGTCGCCCTCGCGGAAGCCGAACTTGAGGATGCGCAGGTAGCCGCCGTTGCGCGCGGCGTAGCGCGGCCCGAGCTCGTCGAACAGCTTGACGACCATCTCGCGGTCGCGCAGGCGGTCGAACGCCAGGCGACGGTTCGCCAGCGAAGGCTTGCGGCCGAGCGTGATGATCGGCTCGACGACGCGGCGCAGCTCCTTCGCCTTCGGCAGCGTGGTCTTGATCAGCTCGTGCCGCAGCAGCGAGTTGCACATGTTGCGCAGCATCGCCTCGCGATGGGCGCTGGTGCGGTTCAGTTTGCGTAGTCCGTGACGGTGACGCATGACGGTTTCCTCGCGTGCT
>JANJTK010000029.1 GCA_024711155.1 Burkholderiaceae bacterium
CGGCCACTATCCGAAGACGCTGTCCGGCGGCGAGCAGCAGCGCGTGGCGCTCGCGCGCGCGTTCGCCCCGCAGCCGAAGCTGCTGTTCGCCGACGAGCCGACCGGCAGTCTCGACGCGGGGACCGGCGCACGCGTGATCGAGCTGCTGTTCGAGCTCAACCGCGAGGCCGGCGCGACACTGGTGCTGGTGACGCACGACCCGGCGCTCGCGGGCCGCTGCGGCCGGCAGCTGGCGCTGCACGCGGGCCGGCTGCAGGACGACGGCGCCCAGGCCTGAGCTTCGAGCGCGCCGCGGCTCAGCGCGGCGCGGCGCGCGCTGCCCGGATCCGCTCGACCAGAGCGCGCAGCCCCGGCGCGAGGCCGTCCGGCAGCGCGCGCGCGGGGTCGAGCAGCGGTTCGATCTCGCTCGCGAGCGACTTGCCGAGTTCGACGCCCCACTGGTCGAACGAGTCGACGTCCCACAGCCAGCCGAGCGTGGCGGTCTTGTGCTCGTAGAGCGCGAGCAACGCGCCGAGCCGCTGCGGGTCGAGTCGGTCGAGCAGGATCAGGCTCGACGGGCGGTTGCCCGGACACGCGCGGTGTGCGGCGAGCCACGCGAGGTTCGCGTCAGGCGGTTCGCCGGCGTCGCCCGCCGGCGGCGACGCTTCGCGTCCGTGCAGCAGCGCCTCGCGCTGCGCGAGCGCATTCGCCAGCAGCGCGCTGCCGCGGCCCTCGGGGTCGTCGCGCGCCGGCACGACGACGACGAAGTCGACCGGGTGCACCGACGTGCCCTGGTGCAGCGCCTGGAAGACCGAGTGCTGGACGTCGGTGCCGGCGCCGCCCCAGACCACCGGCGCGGTGTTCCACGGGACGGGCACACCGTCGCGCCCGACGCGCTTGCCGTTGCTCTCCATCTGCAGCTGCTGCAGCCACGCGGTGAGGCTGCGCAGCGCGTCGCTGTACGGCACCACCACCTCGGTCGAGCCGGGCAGCGCGAGTGTGTTCCATAGCGACACCAGCGCGAGCAGCACCGGCGCGTTGCGCGCGAGCGGTGCCTCGGCGAAGTGCCGGTCCATCGCGTGCGCCCCGGCGAGCAGTGCGCGAAAGCGCTCGGGGCCGACCGCGAGCATGACCGGCAGGCCGATCGCCGACCACAGCGAGTAACGTCCGCCGACCCAGTCGCGAAACGGAAAGATCGACGCCTCGGCCAGTCCGAATGCGAGCGCCGCGTCGACGTTGGCGGTGATTCCGACCATGTGGCGCGCGAGCTCGCCCGGCCCGATGCCGGCGTCGGCGAACCAGCGGCGCAGCGCCTGGGCGTTGCGCGCGGTCTCGAGCGTGTGCCAGGACTTGGACGCGACGACCACCAGCGTGCTCGCCGGATCGAGTCCGTCGACGGCGCGCTCGAAGGCCTGCGGATCGACGTTCGACAGGAAGCGGCAGCGCAGCCGCGGGTGCGCGCAGGCGGCCAGCGCCTCGCACGCGAGTTGCGGTCCGAGGTGCGAGCCGCCGATGCCGACGTGCACGACGTCGGTGATCGCGTGGCCGCTCGCGCCGCGCCAGCTGCCGTTGCGCACGGCCTCGCAGAAGCGCTCCATGCGCGCGAGGGTGTGCTCGACCTCGTCGGCGATCTGCCGCAGCCGGGCGTCATCGCTGGTACGGGCGTCGTCGGTCGAGCCGTCGCCGCCACGTCGCGGCGCCGGGGCCCGCAACGCCACGTGCAGCGCGGGGCGCCCCTCGGTGAAGTTGACCGGCTCGCCGGCATACATCGCGTCGCGCCGTCCGGCGATGTCGGCCACCCCGGCGAGCGCGAGCAGGGCGTCGAGCGCGGCGCCGGGCAAGCGATGGCATTCGAGGTCGAGGTGCAGGCCGGCTGCGTCGACGCTCAGCCGCGCGCGGCGATCGGGTTCGTCGCGCATCAGCGCGGCGATGCGGGCGTCAGCCGCAGCGCGCGCGTGACGAACGACTTCGTTCCAGGCCTCGTTCCAGGTTTCGTCACGGGCACGGGGGTGGCGAGGAGCAGTGCTCATCGGCGGTTTCTCCGGCGTTCGGCGACCTCGCCGAGCACGGCGCGCACCAGCGTGGGCAGCTCGGCGGCGCTCAGGCCCTCGGCGTGGCCCTGCGCCTGCGCATACAGCGTGCCGGCGCGCCCGTGCAGCCATGCCGCCAGGCAGGCCGCGTCGGCAGCCGGCGCGCCGCGCGCGAGCAGCGCCCCGACCATCCCGGCGAGCACGTCGCCGGTGCCGGCGCTCGCCAGCGCGGGGTTGCCCGCGTCGACGATCGACCATTGGCCTTGCGGGGTCGCGACGACGCTGCCGGCGCCCTTGAGCAGCGCGACCGCTCCGAAGCGGCGCGCGAGCGCGAGCGCGGCGCCGCGCCGGTCGGCCTGCACGGTGGCGACGTCGCAGCCGAGCAGGCGGGCTGCTTCGAGCGGATGCGGGGTCAGCACGGTTCGGCGCTGCGGCGACAGACGCGCGGCGAGCGCGGGCTCGTCGGCGACCAGGTTCAACGCGTCGGCGTCGACGACCAGCGCCGGCGCCGCGGCGAGGGCGGCGGCGGTGCGTTCGCGCGCCAGCGCGCTGCGCCCCAGTCCGCAGCCGATGACGACCGCGTCGCAGCCGCCGAAGTCGGGAGCGGAGGGTGCGCTCATCAATTGCGGCTGCGCCGGGTCGAAGGCGTCGCCGTCCGGCGCGCCGACGAAGACCTTGCCGGCGCCGAGCGCATGCGCGCCGCGAGCCGCGAGCAGCACCGCGCCGCGCATTCCCTGCGCTCCGCCGTAGGCGAGCACGGCGCCGAAGCTGCCCTTGTGGCTGTTGCGCTGGCTGTCGCGCGCGCGCGGCGTCCATGCAGTGCGTGCGCAGCCGGCGTCGAACAGGCGTCCGACGGCGGGGCCGGCGTCGCGCGCGAACGCTTCGCGCTCGGTGTCGAGCCCGAGCGACGCGACGCTCAGCGCGCCGACCCGATCGAGCGCGGCGCCGGTGTGCAGCCCGGGCTTGTCGGCGATCATCGTCACCGTGCACGCGGCCCGGATCGCGGCCGCGTCGGGGCCGCCGACGATGGCGCCGGTGTCGCTGTCGACGCCGCTCGGCACGTCGACCGCGACCACCGGCAGGCCGGCTTGCGCGACTGCCGCGCACAGGCGCGCGGCGTCGCCGGTGAGGGGCCGGTCGAGCCCGATGCCGAACAGGCCGTCGATGACGATCGGGTCCGCCGCCAGCAGCGCGGGCAACGCGTCGACGCCGTCGATGCGCAGGCCCTGCGCGCGCGCGCGCTGCCAGGCCTGCGCGGCATCCCCGCCGGCAGGGTCCTCGGGCCGCAGGGCCAGCGCCCCGCACGCGAAACCGCGCTCGCGCAGCAGCAGCGCCGCCAGCAGCGCGTCGCCGCCGTTGTTGCCGGGGCCGACCAGCGCGACCATCGGACGGCGCGGAGCCAGCGAACGCGCGAGCGCCGCGGCGGCGTCGGCGACCGCCGCGGCGGCGCGCTGCATCAACGTGCCCGGCGGCAAGGCGGCGAGCGCCGACGCTTCGAGCGCTCTGAGCGGCGCGGTGGTGAAGAGGGCGGACATCGGCGCAACGATAGCGCAGATCGCTGCGGTTTCGTTTCCGGCGCGACCGTCGGCGCTGCGCTGCCGGCGCGCCGGCCGGTCGCGGGGGGGCCTGTGGCGTGCGTGCCTGTGGCGCGCGCTTGTAGCGGGCCTGCGCGGGCGCTAGATTGTCGCCGTTCCGAAACAGGTCCACCCCTTGAGCGCCTGGCAATTCTGGATCGACCGCGGCGGCACCTTCACCGACGTCGTCGCGCGCCGTCCCGACGGTTCGCTGGCGACGGCGAAGCTGCTCTCCGAGAATCCGGGGCGTTACGAGGACGCGGCCGTCGAGGGCATCCGCCGCCTGCTCGGGCTGGCGCCGGGCGAGCCGATCGACCCGGCGCGCATCGAGGTCGTGAAGATGGGCACGACGGTGGCCACCAACGCGCTGCTCGAGCGCAAGGGCGAGCCGCTGGTGCTCGCGGTGACGCGCGGCTTTCGCGACCTGCTGCGGATCGCTTACCAGAACCGGCCGCGGCTGTTCGAGCGGCGCATCGTGCTGCCCGCGATGCTGTATCGCGAGGTGATCGAGATCGACGAGCGGCTGGCCGCCGACGGCAGCGTGGTGCAACCGCTCGACGAGGCAGCTGCCGGCGCCGCGCTGCGGCGCGCGCGCGAGCGCGGACCCGGCGCGATCGCGATCGCGATCGCGCTGATGCACGGCTACCGCAATCCGGCGCACGAGCGGCGCGTGGCCGAACTCGCGCGCGCGGCCGGTTTCGCGCAGGTGTCGGTTTCGCACGAGGTGTCGCCGCTGATCCGCTACGTCGCGCGGGCCGATACGACGGTCGTCGACGCCTACCTGTCGCCGGTGCTGCGTCGCTACGTCGACCGCGTCGCGGCGGCGCTGCCCGGGGTGCGGCTGCAGTTCATGCAATCCAACGGCGGGCTCACCGACGCGAGCGCGTTCCAGGGCAAGGACTCGATCCTGTCGGGGCCGGCGGGCGGCATCGTCGGCATGGCGCGCGTGAGCGCGGCGGCGGGCTTCGAGCGCGTGATCGGCTTCGACATGGGCGGCACCTCGACCGACGTCTCGCATTACGCGGGCGAGTTCGAGCGCGAGTTCGAGACGCAGGTCGCCGGGGTGCGGATGCGCGCGCCGATGATGAGCATCCACACGGTCGCGGCCGGCGGCGGCTCGATCCTGCACTTCGACGGCGCGCGCATGCGCGTCGGTCCCGACTCGGCCGGCGCCGACCCCGGCCCCGCGTGCTACCGGCGCGGTGGCCCGCTGACCGTCACCGACGCCAACGTGATGCTCGGCAAGCTGCAGCCGGCCTGGTTCCCGGCGGTCTTCGGCCCCGGCGGCGACCAGCCGATCGACGTCGACCGGGTGCGCGAGGGCTTCGCCGGGCTGGCCGAGCGGATCGGCGCGGCCACGGGCCGGACGATGAGCCCGGAGGAGGTCGCGCAGGGCTTCGTCGACGTCGCGGTGGCCAACATGGCCAATGCGATCCGCAAGATCTCCGTGCAACGCGGCTACGACGTCACGCGCTACACGCTGACGACCTTCGGCGGCGCCGGCGGCCAGCACGCGTGCGCGGTGGCCGACGCGCTCGCGATGCCGCGCGTGCTCGCGCATCCGCTGGCCGGCGTGCTGTCGGCCTACGGAATGGGACTGGCCGAACAGGTCGCGATGCGCGAGCGCTCGATCGAGCGCCGCCTCGACGCCGACGGCCTCGCCGAGGCGCAGCGCGCGCTGGACGCGCTCGAACGGGCGGCGTGCGACGAACTGCTCGCGCACGGCGAGCGCGCGGCCGCACTGCGCGTGCGCCGCCAGCTGCACCTGCGCTACGAGGGGACCGACACCGCGCTGCCGGTCGACGCCGGCGACGAGGCGGCGATGCGCGCGCGCTTCGAGCAGGCGTACCGGAGCCGCTTCGCGTTCCTGATGCCGGAGCGGGCGCTCGTGATCGCGGCGGCGGTCGTCGAGGCGTCGGGGACCTCAGGTGACGGGGTCGAGGCCGGGGCCGGGGCCGGAAGCGCGGTCGCAATCGGCGAGGCGGCGGCGAGCGCGCCGGCGGCGTCGCGCGCCGGTGCGCTCGCAGCGCAGGCGCGGCTGCCGTTGTTCGCGCAAGGAGCGTGGTGCGACGCGCCGCTGCTGCGGCGCGAGCGGATGATTCCCGGCGACGCGGTCGACGGGCCGGCGGTGATCGCCGAGGCGACCGCGACCACGGTGCTCGAGCCGGGCTGGCGCGCCGTCATGAGCGCGCGCGGCGATCTCGTGCTCGAGCGCTCGCGGCCGCGCCCGGCGCGCATCGCGCCTGGAACCGCGGTCGATCCGGTGATGCTCGAGATCTTCGCCAACCTGTTCATGTCGATTGCCGAACAGATGGGCTACCGGCTGCAGAACACCGCGCACTCGGTCAACATCAAGGAGCGGCTCGACTTCTCGTGCGCGGTGTTCGACGGCGCCGGCAACCTGGTGGCGAACGCGCCGCACATGCCGGTGCACCTGGGCTCGATGGGCGCGAGCGTGCGCGCGGTGATCGACGCGCACGCCGGCGGCGCGGCGCGCGCGCGCGGCGCCGCGCCGCTCGAGCCCGGCGACGTCTACGTGCTCAACGACCCGTACGCCGGCGGCACGCACCTGCCCGACGTCACGGTGATCACGCCGGTGTTCGACGAGGCCGGCCGGGAGATCCTCTTCTATGTCGGCTCGCGCGGCCATCACGCCGACATCGGGGGCGCGACGCCCGGGTCGATGCCGCCAGGGAGCACGCACATCGACGAGGAGGGCGTGCTGCTCACCGACTTCGCGCTCGTGCGCGGCGGGCGCATGCGCGAGGCGCCGTTGCGCGCGGCGCTGGGCGCGGCGCGCTTTCCGGCGCGCAACGCGGAGCAGAACCTCGCCGACCTGCGCGCGCAGGTGGCCGCCAACGAGAAGGGGCGCGAGGAGCTGCTGAAGATGGTCGCGCACTTCGGCCTCGAGGTCGTGCGCGCGTACATGGGGCACGTGCAGGACAACGCTGAGGCGTCGGTGCGGCGCGCGATCGGGGCGCTGAGCGACGGGCGCTTCGAGCTGCCGCTGGACAACGGCGCGACGATCCGGGTGCGCGTGACGGTCGATCGCGCACGCGGCAGCGCGCGCATCGACTTCGCGGGGACGTCGGCGCAGCAGCCGAACAACTTCAACGCGCCGCTGTCGGTGACGACGGCGGCGGTGCTGTACGTGTTCCGCACGCTGGTCGACGACGAGATCCCGATGAACGCGGGGTGCCTGCGGCCGCTCGAAGTGCGGGTGCCGGAGGGTTCGATGCTGAACCCGCGCTGGCCGGCGGCGGTCGTCGCCGGCAACGTCGAGACCTCGCAGTGCATCGCCAACGCGCTGTACGGCGCGCTCGGTGTGATGGCCTCGGGAGCGCCGACGATGAGCAACCTGACTTTCGGCAACGCGCGCCACCAGTACTACGAGACGATCTCCGGCGGCTCCGGCGCGGGCGGGATCTTCGACGCGGGCGGGCGCCTCAGCGGCGGTTTCGACGGCACGCCGGTGGTGCAGACGCACATGACCAATTCGCGGCTGACCGATCCGGAGGTGCTCGAGCTGCGCTTTCCGGTGCGACTCGAGAGCTACGAGATCCGCGCCGGCTCGGGCGGCGACGGGCGCTGGCGCGGCGGCGACGGCGGCGTGCGCCGGTTGCGCTTCCTCGAGCCGATGACCGCGTCGATCCTCGCGAACGGGCGCGTCCACCCCGCCGTCGGCGGCGCCGGCGGCGCGCCCGGCGCGGCCGGAGCCGACTGCGTGCTGCGCGTCGACGGGCGCGTCGAGCGGCTGCGCCACGCCGACTCGGTCGAACTGGGTGTGGGCGACGTCTTCGTGGTCGAGACGCCCGGCGGCGGCGGCTTCGGCGCGCCGGGCGGCTGAGGTGCGCCGGCTTATAATCGCAGGCTCTTCCCCGATGTCCGGCGGCGCTGCGAGCCGGGCTCTCGCGATCCGACACCCGCCAGCGACGCCGATCGTCCCATGCCTGCCTACCTGATGCTTGCCGGACAGCCGGCGCTGTCCGATTTCCGCCTCGGGCGGCTGCTCGAACGGCTGCGCGGCGTCGACGCCCGCGTCGGCAGCGTCGATGCGCGCTACGTGTACGCGGTCTGGAGCGAGCGGGCGCTCGATGCCGGCGAGCACGAGCGCCTGTCGGCGCTGCTCGACGTGCCGGCCGGCGCCGACCCGTCCGGGTCCGACGCACACCGCGTGTGGGTGGTGCCGCGCATCGGAACCGTTTCACCCTGGGCGAGCAAGGCCACCGACATCGCGCGCAACTGCGGACTGGACGCAGTGCGCCGCGTCGAGCGCGGCGTCGAGTACCGGATCGCCGAGCGCGGCGGCATGCTCGCCGGACTGCTCGGCAGCGCGCGCCTCGGCGCGGACCGGCTCGCCGCGCTGGCTGCCGAGCTGCACGACCGGATGACCGAGAGCGCGCTGCTCGAGCCGCCGGACCTGGCGGCGCTGTTCGCGTCGCTGCCCGGCAAGCCGATGAGCCGCATCGCGGTCGGCCGCGACGGGCGGGCGGCGCTCGAGGCGGCCAATCGCGAGCTCGGCCTCGCGCTGTCGGCCGACGAGATCGACTACCTGCTCGACGCCTTCGTGCGCGCCGGTCGCGATCCGACCGACGTCGAGCTGATGATGTTCGCGCAGGCGAACTCGGAGCACTGCCGCCACAAGATCTTCAACGCGAGCTGGACGATCGACGGCGCGCCGCGCAGCGAGACCCTGTTCGGGATGATCCGCAGCACGCACGCGGCGCACCCGCAGGGCACCGTCGTCGCGTACGCCGACAACGCGGCCATCCTCGAAGGCGGCCTCGCGCAGCGCTTCCACCCGGAGCCCGGCGGCGACGGCCGCTACGGCGCGCGCGAGCGGCTCGCGCACGTGCTGCTGAAGGTCGAGACGCACAACCACCCGACCGCGATCGCGCCGTTTCCCGGCGCCGCGACGGGGGCGGGCGGCGAGATCCGCGACGAGGGCGCGACCGGGCGCGGCGCGCGCCCGAAGTTCGGGCTCACCGGGTTCACGGTGTCGAACCTGCGCATCGACGGCTTCGTGCAGCCGTGGGAGAACGCGAGCGACGCCGCCGCGCCGGCCGGCGCCCGGACCGCGCAGGCCGCCGCCGATGCGTACGGCGCGCCCGAGCGGATCGCGACGCCGCTGCAGATCATGATCGACGGCCCGATCGGCGGCGCCGCGTTCAACAACGAGTTCGGGCGCCCGAACCTGCTCGGCTACTTCCGCACCTACGAGCAGAGCGTCGAGGGCACGGTGCGCGGCTATCACAAGCCGATCATGATCGCGGGCGGCATCGGCGTCGTCGACGGCGAGCACACCGCCAAGCACGACCTGCCGCCGGGCACGCTGCTGATCCAGCTCGGCGGTCCCGGCATGCGCATCGGCGTGGGCGGCGGCGCCGCGTCGAGCATGGGCGCCGGCACCAATACGGCAGAACTCGACTTCGACTCGGTACAGCGCGGCAACCCCGAGATGCAGCGGCGCGCGCAGGAGGTGATCGACCGCTGCTGGGAGCGCGCCGACGGCAACCCGATCCTGTCGATCCACGACGTCGGCGCGGGCGGGTTGTCGAACGCGTTTCCGGAGCTGGTGCACGGCGCCGGGCGGGCCGGGCGTTTCGAACTCGGGCGGATCCCGCTCGAGGCGACCGGGATGTCGCCGGCCGAGATCTGGTGCAACGAGTCGCAGGAGCGCTACGTGCTCGCGATCGCGCCGGATTCGCTCGCCGTGTTCGACGCGCTGTGCCGGCGCGAGCGCTGCCCGTACGCGGTCGTCGGCACCGTGTCGGACGACGGGCAGCTGGTGCTCGAGGGCGTCGACGCCGACGGGCGCGCGCTGCACGCGGTCGATATGCCGATCGAGGTGCTGCTGGGCAAGGCGCCGCGGATGCACCGCGAAGGGCGCAGGCGCGCGCGCGCGCTGCCGCCGGTCGACGTCGTCGGACTGGACCTGGCCGAGGTCGCACTGCGCGTGCTGCGGCTGCCGGCGGTCGCGAGCAAGTCGTTCCTGATCACGATCGGCGACCGCACCGTCGGCGGGCTGTCCGCGCGCGATCCGATGGTCGGCCCGTGGCAGGTGCCGGTGGCCGACTGCGCGGTCGG
>JANJTK010000037.1 GCA_024711155.1 Burkholderiaceae bacterium
GTAGGGGGCCGTCGGGATGAAAGCGTTACCTGCGATCGGCACAGCCGTGGGCGGCACCCCGAGTCCGCCCAGAACGACCGCGTTGTTGCCAGAATCGCTCAGGCTGTCGCCGAACACGAACAGGTTCGAGAACGGCGCGGCATGGGCCAGCGAGGAACCGCCGGCCATCAACAGCGCGACAGCGGCCACGCGCAGGGTGCGGAAAGCGCGCGTCATCCTTCCTGAATTCCGGGAATTCATCTCGGCTCGGCTCCGGTAAGTTGAATCGACATCGGGAGCGTCCTGGATGCAAGAAACGTTCCGACTGTGCCAACTGACTGATTATGCTGAGGTTGCCACGCGCCAGCGGCACGCAGTCCACAGGCAGTGTAAGAATCTCCGACGCCAGCGGCGCTCAAGGGTTTCGAGCCGCCGCGAATTCGACGAACCAGTCGATCGACACTGGGTTGGCCATCGAATCGCGGTTCACCGACTTCTCCACCGGCTGCCCGAGCAGGATTTTCCTCACCGGCACCTCGAGCTTCTTGCCCGACATCGTGCGCGGCACCTCGGGAATCGCGTAGACCTCGTTGGGCACGTGGCGCGCGGAGAGCCGCGTGCGCAGCGCGTCGAGCAGCCGCTGGCGCAGCGGCGGCGGGACGCCGGTCTGCCCGCGCGCGGCCGACGCCCCGTCGGGCGCCGGTCCCTTCGCACCGATGCCGGCGATCGCGCTGCCCGGCTCGCGCAGCACGACGAACAGCGCCAGGAACGATTCGCGCCCGAGGTACTCGAGATCGACCACCAGCGAATCGGCGACCTCGTCGAACTCCTCGACCACCCGATACAGCTCGCTGGTGCCCATGCGGATGCCGTGGCGGTTGATCGTCGAATCCGAGCGGCCGTAGATCTTCGCCGTCACCGAGTCGGCGCGGGGCGTGAGCTCGAGCCAGTCGCCGTGGCGCCAGACGTTCGGCGGACCCGGGAAGGTGTCGAAGTAGCTCTCGAAGTAGCGCCGCCCGTCGGTGTCGCCCCAGAAGTACAGGGGCATCGACGGCATCGGCTCGGCGCACACCAGCTCGCCGACCTGTCCCAGCACCGGCTTGCCGTCGTCGCCGTAGGCGTGGACCGCGCCGCCCAGCGTGCGGCACTGCATTTCGCCCGCGTAGACCGGAAGGATCGGGCACGCGGTCAGGAACGCGCAGCCCGGATCGGTGCCGCCCGAGATCGACGCGAGCAGCACGTCGGGGTGCACCTGCGCGTAGATCCAGCGGTAGGCCTCGTCGGTGAGCGGCGAGCCGGTCGAGCCGATCGTGCGCAGCGCCGACAGGTCGAACTGCTCGCGCGGCCGCATGCCGGCCTTCATGCACAGGGTCACGAAGGCCGGGCTGATTCCCATGAAGGTGAGCCGCTCGCGCGCGGCCAGGCGCCACAGCGTCGAGAGGTCGGGATGCCCGGGGTTGCCGTCGAACTGCAGCAGCGTCGCGCCGGTCATCAGCGTCGACACCCACAGGTTCCACATGATCCAGCCGGTCGACGAGAACCAGAAGAAGCGGTCGTCCGCGCCGACGTCGAGGTGCAGCAGGTTGGTCTTCAGCGTCTCGAGCACCGTGCCGCCGTGGCCGTGCACGATCGGCTTCGGCATCCCGGTGGTGCCCGACGAATAGACGATCCACAGCGGATGCTCGAACGGCACCGGCGTGAAGTCGCAGGGCGCCGGCACCGACAGCGCCTCGGCCCACGAGACGACGCGCACGGCGGGCTGCGAATCGCTGCCGCCGACGTCGTCGAGCGTCGCGTCGGGGTCGAGGTACGGCACGAACACGACCGCGCGCAGCGACGGCAGCTGGCGCACCAGTTCGCGCACCACGTCGCGCCGGTCGAAGTCCTTGCCGCCGTAGCGGTAGCCGTCGACCGCGTAGAGCACCGTCGGCTCGATCTGCCGGAAGCGGTCCAGCACGCTGACCGGCCCCATGTCGGGCGAGGCGCTCGACCAGATCGCGCCGACGCTCGCGGTGGCGAGCAGCGCCACCACCGTCGCGGGGACGTTCGGCATGAACGACACGCAGCGATCGCCCGGACCGACCCCGAGCCGCCTGAGCGTCGCCGTCAGCGCGCCGGTCTCGGACCGCAGCCGGTCCCAGCCGATCTCGACGCGCGGCTGGATCTCCGACTCGAACACCAGCGCGGGGCGCTCGGCCGAATCGGGCCGTGCGGCGGGCGCGAGCAGGTGCTCGGCGTAGTTCAGCGTCTCGCCCTCGAACCAGCGCGCGCCCGGCATCCGGCGCTCCGACAGCACGCGCTCGGCCGGCGCATGCGCGATCACGCCGGCCCACTCGTGCAGCGACGCCCAGAAGTCCTCGAGGTGGTCGACCGACCAGTTCCAGAGCGCCTCGTAGTCGGCGAACTCGAGGCCGCGGGTGCGCCCGAGCCAGTCGCGGTAGCGCGTGATGCCGGCGCGCGCGATGCGCTCGGGGCCCGGCCGCCACAGGATCTCGGGGGTCGACATGGCTCTCGGCTCTCCTCCGCGTGAATGCCAGCCGAACTATAGCGACCGCGCCGCCCGGCCGGGATCCCGGCGGGGATTGGCGCACCCACCCCCGGGTTTACCCCTGTCTTGCCAATCCGATGGGTCCGTGTATACAGTACACAAAACCCCGATCCGCCTGGATGGAGCACAGTCCTTGCCCTCGGCTGCCGCGCTGGTACCGCTCGATCGCCCGCTCGCACTCGGCGAGCAGGTCTATCACACGCTGCGCGCGCACCTGCGCGACGGACGGATCGCGCCCGGCCAGCCGCTGCAGGAGGTCCCGCTGGCGACCCAGCTCGGCGTGTCGCGCACGCCGGTACGCGAGGCGCTGGCGCGGCTCGCCAGCGAGGGCCTGCTGGTGTCGGGCGGGCGCAGCTTCATGGTGCCGGCGCTCACGCTGGCCGACGTCGACGACATCTACGAGATCCGACTGCTGATCGAGCCGGCGGCGATGGCTCGCGTGGCGCCCCTCGCCGCCGACGCGCGGGTGCGCGCGCCGATGGAGGACGCGCTCGCGGCAGCCGTCGCGGCGCACGAGCGCGGCAGCGGCGACGAATTCCGCGCGGCGAACTCGCGCTTTCACGCCGCCTGGCTCGCTCTGTTGCCGAACGCGCGGATGCTGAAGATGATCGAGCAGTACTCGGATCACATGCGGCGCACGCGCGCGCTGACGCTCGACGACCCCGCGATCAGGCGTATCGTGATCGACGGCTTCGAAGCGATGATCGCCGCCATGCGCGCCGGCGACGGCGACGCGGCGGCCGCGGCGATGCGCGCTCACCTGCTGCAGGCCCGGCGCGCCTTCGTCGTCGCCGTCGGTCTCGACGCCACTCCATCCGACTCCCACTGATCCCGACGAGGAATCCAATGCGATACAAGGCCGAAATCCCCTATGGCGCCTACTGGAGCACGCCGTTCGCGCGCTGGCAGGGCAGCTTCGCGAACCTGCACAGCGTCGAATTCGCAGCGCACGTGGCGCGCGCCGAACTCGCGCGGCGCAAGATCGACCCGTCGGTGTTCGACTACGGGGCGATGGGTTTCTCGGTGCCGCAGAAGCACTCGTTCTTCGGCCTGCCGTGGCTGATGGGAATGGTCGGCGCCGGCGGCGTCGGCGGTCCCACGCTGATGCAGGCCTGCGCCACCGGCGTGCGCACGCTGCTGGCTGCGGCGCAGGAGATCGAGGTCGGCATGGCCGGCGTGGCGCTCGCGATCAACTGCGACCGCACGTCGAACGGCCCGCACCTGTACTACCCGAACCCGCGCGGCCCCGGCGGCACCGGCGTGTCCGAGGACTGGGTGATGGACAACTTCAACTGCGACCCGCTCGGGCAGCACGCGATGATCGTCACCGCCGAGAACGTGGCGAAGAAGCACGGCATCACGACCGCGCAGCAGCACGAGGTGGTGCTGCGCCGCGAGGAGCAGTACCGCGACGCGCTCGCCGACGGCGCCGCGTTCCTCAAGCGCTTCATGACGCTGCCGTTCGACGTGCCGGCGTCGAACTACCGCAAGAGCGCCGGCACGCTCGAAGCCGACGAGGGCGTGTCGCAATCGACGCCCGAGGGCCTGGCGAAGCTCGCCCCGGTGCTGCAGGGCGGCACCGTCACCTTCGGCGGCCAGACGCATCCGGCCGACGGCAACGCGGCGATCGTGGTCGCCAGCGCCGAGCGCGCGCGCGAGCTGTCGCGCGACCCGAAGATCGCGGTGCGGCTGCACGGCTTCGGGCTGGCGCGCGCCGCGCTCGCGCACATGCCCGAGGCGACGGTGCCGGCGGCGCAGCGCGCGCTCGACCAGGCCGGCCGCTCGATCGCGCAGATGAAGGTGATCAAGACGCACAACCCGTTCGCGGTCAACGACCTGTACTTCGCGCAGCAGACCGGCGCCGACCTGCGGTCGATGAACAACTACGGCTCGTCGCTGGTCTGGGGTCACCCGCAGGCGCCGATGGGCACGCGCGCGATCATCGAGGTGATCGAGGAACTGGCGCTGCGCGGCGGCGGCTGGGGCCTCTTTACCGGCTGCGCCGCGGGCGACACCGCGATGGCGGTGGTGCTCGAAGTCTGCGACGCCTGAATCGCAGCCGCAGCCGCCCGCGCGAGACGCCCCGACCGCTTCGAAGCCATGGATCTGCGCGACTGGATTCATCGCCACGCCGTGCGCACGCCGCAACGGCTGGCGATCCGCTTCGACGGCCGGGACCTGAGCTACGCCGGACTCGAGCAGCTGGTCAGCCGCTACGCCGACGCGCTCGCCGCCGCCGGCGTGCGGCGCTCGGGCTGCGTTGCGTGGCTCGGCCTCAACAGCCCGCACACCATCGCGCTGCTGTTCGCGTGCGCCCGCCTCGGCGCACTGTTCGCGCCGCTGAACTGGCGCCTGGCGCCGCCCGAGCACCGCACGATCCTCGACGATTGCCGGCCGTCGGTGCTGTTCGTGGAGGAACCGTTCGTCGAGCCCACCGACGCATTGTTCGCATCGCCGGCTGCCTTCGTGCCCTCCGCGCGCGTGGCGCTCGGCGCGGCCCCCGACGGGTGGGTTGCGCTCGACGACTTTCTCGCGCGCGCCAACCGGCCGGCCGCGCGTGATTCCACGGCCGGCGCCGACTCGCCACTGCTGCTGTGCTACACGTCGGGGTCGACCGGCCGCCCGAAGGGCGTCGTGCTGACGCAGGACGCGCTCGCGTGGAACGCGCTCAACAGCGCCGACATGCACGAGCTGGCGCCGGACGACCGGATCCTCACGACGCTGCCGCTGTTTCACGTCGGCGGCCTCAACAACCAGACCACGCCGGGCCTGCGGATGGGATGCAGCATCGTGCTGCACCCGAAGTTCGACGTCGACGCGACCTTCGACGCGATCGAGCGCGACCGCCCCACCCTCACGGTGCTGGTGCCGGCGCAACTCGACGCGATGCTCGCGCACCCGCGCTGGGCGGGCGCCGACCTGTCGAGCCTGCGCATGATCACGACCGGCTCGATGATCGTTCCCGAGCGCCTGATCCGCGCGGTGCACGAGCGCGGGGTGCCGCTCGCGCAGGTCTACGGCTCGACCGAAACCTGCCCGATCGCCGCTTGCCAGAAGGCGCCCGAAGCGCTGCGCAAGGCCGGATCGGCCGGCCGCGCGGCGAAGCACTGCGAGTTGCGCATCGCCGGCAGCGACGGGCGCGACGTGGCGCAAGGCGCGATCGGCGAGATCCTGGTGCGCGGTCCGAACGTGATGCGCGGTTACCTGAACGCTCCCGAGGCGACCGCCGAAGTGATGGTTGACGGCTGGTTCCGCACCGGCGACATGGGGCACCTGGACGACGAAGGCTTTCTCTACGTCGACGGGCGCCGCAAGGAAATGATCATCTCCGGCGGCGAAAACATCTACCCGGCGGAGATCGAGAACGTGCTGACCGAGTCGCCCGACATCGCCGAGGCGTCGGTGATCGGCTGCCCGGACGAGCATTGGGGCGAAATCGTCGTCGCGGTGGTCGCGCCGCGGCCCGGCCGCAAGCTCTCCGAGGCCGACGTGACGGCGCTGCTCGAGGGACGCATCGCCCGCTACAAGCACCCGAAACGGGTCGTGTTCGCCGCGGCGCTGCCGCGCACCGCGCTGGGCAAGGTCCGGCGCGAGGACGTGCGCCAGCTCGTGACCGGCGACGCGGCCGCAGGTTGAAACCGGAGTCTCGCTCATGACCCTTCAGATCGGCATCGACGTCGGCGGCACTTTCACCGATTTCGTCGTCGCCCGTGACGGCGCCGAACCGGCGATCTTCAAGTCGCTGTCGACGCCGTCGGACCCGTCGATCGCGGTCGTCAACGGCCTGACCGACATCGCGGCCAGCATGGACCCGCCGCTGTCGGTGGAGGCGTTCGCCAGGACGATCGACACCATCGTGCACGGCACCACCGTGACGACCAACGCGACGCTGACGCACACCGGCGCGAAGTGCGGGCTGCTCACGACGCAAGGCGTGCGCGACGCGCTCGAGATGCGGCGCGGCGTGCGCGAGGCCCAGTACGACAACCGCTACACGAACGTCAGGCCGCTGGTGCCGCGCTACCTGCGGGTCGGCGTCGGAGGCCGCGTCGACCGCGTCGGCGCGCAGACCGCGCCGCTCGACCTCGACGCGGTGCGCGCGGCGATCGACCTGTTCCGCGCCGAGGGCGTGCAGGCGGTGTCGATCTGCTTCATGAACTCGTTCGCGAACCCTGCGCACGAGCGCGCGGCGGCCGAACTCGTGCGGCGCGAGCTGCCCGGCGCCTACCTGTCGGTGTCGACCGACCTGCTGCCGTCGATCCGCTTCTACGAGCGCGTGAGCACCACGGCGCTCAATTCCTACGTCGGCCCGAAGCTCAACCACTACCTGGACCAGCTGGTGTCCAGGCTGAAAGGGATAGGGTTCGGCGGCCTGCTGCTGATCATGCAGTCCAACGGCGGGGTGATCTCGCCGCAGCTCGCGCGCGAGAAGGCGGCGCTGACGCTGCTCTCGGGTCCGGCCGGCGGACCGGGCGCGGGCCTGTTCTACCTGCGGCCGCACGGCGTCGACAAGTGCATCACGACCGACATGGGCGGCACCAGCTTCGAGGCCTCGGTGGCGGTGGGCGCGCCGATGATCAAGAACGACGGCGAGATCGCGCGCCACAAGCTCGCGCTGCCGATGCTCGACATCCACACCATCGGCGCCGGCGGCGGTTCGATCGGCTGGATCGACGAGGGCGGGCTGCTGCGGATGGGCCCGCAGAGCGCCGGCGCCGATCCGGGGCCGGCCTGCTACGGCAAGGGCGGCGAGCTGCCGACGACGACCGACGCCAACGTCGTGCTCGGCTACCTCGACCCCGGCTACTTCGCCGGCGGGCGCATGAAGCTCGACGCCGCGGCCGCGCGCGCCGCGATCGAGCGCCACATCGCGCGGCCGATGGGCCTGAGCGTCGAGCAGGCCGCCGCCGGCATGTACCGGGTGGCGTGCAACAACATGGCGCAGGGCGTGCGCGAGGTGACGATCAAGCGCGGCTTCGACCCGCGCGAGTTCCCGATCATCCCGGCGGGCGGCGCGGGGCCGATCCACTCGTGCCTGATCTGCAGCGAGCTCGAGATCCCGCTGCAGATCGTCCCGCGCGAGAGCTCGGTGCTGTGCGCGTTCGGGATGCTGATGAGCGAGCTCAAGCACGACTTCGTGCGCACCTTCGTCGCGCGGCTCGACGCGATCGACTGGGCCCGGCTCGGTGCGGTGATCGACGCAATGACGGCCGAGGGCGCGGCGCAGCTCGACGAGGAGCGCATCCCCGCGGCGAGGCGCAGCGAGGAGATCAAGTTCGACTGCCGCTACATCCGCCAGTACCACGAGGTGTCCTTCGTCGTGCCGCGCGCGCTGGTCGACGCGCGCGACGTCGAGGGCATCGCGCGGGCGTTCCACGCCGAGCACAACCGGCTCTACGGCTACTCGCTGGAGGCCGAGAAGACGCCGGTCGAGATCATCAACGTGCGGGTGCAGGCGGTGGGCGCCACCGAGAAGCCCTCGTACCGCACGGAGGCCTGGGGCGGGACCGACGCGTCGGAAGCGCTCAAGGGCCGGCGCAGCGTCTACCTGCCGGAGACCAACGCGTTCGCCGAGGTGCCGGTCTACGACGGGCACCGGATGCGCTTCGGCAACCGCGTCGAGGGCCCGGCGATGATCGAGCAGGCGACCACGGCGATCTTCGTGAGCGCCGGCTACGACTGCGCGATCGACGAGCTCGGCTCGTTCGCGATCTACCTGAAGGGGCGCGCGGACCTGTGCCGCGTGCCGGACCGCGCCTGAAACGCACGCACGGGAATCCGACATGAACGCCACCGCGACGCCGCGCATCGACCCGATCCTGCTGTCGGTCTACGCGCGCACCTTCCGCTCGATCACCGACGAGATGAGCATCTCGATGCAGCAGACCACGCGCTCGCCGATCCTGTGCGAGGCGAAGGACTACGTCACCGGCCTGTACGACGCCGACGGCAACATGCTCGAACAGACCGAGAACCTGCCGATCCTGGCGTTCTCGCTGGCGCCGGTGTGCAAGTACATCAAGGAGTACTTCGGCGACGACCTCCACCCCGGCGACGTGATCTTCCACAACGACGTGTTCAGCCTGGGCAACCAGAACAACGACGTCGCGGTGTTCAAGCCGGTGTTCCTGGATGACCGGCTGGTCGCGTGGACCGCGGTCAAGGGCCACCAGGCCGACATCGGCGGCGCGGTGGCCGGCGGCTACAACCCGAACGCGGTCGAGGTGTGGCAGGAGGCGCTGCGGATCCCGCCGGTCAAGGTGGTCGAGCGCGGCAAGCTGCGCCGCGACGTCTGGAACCTGATCTTCGCCAACGTCCGGCTCGACATCGTCCAGCACGACATGAAGGCCGAGATGGGCGC
>JANJTK010000254.1 GCA_024711155.1 Burkholderiaceae bacterium
TGAATCTGGAGAAGGGCGGACTCATCGGCGGACTGCAGAAGCTGGAAGGCGAGCACGACCGGTTCTTTGCCTGGATGGCGGGCAATCGCGCCGAACAGCTCAAGGCGGAAGGCCGCGAGAACCTGTTCACCGATACCGACATCACGGCGCTGAAGGATCTCAACCAAGGCAACATGCCGGACGGCAGCAGCCGCGCCGCGAAGTACAACGCCGCGAAATTGCAGTTCAGCGCCTACAGCAAGGCCGTGCTCGACATCGCCGAGAAGGCCGGCATCATCGCCGCCGAAGACCGCGCAATTTGGGAGAAGGACTTCTATGTCCCGTTCTATCGCGCGATGGAAGACGGCGACTACAAGGGGCCGCGCAACGCATCGGGGCTGGTGAATCAGTACGCATTCAAGAAGCTCAAGGGCGGCACCGACAACCTGAACGACCTGATGCAGAACACGCTGCGCAACTGGTCGCATCTACTGTCCGCCTCGCTCAAGAACCAAGCATCCGCCGCTGCACTGGAAAGCGCGGAAGCGGCTGGCGTAGCGACGCCAATCAGCCAGAAGCAGAAAGGTTCAGTGTCCTTCCTCGGGCGCGTGAAGCGCAAGATTCCGAAGGGGCAGAGCTACGTCGAGAACGGCGTCACGCTGGTATCGGACGGCACGGCGGAAGTCGAAACCATCGGCGAAAAGCATTACATGGTCGATGACCCGTTCATCCTAAATGCGATCACGTCGCTGGAGTTCGCGGGCTGGAACAATCCGGCCATGAAGATGATGCAGAAGGCCAAGCACTACCTGACCTTGGGCGTCACCATCTCGCCGACGTTCAAGATCCGCAACCTGATCCGCGACCAGATTTCCGCCATCGGCCTGAACCCGATGAGCTACAACCTGATGAGCAATCTGGCGCAGGGCTGGAAGGGTACGGACAAAGATTCCGCGCAGTACGCCAAGATGCTCGCCGGGGGCGGGCTGATGCGATTCGGCACGTTCCTGGAGGACGACCGCGCCGAGCACATGAAGCGACTGATTCAGGCCGGCGTGAGCGCAGATACCGTGCTCGACACGCAAGCCAAGGTCAAGGCCATGCTCGGCAAGGCATGGGACTGGTGGCAGGACGTGGGCGACCGCTCGGAGAACATCACGCGCGCCGCGATCTACCAGCAGCGATACGACCAGTTCGTCAAGGAAGGCAAGACCGCCGACGAGGCGCATTTGCTCGCCTCCTTCGCCGCGCGGGATTCGATGGACTTCAGCCTTCAAGGACAGTGGGGATCGGTCCGC
>JANJTK010000064.1 GCA_024711155.1 Burkholderiaceae bacterium
CGGCCACGTACGCAAGCAACTCCAGCTGGCCGCTGCGCGCAACGCGCACCACCGGTTGGCCGGCGGCGACGACCTGGCCCGCCTCCGCCTCGACCGCTGTCACCACCCCGGGCTCGTCGGCGACGAGCAACTGGAACGCGGCGGCGTTGGCCACCTGCGCCAGCTGCGCTTCGGCGGCGCGCGTGCGCGCCGCGGCCGCGTCGGCCTGCGCCTGCCCGCGATCGAGCTGCGCCTGACTGACGAACTGCCGCGCACGCAGGCTCTCGACCCGCTCCAGTTCGGTGCGCGCGAGCCGCGACTCGGTGCGTGCGGCCTCGAGTTGCGCCTGCGCGGCCGCGACCGCCGGACCGGTGTCCTGCGGATCGAGCCGGGCCAGCCGCTGCCCCCGCTTGACGGCGTCGCCGATCGAGACGTAGCGCTCGGCCAGCTTTCCCGCGACGCGAAAACCGTAGCGCGTCTCGACCCGTGGGCGCACCTCGGCCGGCAGCACCAGAGCGGCGCTCGGGCGGGTCGCTTCGACCACGACGGTGCGCACCAGTCGCGGGCGCTCTTCCCGCACCGGCGCCGGGCGCTCGCAACCGGCCAGAGTGAGGGCGATGAGTGCCAGCGGGACGAGCAGGAATCGGGACATCGCGGGGCTTCTCGCGGATCGGCGCGGCGCCACTGACCTGCCGGCGCACCCTTCGGGCATCGACGCAGGAAAGCTCGCCAACGGGAGGGACGGAATCGGAGCGACACCCCCGCCGGGGGGTCGCCGGGCGACTTCTCTCTGTCGTTCGGTCGTTCTGTCTGACTGCCGTCCGGACCAGGCAGACGAACTACGGGCAGCAAAACGGGAAAGTGTTCCATGCATCGGCGACGACGGTCAACCGGCGACCCGGTCGCCGCAGGGACATTGCACGCGTTCGGCGAGGCTTCCGGAGTGGGGTGTTGACAGTCCGGATCGGTTCAGTAGAGACTGCGGCCTGAGGTCAGACCAACCCGCGAGGTAGCCTCTCCCGGCCCTGACAGGCGGACCCGAATCGCGGTGCATCCATCCGGAAACAAGAGAGGAGCTCACCATGCCGCTGACCAGGTACAAGGTGGACAAGATCATCGACGGGCACATGCATCCGCGCGACCCGGAAGCAGTCGCCAATCGCAAGAAGGCGATGGTCGGCAACGAACGCGTGACGAAGTGGACCTCGGAGCACCATCGGTTCCACTCCCCGACCTATCAGGTGACGCTCGGCAAGCCCGAGCCGGGGCGGGACTACTTCTCGAACCCGTACGAGGTGTCGGAGCTGATCGACCGGATGGACGAGGCCGGAGTGGCGAAGGGCTGCATGATCTCCCTCCCCCCCTTCACGCCGGACGAACACGTGAAGCGGCTGTACCTCGACCCGCACCCCGATCGCTTCGTCGGTGTGTCCTGGGTGAACCCGGACAACATCCACCGCGCCATCAAGGAGATGGAGCGCTCGATCACCGAGTGGGGATTCAAGGGCTTCAAGGTTCATCCGGCGCACGCGGGCCGCACCGCCGACCATCGCGACTTCTTCCCGTTCTACGAGAAGTGCGTCGAGCTCAACGTCCCCTGCTGGATTCACTCGGGCTACATCCCCTACAGCACCTTCCGGCTGCGCGACGACGATCCGCTCGCCATCGACGAAGTGGCTTGCCGCTTCCCCGAACTGACGATCGTCATGTGCCACCTCGGCTGGCCGCACGTCGACCAGGCGCTGGCGGTGTGCCTGAAGCACCCGAACGTGTTCATGGAGACCTCGGCGATCCACCCGTTCTTCTGGCCGGAGAGCTTCATCAAGTTCATGAACTCGATCCTGCAGGACAAGGTGGTGTTCGCGACGGACTGGAACCTGCTGCAGATCGACGACACCATCGTCGAAACCGAGAAGCTGATCGCTTCGCAGGAGATCGCCGAGAAGGTGTTCCGGGACAACTGGAAGAAGATCCTGGGTCCGGACATCGTCTGAGCAAGCATCGCCCGGCCCCGCCCGCCGCGCAGGCACGACCTCGCGCGCGGTGCGGTGCCCGGAGCCGACCGGATCGGGGGGGGGAGTGCCCAATGGGCGCAGCGAAGCATATCGTGCGTGTCTGCAGGGGGCTCTCCTGCAGGGAGAGGGGCGCGGACGAACTGTACGAAGCGGCGAAGCAGCGCGCCGACGGCTCTCCCGGAGTCGTCGTCCACGCCTGCGCCTGCCAGAACCAGTGCGAACTCGGGCCCAACGTGTTCGTCGATCGTGCCATTCACCACAACGTGGTCGCGGCCCGGGTCGGCGAGTTGCTCGACGACCTCGTCCGCGAGCGCAGTTCCGCCTGAAATGCGGCCTGCCGGGGATCGGCCTCGCAGGTTCCGTCGGCCGCGGCATCCGCGCTCCGGGGGGAGCAACGAATGACATACGAAATCGCATCCGAGTGGGTGCACATCCAGTACCGGGAAGCCGCGCGCTTCGCCGAGGTCTACGGCTTCGCAGGCACGCAGGGGATGGTGAACTGCGAGGGCGTGCGCTTCGTGCCGAAGGGCGTGCCGGCGAGAGTGCTGGTCGTCTTCATGCATCCGTCGTCGACGCTGCAGCTCATGCCGATGCCGCAGGCGCTCGCGCGGGCCGGCGTGCACGTGCTGTGCGCGGGCTCGCGCTATGCGAGAAACGACACGGCGCTCATCATGGAGAAGGCCGCAGTCGACCTCGGTGCCTACCTGCGCCACGCGCGCGAGCACTGGGGCTACGAGAAGGTCG
This sequence comes from Burkholderiaceae bacterium, assembly GCA_024711155.1. Taxonomy (GTDB): domain Bacteria; phylum Pseudomonadota; class Gammaproteobacteria; order Burkholderiales; family Burkholderiaceae_E; genus Zeimonas. Next base: position 2,739 of record JANJTK010000064.1, read on the forward strand.
TGTTGTGCGGTTGGTCGGGCGGCGGGTCGCTTTCGCTCTTCTACCAGGAGCAGGCCGCACGACCGACCGTCACCCGGACCCCGGCCGGCGACCCCGTGGATCTGAGCGGAATGCCCCCGGCGGATGCCGTCATCTACCAGGCGGCGCACCTGTCCCGCGCGCGCATGCTGGCGGAATGGATCGATCCGTCGGTCATCGACGAGAGCGACCCGGACCGGCGCGACCTCGAACTGGACATCTACAACCCGGGTTGCCCGAACCAGCCGCCCTACTCACCCGAGTTCATCGCGCGCTTCCGCGCCGCGCAGCTTGCGCGCATGCGTCGCAAGACGGCCTGGGTGAAGGAGTCCCTCGAGACGTTGACGAAACGTGGCGGCGAGGAGCTCGAGCGCGGTTTCGTCACGTATCGAACCCTCGCAGACCTGCGCTTCATGGATCCCGCAGTCGATCCCAACGACCGCAAGCCGCGCACGTGCTATCTCGGGGTGCCGGAGACGGCCAACACGGGTCCGGTGGGCATCGGTCGCTTCTCGACCCTGCGAGCCTGGTTGTCCCAGTGGTCCGTGGACGACTCGAACGCCGATGGACTCGCGTGCGCCGCGTCCTTGAGCGTCCCGTTGCTGGCAATCGAGAATTCGGCCGACGATGCGGTGCCGCAGCCGCACGTGCGTGCAATCCACGATGCCGCTGCGAGCGAGGACAAGACTTTCGCGGTCGTGAGCGGTGCGACACACTACTATCAGGGCCAGCCCGAGCATCTGCGCCGGGCGGTCGAACTCTGCACAGGATGGCTGCGCGAACGAAATCTCGGCCAGGACTAGTTCCTCGCCCGCGGGGCATCGCACCCGACCTCGACACCTGATGGACCTGCCAGATGAACATCCTCGGGATCTGCGGCAGCCTGCGCCAGGCTTCCTACAACATGGCGGCGCTTCGCGCCTGCCACGACCTCATGCCCGAAGGCATGACGCTGCGCATCGCCAGCATCGGCGACCTGCCGATGTACAACGACGATCTCAGGATCGACGGACTTCCGGAACCCGTCGTGCGCATCCGCAGCGAGATCACCGCCGCCGATGGCCTGCTGATTGCAACGCCGGAGTACAACTTCTCCCTGCCGCCGGCACTCAAGAACGTCATCGACTGGGCCTCGTTGCCGCCCCGGCAGGCGCTCCAGGACAAACCGGTGGCGATCTTCTCCTGTGCGTCTGGCCCGCTGGGCGGGGCCAGGGTCCAGTACGACCTGCGTCGCATCCTGACGCCGCTCTGGGCTTACACCCTGCCTCGCCCCGAGGTGTTCATCGGCTCGGTGGACACCAAGTTCGACGCTCGAGGCCACCTGACCGACGAGACCACGCGCAGGTTCCTGGCCGAGCTGCTGCACGGTTTCAGGGACTGGGTCCTGCGGATGCAGCGAAGTCAGTCCGGCGCGCCCTGAATCAGAGCACCTTCGCAAGGCGGCACAGGTGGTCCGCCATGACCTGGCGGGTCCGCTCCGGGTCGCCATCCCGGATCGCTTCGTAGATCTGCCGGTGGTCGTCGAAGGTCATCGGGGCCGCATGCTCCCCGAAGCGATCGTCGAGGTTGACCTTCTCCGAGAACGTGGCCATCGCGTGCAGCAACTGCTCGATCAGCCGGTTGCCGAGCGCGCCGGCAATGATCAGGTGAAAATCCCGCGCGACCTCCACGCTGGGCGTCTTCCGGTACAGGTTCAGGTTCTGCTCGAGCCTGCGGATGGTCTCCGGGTTCTTCTGGCGCGCCACCTCTGCGGTGACCGGCACCTCGAACAATGCTCGCGCCTGGTAGAAATCCGCGACCGTCAGCCCCTTGAGATTGAAGAGCGTGACGAACGCATTGCCGATGGCATCCGCCGCACCGTCCGCGACGAATGTGCCGCCCCCCCCGCCGGCCTGGATGCGCAGCAGGCCGGAGCGCTCGAGCACGCGGATCGCTTCCCGCAGGGTCATCCGGCTGACGCCGAACAGCCGGGACAACTCGCGCTCGGTCGGCAGCCGATCGCCGGCCGCGACCTTGCCATCGAAGATGGCCTGCCGGATCTGCTCGACGACCGCTTCGAAGGCCCTCGGCGAACGGATGCTCTTGAACATCCCGTCCGGCGCGCCGGTGTGCGTCCCCGCAACCGCCGCAACCGCCTCAGCAGGCACAGCAGGCGCAACAGGCGCAACAGGCGCAGCGCCGGTCGCCGCCCCGGCGCGCGCCTTGCTCGTCTTCGAGGCGGTCCTTGCTGCCGATACGGGGGCGCGACTAGCCACGAACGCCCCGCCTCAATCGACCACCGCGATGGCTTCGATCTCGATCTTCACGTCCCGGTTGAACCCGAGCGAACTCACCTCGACCATCGTGCTCGCCGGGTGATTCGAAGTGAAATACTCGGCGCGCACGCGCCAGACGGCTTCGTACTGGCTCATGTCGGTGAGATAGACGTTGAGCTTCACCACGTCGTCCATCCGCGCTCCGCCCTCCTCCAGCACGGACTTCAGGTTCTCGAGCGCCTGACGGGTCTGGCCTTCCAGGGTCGAATCGACCAGGCGTCCCGTGCGATCCGTGCCGAGTTGCCCGGCTGCAAAGATCATCCACGAGCCGCGAACCTTCACACCCCGCGAGTACGGGCCCTGCGGCGGCGCGAGCGTCTGCGGGTTCAGCTGAATCTTGTCCACCATCGCCAGGTATTCCTCAATGAGATCCGTCTTGCGCCCGGGCCTGCTGCGCTTCTTGTACAGCACATCCGTCGATCGCGTCAACGTGACGGCGCCGCGCGCGCAGCGCCTCGGTCGCCTCATGATCGACGCGTCGGGATCCGGGGTCGATCACCACGGCGTAGTCGCGCCGCGCGCCCTCCAGCGAAACGATCTCGTCGAGCCAATCCTCCAGCACCGCGGCCGGATCGCGCGTCATCGGATCACCCCACCCGCCGCCGGCACCGCTCTGCGAAAAGACGCGTGAACCCGCGGGCAACAACTCTGCGAAGCTGCACTCGGTCGCGCGCAATTCGTCGGGCGCGCCTTCGCGCAACACCCAGTAGTTGCCGGCGCCGCGCCTTCCGCCTGCGTATCCGGCAAGCGAATTGCGATAGCCGCTGTTGTAGACGTTCGCTCGCATCGAATCGAGGTTGACCCTGCGATAGTGGTGCGCCGGGGCGCCACGCCAGCGCCCCGGCGCCGCGGTGTCGATGGCGTATTCGGCCAGTTCGTAGCGCCACGGAAACTGCCTCTCGAACACCTCGAGCGGCGGGATCCTCAGCGAACTGAAGGTCGCGGCCCAGGCGCCCCAGCCGTCGGTTCCGTACGCGCCGCCGGCGGACATCGGCGAACCCGCCATGTCGGAACTGATCCAGAAGCGTCCCGTGCGGGAATCGACCCCGAAGCAGCGATTCCCCGCCATGTCGCACGACGCGGTGCCGACCCGTTCCGGAGCGACCTGCTCGAGGGCCTTCATCACTGCGTCGGTGATGGTCGTCGCCGGCACCAGCGTGCAGTGCCCGACGGGCGCCGGCGCGCGCGGATTGACGATCGAGTGCTCGGGCAGCACGACGCGAATCGGCCGGAACAATCCGGAGTTGACCGGGATGTGCGGGCACATGGCCGTGAGCGCGATGAAGACCTGCGCCATCGAGTTGCACGGCGGACTGTTGACGTAGCCGGCGGCCTCGCCGCTCGATCCCGCGAAGTCCACCGTCAGGCTGTCTCCGGCGATCGTCACCGTGACGGCGATCGGCAGGTCCCGGTGTCCGGCGTAGTCGTGGTCGACATACTCGACGTGTCGATAGGCACCGTCGGGCCAGCGCGCGATCTCGCGACGCATCTGCACCTCCGAGTGATGCAGGATCTGCGCGACGCTGCCTTCGACCGCCGTTGCGCCGTACCTGGCAATCAGATCGAGGAGACGCCGCTCGCCTGTGCTGCAGGCGCCGATCATTGCCTTCAGGTCCCCGGTGACCTCGGGCGGCGTGCGCGTGTTGGCAAGGATCACGCGCCACAGATCGGGCACCGGCTCTCCCGCGCGGACGATGCGCAACGGGGGAATGCGGAAACCTTCCTGCCAGATGTCGCGCGCCTCGGCGTTGTAGTTGCCCGGCATCGGGCCGCCCGCGTCGTTGATGTGCCCGCGGACGATGGTGAAGAAGGCGGGCCTCTCGCCGATGAATACCGGCCGGATCACGGTCCAGTCGGGAATGTGCGTACCGCCCATGTAGGGATCGCAGACGAGAAACGTGTCGCCCGGGCGAAGGTCGCTGCGGTAACGCCCGAGGACCGTGCGGACCGACTCGACGGTCGAGAAGATGTGCGTCGGCACCGCGAGATCACGCGCGACGAGCTGGACATCGTCGCCGTGGAGGCAGCAGATTCCGCACGAGTAGTCGTGGGTCAACGTGAAGATCGGCGACATCGCCGTGTTCTCGACGATGGCGCTGATCTCGCGCGACACGGTCTCCAGGTAATTGCGGACGATTTCCGCTGTGATCTGCTGGTTCTTCTCCGGGTTCATGCCGTGCCCCCGGCCAGTGCCTGCTCGAGCGCGCGGGCCTCGGCGACCCGCGCCGGATGAAGCCGCAAGGTCGTGGCATCCACCTCGTCGGCAAACCGTCGCTTGCCTGCGCGCTCCCACCAGGCATCCGGGTCGATCCCCGGGGCACCGAGCGCTGCAAGCGCCTGCGTGACCGCGCCCCGGATGGCGCGCGCGGCGAGCGTCGGCGCCAGGCCGGTGGTCGACGTCGGCAGAGCCCCGGTGACCCGTCCGTCGCCCGGGACGATCGCGAGGACTTCGTCGGGCACGGCGCCTGCCGGCACGCCGAGCACGTCGTGGATGGCCCCCAGCACGCAGTCGAGCGTGTGCCCGCGCGTGCTGTTGACCGACACGCCGACCTGCGCGTCCGACCCGCTGAAGTCGAGCGCGAGCGCGCCCTTCCCAACGCTCGCCTCGAGGCGCAAGGTCGCCACCGGAGCCGCCGCGCCCGGAATCCCGATCGGCGCCTCGACGCTGCATCTCCCCCGGGCCAGTCCGGCGATCCGTTGCGCAGCGCGCGCCCCGGCGGCGCTGATTGCCGGGCCCAGGGATGCGGCATCTGCCAATGCAGTGGCCAGCCGGTCCGCCTCGCGCAGCATGGCGTCGAGCGAGCGCCGCACGACATGCGGCGTTCGGCTGTTCATGGTGATCAGTTCGAGCGCTTCCTCGCGGGCCTGGCCGCGCTCGCGGACTTTCAGCGGCGGGAAGCGCGCGCCCTCACCCCAGGTGTCGAAAGAGTTCGGCGCAAGGCCGCCGAAGGCGAAGCCACCGATGTCCGGCACCCGCATGCGCAGAGCGATCCCACCGCACTGCGCATCGGCACCGAGCGGCCGCACCAGCGTGAACTCGCACACGTGCACGCCGCCCGCAAACGGGTCGTTGGCGACCGCGGCATCGCCCGTCGCCCATTCGCCGTCGAATGCCAGCATGATCTCGCGCGCCGCGCATCCCGGCGATCCTGAGCGATCGGGATCGCTGCAAGCCAGCGTGCGGCCATCGGCCGATACGATTGCCACCACCGGGCGCGACCACTCGAGGCCGGCGCCCGCCAGCCGCGATGCCGCTTGATGGAGCAGGCCAGCGGAAATCACGCCTCCTCTCCCGCGCCAACGCTGATGACATAGACGCCATCCGCTCCGAGCCGGCAGCGATCGCCCGGGAGCAGCACGACGCTCGTGTGCGGTTCCTCGATGATCGCCGGCCCCTCGACGGAATGCCCGGCCGCGAGTCGCTCTCCGGCGAAGACTGGAACCTCGGCAAAGCGCGCGCTGCCATCCGCCCCGGGGATGCACATGCGGCGCCACCCGGCGTGCGGCGCCTCGCCCGCGGCGACCCACTCCCGGGCCACCGGCATCGACTTGCTGCGCACGCCGATCATCTCGTGGCGCAGGCTGACCACGTCGACGGGGCGATCGGGGAGCGAGAACGAGTAGAGCCGTCGGTGCAGGTCGTGGAACCCTGCCACGGCCGCGCTCCACTGCGCAGCGCCGATCACGCCCGCGTGGGTGTCGATCGGCGCCAGCAACTCGCGAACCTGGCCCCGGTAGCGCAGCGCCGCAAAGCAGCGCTGCTCGACGCGTATCACGTCGCTCGCCGAGACGACTGGAGCGTCGCGCTCGGCCATTGCTGCGAACACCCGGCTCACCTCGGCGGGATCGACCTCTCCGGCCTCGCGCGCGAACGGCACGAGCCCCGTCACCTTCAGGTCCGCCATCAGTTCGCCCAGCGCGCACAGGACCGGGGCGAACCTGGGCACCAGAATGGTCCGGATGCCAAGTTCACGCGCCTGCACGGGAGCGTGGATCGCGGCGGCGCCGCCGAAGGCAAGCAGCGCGAAATCGCGCGGGTCGTGCCCTCGCGCGACCGAGACATAACGGATTCCGTTTGCCATGTTGTTGTTGACGATCCGCGCCACGCCGATCGCCGCTTCGTTCACGTCGAGTCCGAGCGGGTCGCCGATCGACGCGAGGATCGCAGCCTCGGCGCGCCCACGGTCGAGCCGCATGCGACCGCCGAGGAACCGCTCTTCGCTGATGTAGCCGAGCACGAGGTTTGCGTCGGTCACGGTGGCACGCACTCCGCCGCGCGCGTAGCAGGCGGGGCCGGGCCGGGCGCCCGCGCTCTCGGGGCCCACGCGCAGCGCGCCGCCCCCATCGATCCAGGCGACCGAACCGCCGCCGGCGCCGATGGTGTGGATGTCGAGCATCGGCACCGCGATGCGGTAGCGCGCCACCCACGCGTCGGTGCCGACGCCTGGGACGGCGCGACGAACGAGGGACACGTCGCTCGACGTCCCCCCCATGTCGATCCCGATCACGTCGGGGAAACCCGCCGCCCGGCCGATTTCGGCGGTCGCGACGACGCCGGCGGCCGGCCCCGAGAGCACGGCACCCACGGCGTGGCGACCGGCGAACTCCGGCGGCACGCTGCCGCCGCTCGACTGCATGACGCGCAGGCGACCCGCGAATCCGTGCGCGCGCAGCCGTTCGACGAGCTGGCGCAGGTAGCCGTCGAGGATCGGCCCCACGTAAGCATTGACCGCAGTGGCGGAGAAGCGCTCGAACTCGCCAGGCTGCTTGAGCACTTCCGAGGACATCGTCACGAAGGCGCCTGGCTGGAGGTCGCGAATGATCTCCGAGACGCGCTGCTCGTGCACCGGATTGACCGGCGACTGGAGCAGGCACACCGCATACGCCTCGATGCCGTCGGCACGCGCCTGCCTGACTGCGGCGATCACCTCCTGCTCGTCGAGCGGCACCACGACCCTGCCCTCGCAGTCGATCCGTTCGGTCACGCCGATGCGGTGCCGGCGGCGAATGATCGGCGGCGGCGCGCCCAGCCGGATGTCGAACAGGCTCTCCTTGTATCCGCGGCGCAGGTCGATCACGTCGCGGAAGCCGCGCGTCGTGATCATCGCAGCGGCCGCACCCTTGTGCTCGAGCATCGCGTTGGTGACCACGGTGGTACCGAAGTTGATCGTGTCGATCGCGGCGAGGAATGCCTCGAGCGCGTGACCGTAATGAGCCGCGGCGAGTCCGAGCGCATTGATCACCGCGGCCGCTTCGTCGCCGGCGATCGACGAAGTCTTGTCGTAGAACGCCGGCTGGCCCGGGTCGTCGGCGTGAACCACCATGATGTCGGTGAAGGTGCCGCCGACATCGAGGCCGACTCGGTACTGGTCAGACACCCGGTCTCGCTCCTGGCTTGTCAGTGGACGAGGGGTCGTTCCGTCAACCTGCGCCATGCCCATGCCGCCGATGGTCTGACCTCAGTCCGTATTTTTCGCGAAGCCCTCGAGCATGTCAACCGGCGAGCGTCGCGAGTCCTCGCGCTCAGCATCCCCGCGAGCGCCGCGCCGCAACCCGGTCCCGCCCGGTTGCCCGTGCTGCGCACGGTTGGGCCTGCGACACGTCGCGCGCGGATCACCGGCCGCCTGGACTCGCTGACCTTCTACAATCTTCGGTTACTCTCATCAGCGGCAATCGCCCAGCCGGACCGGACATCGCGACCTTGGCCATGAAGCCCACACAGACTCGCCGCATCACGCTCGCGATCAACGCAGCGGGTCACTACGAAAACTTCCCGGTCGCCTCGATGCTGGTCCCGGCGCCTCTGCGACCTGCAATCACCGCGGTGTACCGGTTCGCCCGTCACGCCGACGACCTCGCCGACGAAGGGGATGCGCCGGCGCCGGTGCGACTCGCCGCGCTCGACGCGCTCGCCGCGGACCTGCGCGCGCCGGCGCCACTCGCGCCGGTCGTCGCCGAGCTGCACCCGCACCTGCGCGCGCACGGCCTGCCGGTCGAGCCGTTCGAGGCGCTGCTGAGCGCGTTCCGGCAGGACGTCACGAGCAGCCGGCAGCCGGACTTCGCGTCGCTCGCGCACTACTGCTCACGCTCCGCCGACCCGGTCGGCGAGATCGTGTTGCGCCTGTTCGGCGCCTGGCACGCCGGCACGCGAGTCGCGTCGAGCCAGGTCTGCACGGCGCTGCAGCTGATCAACTTCGTGCAGGACCTGGCCCCTGACTGGCGGCGCGGCCGGCTCTACGTCCCGCTCGACGAGCTCGCCGCCGCCGGGCTGTCCGAGCGCGACAACGCGGCCGCCTCGGCGGCCGGCCGCGCCAGTGCGCCGTTGCGCGCGCTGGTCCGCGCGCAGGCGGCCCGCGCGCGCGCAATGCTGTGCGCCGGCGTCCGCGCGCTGGTGCCGCAGGTGCCGCGCCGCCTCGGCTGGGAGCTGCGCGCCGTCGCTGCAGGTGGCCTGCGCATCCTCGACCGGCTCGCGCGCCAGGGCGACGATCCCTTCGCCGCTCGCCCATCGCTCGGCTGGCGCGACGCGGCGCCGCTCGCCGCGCTCTGGTGGCGGATCCCGGCATGACGCCCGACGAGTATTGCCAGCAGCGTGCCGCCGCAAGCGGCTCGAGCTTCTACTACAGCTTCCTGTTCCTGCCGCCCGAGCGCCGGCGTGCGATTACCGCGCTCTACGCCTTCTGCCGCGAGGTCGACGACACCGTCGACGAGGCGGGCGAACGCGCAGTCGCCCGCGCGCGGCTCGACTGGTGGCGGGAGGAACTCGGGCGGCTCTTTGCCGGCGATCCGCAACATCCGGTCGCGCGCGCGCTCGCCCCGCACCTGGGCACGTGCGCGATCGAACGCGAGTCGCTGCTGGAGATCGTCGACGGCATGCAGATGGACCTGGAACTGGACCGCTACCCGGACTTCGACGCGCTGCACCTGTACTGCCATCGCGTCGCCGGCGTGGTCGGAACCCTCTCGGCCGGCATCTTCGGCGCCCGCCTTCCATCGACGCTCGCGTATGCCGAAGAGTTGGGCCTGGCGCTGCAGCTCACCAACATCCTTCGCGACGTCGGCGAGGACGCCCGCCTCGGGCGCATCTACCTGCCGCTCGACGAACTGGCGCGCTTCGGCGTCGCGCCCGAGGAACTGCTGCAGGCGCGCCCAGGCGAGCGTTTCGTCGAGCTGATGCGCTTCCAGGCCGCACGGGCGCGCGAACGCTACCGGCGCGCGTTCGCACTGCTCGAGCACGCCGAGGTTCGTGCGCAACGGCCGGGCCTGGTGATGGCCGCAATCTACCTGCGGCTGCTCGACGAGATCGAGCGCGACGGCTTTCGCGTGCTCACGCACCGCACTTCACTCACCCCGCTGCGCAAGCTGTGGATCGCGTGGCGGACCTGGACCCGCGGCGCACCGCCGGCGGTGTAGGCCGCGGCGCCAATCACCGATGCGCACGGACGTCGCAATCGTCGGCGCCGGCTGGGCCGGACTGTCGGCGGCGGTGCGGCTCGCGCAGGCCGGTCGCCACGTACATCTGATCGAATCGGCCCCGGAAGCCGGCGGGCGCGCCCGCGAGGCACGCCTCGACCTCGGCGCGACGCCGGTCGCCATCGACGCCGGCCAGCACCTGCTGGTGGGCGCCTATCGCGAGAGCCTGGCGCTCGCGCAACTGCTGAACGACGACCGCGCACCGATCGACCGCTTCCGGCTGCGGCTGAGCGACACGGCGGGGCTGCGCCTGGAGGCGGCGCCGCTGCCGGCGCCGCTGCACCTGGCCGCGGCGCTGCTGCTGGCGCGCGGCCTGCCGGTGGTCGAGCGGCTGGCGCTCGCCCGGATGTTCGCGCGGCTGCGCGCCGCCGGCTGGCGCGCGCCGGCTGGGCAGACCGTGACCCAGTGGCTCGCGGCGCCCGCGCAGCCGCCGGCACTGGTCGATCGGCTCTGGGAACCGCTGTGCATCGCGACGCTGAACACGCCGCCGGCCATTGCCAGCGCGCAGGTGTTCGCCACCGTGCTGCGCGACACGCTGGGGGCGGCGCGCGCGGACTCGGACTTCCTGCTGCCTCGCGCGACGCTCGCCGCGGTTGTGTCGCGCCCCGCTTGCGCATGGCTGCGCACGCGCGGCGCCACCCTCTCGTTCGGCTCGACCGTGCGCTCGATCGAGGCGGCGGCCGGACACTGGCGACTGCGCGCCGGCAGTGCCCATGACCCCGCCGTCGTCGAAGCGACGCAGGTCGTGCTGGCGGTACCGCCGCACGCGGCAGCGCGGCTCGTCGAACCGCTGTGCGCGGCCGTCCCTGCGCTGGCCGGGCGCGCAACGAGCCTGCGCGACTTCGACTACGAGGCGATCGCCACCGTCACCCTCGCCTGGCCCGCAGCCGCGGCGCCGCGGCTGCCGCGCTGGACCATGCTGCGTGCGTCGCCGCAGCCGGCCTGGCACGGCCAATGGCTGTTCGACCGCGGGCGCCACGGCACGCAGCACATCGCGACGGTGGTGATCAGCGCGCGCGACCGCAGCGCCGACGCCGAGCCGCCGGACGCGCTCGCCGCCGGCGTCGCGCGCCAGGTCGCGGCGCAGCTGCGCGTGCCGCCGCCGGCCGCGGCGCGCGTCGTCACCGAGAAGCGCGCGACCTTCCGCTGCACGCCGCAGCGGCCGCGCTTCGCCGCCGATGCCTTCGCGCCGGAGCTGCCCGGCTTCTGGCTGGCCGGGGAGTACGCGTGGCCCGACTACCCGGCCACGCTCGAAGGCGCGGTGCGCAGTGGCCGCGCCGCTGCCGAACGCGCACTCGATTTCAACGCGGGTCGCGACCGGCTCGGCCCGGAGCGGCCGCGCGGCGCGGCGCGCCTCTAGCCCCAGGCGGCGTCGAGCGCCTGCTCGATGCGCTCCAGCCCGACGATTTCCACGCCCTCGACCGGCCGGCGCGGCGCGTTGGCGCGCGGGATCAGCAGCCGCGAGAAGCCGAGCTTGCCGGCCTCGCGCAACCGCTCCTGGCCGCGCGGAGCCGGGCGAATCTCGCCGGCGAGCCCGACCTCGCCGAACACCGCCAGCCCGCGCGGCAGCGCGCGATTGCGCAGCGACGAGACGATCGCCAGCACCACCGCGAGGTCGGCCGCGGGCTCGCCGATCCGCACGCCGCCCACCGCGTTGATGAAGACGTCCTGGTCGTAGCACGCGATGCCGGCGTGCCGGTGAAGCACCGCGAGCAGCAGTGCGAGCCGGTTCTGCTCGAGCCCGACCGACAGCCGGCGCGGATTCGGCACGTGCGCCGCGTCGACCAGCGCCTGGACCTCGACCAGCAGCGGCCGCGTGCCCTCCTGCGTGACCAGCACGCACGACCCCGGCACCGCGCCGGTGTGCTGCGACAGGAACAGCGCCGACGGGTTCGCCACGCCGCGCAGGCCGCGGTCGGTCATCGCGAAGACGCCGAGTTCGTTGACGGCGCCGAAGCGGTTCTTGAACGCGCGCACGAGACGGTGCGACGAGTGCGTGTCGCCCTCGAAGTAGAGCACGGTGTCGACCATGTGCTCGAGCACGCGCGGGCCGGCGAGCGTGCCCTCCTTCGTCACGTGCCCGATCATCACCATCGCGGTGCCGATCTGCTTGGACAGCCGCGTGAGCTGCGCCGCGCACTCGCGCACCTGCGCCACCGAGCCCGGCGCCGACTGCAGCTGCGCCGAGTACAGCGTCTGGATCGAGTCGATCACGACCACCGCCGGGCGCCGCTCGCGCACGGTCGCGGCGATGCGCTCGAGCTCGGTCTGCGCGATCAGCGGCAGCGGCGCATCGCCGGCGCCGAGCCGGCGCGCGCGCAGCGCCACCTGCGAGGCCGACTCCTCGCCGGCCACGTAGAGCACTTCGCGCGTGGCGCACAGGTGCGCGAGCGCCTGCAGCAGCAGCGTCGACTTGCCGATGCCCGGATCGCCGCCGATCAGCACCACCGAGCCCTCGACCAGCCCGCCGCCGAGCACGCGGTCGAACTCCTCGATGCCGGTGCCGATGCGCGCCGTGTCCTGCGCCGGCACTGCATCCAGCGTCACCACGTCGTGCGACGGCGCGAGCGACTCGTAGCGGTGCGCGCCGACGCGCTCCGCCAGCGGCGCCTCCTCCAGCGTGTTCCAGGCGCCGCATTGCGGGCACTGCCCCTGCCACTTCGCAGCGCTCGCGCCGCACTCGCTGCAGACGTGGTGGACCTTCGCGCGCGCCACTTCCCGCCTCCCGCCGCTCACGGCGCCGCGCCGTCTTCGACGCGCACCGGGACGCGCCGCGCGAGCGCGCACATCAGCTCGTAGCCGATGGTGCCGCTCGCGCGCGCCACCGCGTCGATCGAAACGCCGTCGCCCCACAACTCGACGCGCGACCCCGGGCGCGCCGCCGGCACCGGCTCGAGGTCGACCGTCAGCATGTCCATCGCGACGCGCCCGAGCGTCGCCGTCGGCACGCCGTCGACCGCCACCGGCGTGCCGGTGGGCGCGTGGCGCGGGTAGCCGTCGGCGTAGCCGCAGGCGACGACCCCGATGCGCATCGGGCGCTGCGCGCGAAAGGTCGAACCGTAGCCGACCGCGTCGCCGGGCTGCAACTGCTGGACCGCGATCAGCCGCGACTCCAGCCGCATCGCCGCGCGCAGCCCGAGCGCGCGCGCGTCGCCGTCGCCGAACGGCGTGCCGCCGTAGAGCATCACGCCGGGCCGCAACGCGTCGCCGTGCGCCGCCGCGACGTCGAGCGTGGCCGCCGAATTGGCGATGGTGCGCCGCGCCGGCAGCCCCTCGCACGCCGCCTCGAATCGGCGCAGCGCCTCGTCGGCGCCGCCCGGCACGTCGGCATCGGCGAGGTGCGTCATCAACGTCACGCGGCCGACGCCGGCGATCCGCCCGAGCCGCGCGAACGCGTCGCGGAAGGCCTCGCGAGCGAAGCCGAGCCGGTTCATGCCGCTGTTGAACTTCAGGAACACGTCGAGCGCCCCCGGCGCGTCGACCGCCTGCAGCCAGTCGAGCTGGCGCGCCTCGTGGACGACCAGCGCGAGCCGCTCGCGCGCCGCCTGCGCCACGTCGTCCGGATCGAAGGCCCCTTCGAGCATCAGCAGCGGGCGGCGCCAGCCGTGCGCCCGCAGCCGCGCCGCCGCGTCGAATTCGATCAGCGCGAGCCCGTCCGCGTCGGCGAAGCCGCGCGCCGCGTTTGCCAGCCCGTGACCGTAGCCGTCGGCCTTGACGACCGCCCACACGAAGCGGCCCACGGCGCGCTCGCGCACCCGGGCCAGGTTGTGGCGCATGGCGTCGATCGATACGGTGGCGAGGATCGGGCGCGGCATCGGGCAGTCGGGCGGGCCCGCCAACTATACACAGGGCGGCGCGCAGCGATCGTGGTATAACGCCACCGCGCTCTGCAGCGGCACCCATCGATCGCACGCGGCACGGCAGCCGACCGGCCCCGGCGCTGCCGCGGAAAGCCGGCGCTCGAACGGAGACACGAGAGCCCTTTCCGGATGAAACGCGGCTTCTACACGATCATGGCGGCGCAGTTCTTCTCGTCGCTCGCCGACAACGCGCTGCTGATCGCTGCCATCGCGCTGCTGATCGAACTGCACGCGCCGGAGTGGATGAAGCCGCTGCTCAAGCTCTTCTTCACGGTCTCCTACGTCGTCCTCGCGCCGTTCGTCGGCGCCTTCGCCGACTCGATGCCCAAAGGCCGGGTCATGTTCGTCACCAACACCGTGAAGATCGTCGGCTGCGTGCTGATGTTCCTGATGGTGCACCCGCTGCTCGCCTACGCGGTGGTCGGGCTCGGCGCGGCAGCCTACTCGCCGGCGAAGTACGGCATCCTCACCGAGCTGCTGCCGCCGGAGAAGCTCGTCGCCGCCAACGGCTGGATCGAGGGCACGACGGTCGGGTCGATCATTCTCGGCACCGTGCTCGGCGGCGCGCTGATCAGCCCGTCGGTCTCGTCGCTCATCCTCTCGATCGACCTGCCGCTGCTCGACACCGGCATCCACACGCCGGCCGAGGCAGCGATCGCCGTCATCGCCGTCGTCTACGCGATCGCCGCGGCCTTCAACCTGCGCATTCCCGACACCGGCGTACGCTATCCGCACCAGGCGATGCACCCGGTCACGGTGGTGCGCGAGTTCGCGGTCTGCTGCCGCGTGTTGTGGAAGGACAAGCTGGGCCAGATCTCGCTCGCGGTGACCACGCTGTTCTGGGGCGCTGGCGCGACGCTGCAGTTCATCGTGCTCGACTGGGCGCGCCACGCGCTCGGCATGCCGCTGAACCGCGCCGCGATCCTTCAGGGCGTGGTCGCGCTGGGCATCGCGATCGGCGCCGTGGCGGCCGCGCGCATCGTCCGCCTGCGCGAGTCGCTGCGCGTACTGCCGGTCGGCGTCGCGATGGGCCTGCTGGTGCCGGTCATGACGCTGGTGTCGTCCGAGGTGATGGCGTTTCCGTTGCTGGTGGTGATCGGCGCGCTGGCGGGCTTCTTCGTCGTGCCGATGAACGCGCTGCTGCAGCACCGCGGTCACGTGCTGATGAGCGCCGGGCACTCGATCGCGGTGCAGAACTTCAACGAGAACCTGAACATCCTGGTGATGCTCGGTCTCTATGCGCTGCTGCTCAGGCTCGGCCTGGGCGTGAACGTCGTGATCGTCCTGTTCGGCGCCTTCGTCGCACTCGTGATGCTGGCCGTCATCCGCCTGCACCGCGCAAACCAGCGCGCCTTCGATTCGGTCGCGCTCATCGGCCAGAGCCGGCACTGAACGCCGGCCGCGCGCAGGCGCCAACCGCAGCCCTGGCATCGACGCCGAGCGCGCCACCGAACAACCGCGCCACCGAGCAACCCCTCAGGGCGGCGTCCCCTTTGTCAGCGCTGCGCGTCGTGCGCGGAGCGCGCCAGGCACAGGTCGGCCCACGCCAGTCGCTTGTCCGCCGGGTTCCTGAGCAGGTAGGCCGGGTGATAGGTCGCGACCACCGGCACGCGTCGCTCGCCCAGCGGATACGCATGCACCCGGCCGCGCAGCGACGCAATCGACGCTTCCGTGCGCAGCAGCGCCTGCGCGGCGATGCGCCCGACCACGACGACGACGCGCGGCGCGACGAGTTCGATCTGGCGCCGCAGCCAGGGTGCGCAGCGCTCCATCTCGTCGGGCGACGGATCGCGGTTCTGCGGCGGGCGGCACTTGAGCACGTTGGCGATGTAGACGTCGCGTCCGCGCGCGAGGTCGAGCGCGGCCAGCATCTGGTCGAGCAGTCGCCCCGCGTTGCCGACGAAGGGCTCGCCGCGCCGGTCCTCCTCGGCCCCGGGCGCCTCGCCCACCACCATCCACGTCGCGCGCTCGTCGCCAACGCCGAACACCGTGTTGGTCCGGGTTCCGGACAGCGCGCACGCACGGCAGGCCGACACCGCCGCGCGCAACGCGGGCCAGTCCATCGCCTCGACGGCGCCGAGCACCGGCGGCGTCGCCGAGTTCCCTGCGCCCGTTGCCGGCGCCGAAAGCGGCGGACGCACCGCTTCCAGCACGCTCGGGGAGGCGGCTGCGGACTGCGCATCCGGCGCGCGCTGGCGCCACAAGGGGCCGAGTCCGAGCGCGTGCCACGCGCGGCGCCGCGACTCATCCATCGGCGAGCCTGCAGGAAAGCACCCACCCATCTTCGCGCGCTCCGTCCGCGGCCGGGTAATAGCCCCGGCGGGTGCCGATCTGCGCAAACCCGCGCGAGCGGTACAGCGCGATCGCCGGGGCATTGGACGGCCGCACCTCGAGCAACATCGTGCGCGCGCCGCGAGCGGCCGCGTCGCTCATCAGCCAGTCGAGCACTGCGGCCCCGATTCCCCTGCGCTGCAGTTCCGCTTCCACGCTGAGGTTGAGCAGGTGCGCCTCGTCCGGAATCCACATCACGACCGCATAGGCGGCGAACCGGCCGCGCTGCGCAGCCGGCTGCTCGAACACCCACGCGTCGTAGCCCGCGACCAGCGAGTCGGCAAAGTTCCCCCGCGTCCACGGAAACGGGTACACCGAGCGCTCGACGGCGAGCACCGCGTCGAGATCGGCGCCGCGCATCGGCCGCGCGGACAACGCGATGCCGCGCGCCACCAGATCGGCGACCGCGAGCGGCTGCGCGCTCACCGCGGGCCTCTGCGTGCCAGCACGGCGCTCGGCGCGCTCATCGGCCAGCACCCGGGACCGAGCCGCTCGCCCTGCCGTCACGCTGCGCGCGCAGCGCCCGCTGCTCGCCGCGGTCGAGTGCGACCTTGTCGCGCACGTAGCGAGGCGCGGCCAGCGCCGGATCCAGCCCACCGCCGGCGCGCCACGCCAGCAGCGCGAGTTCGGCCAGCGCGTCGGCGCGCACGTACGCGTCGTCGTCTGCCGGCGCCTGCGGGGGCGCCGCCAGGCCCTGACGCGCGACCCAGTCGTCGAGCAGGCCGGGCAATCCCCACGCGTTGCCGGCGAGCAGGAGTTCGCTCGCGCGCGGCGCAGCGGCGCCGAGCCCGGGCAGCGTGTGGAGTTCGGCGCGTGCGAGCACCCGCGGCTCCATCAGCGTCGCAAGCAGCGGCGACGCACCGTCGGCGCCGAACCGCACGCGGTACAGCGCAACGTAGAGCTCGCCGATGCGCGCGTCGTTCGCCACCAGCACCGTCGCATCGCCGATGCGGGTGCCGCGCAGCCGCTGCCACGCCAGCGTCGCCAGCCCGTCGACCGGCAGCAGCGGGCGATCCAGTGCGAAGCCCAGGCCCTGCGCGACCGCGCAGCCGACCCTCAATCCGGTGAACGCGCCGGGCCCGGCGTCGAAGGCGATCGCGTCGATGGCCGACGGCGGCCGTTGCACCGCGTCGAGCAACTCGCGCACCATCGCGAGCACGCGCATCGACTGCCCCGCGCCGAGGCGCTCGGACAGGCACTCGCTGTCGTCGACGCCTTCGGCGCGCCGATGCAGCGCGACCGAGCACCACTCGCTCGCGGTCGACAGCGCGAGCAGGCACGCCGACGCCCCGGCGGCGGGCGCCTCGCGGACAATCGCGGCGGAAGGGTCGGCGGTCACGCCCCGATTCTAGTCGCTGCGCCAGCCGCGGCTCTCAGTTCCAGCCCCGCGCGCGCCCGCGGCGCTCGCCGCGCTGCGCGTCGCGCAGCTGCCGGCGGAGTTCCTCGCGCTCCTGCGGCGCCATCCGCTCGCGCCGCCAGCCGGGCTCGTCGGTCCGGCCCGGAAGGTCCCCCGCGCGCCCCGGGACCTCGCCGGGCCGGCGCGGAAGATCGCCGGCGCGCCCCGGAAACTCGCCGGCGCGGCCCGGTGCGTCGCCTGCGCGGCGCGGAAACTCGCGCTGCTCGCGCAACTCGCGCCGCAGCCGCTCGCGCTCCTCGGGGCTCAGCCGTCCGGGGCCGAGCGGCTGCGCGAACACGGGCGCAGCAACCGCTATCGCCAGCGTCAACGTCAGCGCGAGCGCGGCGCGCCGCCCCGCCCCGGCCTGCCCGGTCATTGCGCGTGGATTCGCCTTGCTGTCCATGCCGCCATTCTAGACAGCGGCCCGCGCCGCGACACCCGCCGCAGGGGTAAAACCGTGTAAGCGCAGGTAACCGTTGCGCGGCGGATGTTTCCCGGCGACGGCGGTTCGCGCCACGCCAGCCGCTGCGCCGCTATCATCGGCGCCATGAGCGAAATCCGGGCCAGGCTGCTGGTCGTCGACGACGACCCCAAGCTGCGCGAGCTGCTGCGGCGCTACCTCGCGGAGAACGGCTTCGACGTGAGCCTCGCGCAGGACGCAGCGTCGATGAACCGGCTGATGCTGCGCGAGGTCTTCGACCTGATCGTGCTCGACCTGATGATGCCGGGCGAGGACGGGCTGTCGATCCTGCGGCGCCTGCGCGGCGCGAACGACCGTACTCCGGTCGTGATGCTGACCGCCAGGGGCGACGACATCGACCGCATCATCGGCCTCGAAGTCGGCGCGGACGACTACCTGCCGAAGCCGTTCAACCCGCGCGAGCTGCTGGCGCGGATTCACGCGGTGCTGCGCCGCAAGCCGCCGGCCGAGTTGCCCGGCGCGCCGTCGGCGGAGCCCGGCGAGGTGAGCTTCGGCCCGTTCCGCCTCGATCTCGCCACGCGCGCGTTCTCGCGCGACGGCGTCCCGGTGCCGCTGACCACCGGCGAATTCTCGGTACTGAAGGTCCTCGTTCAGCATGCGCGCACCCCGCTGTCGCGCGAGAAGCTGATGGCGCTCGCGCGCGGCCGCGAGTACGGCGCCTACGACCGCAGCCTCGACGTGCAGGTGTCGCGGCTGCGAAAGCTCATCGAAGCCGACCCGCAGCAGCCGCGCTACATCCAGACGGTGTGGGGCGTCGGCTACGTGTTCGTCCCTGACGGGCAATGAACGAACCGGTGCCGCAGGCGCAAGGCGGGCGCGCCGCCGCCCGCCTGCCGCGCATCAGCCTGTTCTGGCGCACGTTCCTGATGCTCGCGCTGCTGATCGGCGCGAGCCTCGGCGTCACGCTCGGGATCGTGCGCGCGCTCGAGCGCGCGACGCCCGAACAGCGGCTCGCCTGGGAGATCGCATCGGTCGTCAACCTCACCCGCTCGGCACTGGTGAGCGCCGATCCCGGGCGGCGCATGGACCTGCTCGGGCAGCTCGCGCGGGAGGAGGACGTGCGCGTGCTGCCGAAGGAGCCCGACGATCGCGTCGACCTTGCCGCCACCGGGCCGCGGCTGCGCGCGCTGCAACCGCGTCTGCGGCAGCTGCTCGGGGCGGGCACTCTGGTCGCCGGCCGCGTCAACGACACCGATGCGCTGTGGGTCAGCTTCGCGATCGACGGCGACGACTACTGGATGATCCTGCCGCGCAGCCGCGCCGAGCGCCAGTTCGGCCCGAGCCTGGGGGTGCTGGGCCTGATCGCGGCGGCCCTGTCGCTGCTGGGCGCGCTCGCGATGTCGCGGCTGGTGAACCGCCCGCTCGCCGATCTGAGCGGCGCGATCGGCGCCCTGAGTCGCGGCGAGGCGCCGGCGGCGTTGCCCGATCGCGGACCGACCGAGATCGCCGGCGTCAACCGGCGCTTCAACCGGCTCGCGCGCGATCTCGCCGAGATCGAGCGCGACCGCTCGGTCGCGCTGGCCGGCATCTCGCACGACATCCGCAGCCCGCTCGCGCGCCTGCGGATGGAAATCGAGCTGGCCGAGCTGCCGGAGGCGCAACGGACGTCGATGGCCGACGACATCGGCCGCATCGACCGCATCGTCGGCCAGTTCGTCCAGTACGCACGCATCGCCGAGCCGCCGCGCAGCGAGAACGTCGACGTCGCCGCACTGCTCGCGGGCGCAGCGCAGGCCTACCGCGGCGCCATCGAGGCAGGAGAACTGGCGCTGGCAATCGACCCCGGCGACGCGCAACGCTGGTTCGGCGACCCGACCGACCTGCAGCGCGCGCTCGCGAACCTGATCGACAACGCGCTGCGCTACGGGCGCGCGGCGCCCGAAGGCCCTGCGCGCGTCGAGGTGCAAGCCCGCGCGCTCGGGTCGGGCATCGTGCTCGAAGTGCGCGACCATGGCCCCGGACTTCCGCCGCGGGACCTCGAACGGCTGCTGCAGCCCTTTGCGCGGGCCGACGACGCGCGCGGCGAAACGGGTGGCTCGGGACTCGGCCTGGCGATCGTCGATCGGCTCGCGCGCCGCTACGGCGGCGGCCTGCGGCTGCTCAACGCGCCCGACGGGGGCCTGCGCGCGCTGCTGACGCTGCCCGACGATCGCGGCAGGCGGCCCCAGAGCGGATAGCCGCACGCAGCGCCGCAGTCCGCGCGCAGCGCCGGATTCTGCCCTCGTCAGCGGGGCAAGGACGCCGGCGGTACACTTTGCGGAGTCGACGCCGATTCCGGCCACCGTCGATGCGCAGCGCCGCCCCAGGCGCCCCGGCCGGCGGACCCGCACCCTATCCCGACGGAACCACGAATGCCCGGCCTGCTTCCCGACGTCGATCCCGACGGCCTGCTCGAATTCTCGGTCGTCTACACCGATCGCACCCTCAACCACATGTCGCGCCGCTTCCAGGGCGTCATGCGCGACATCTCGGGCGTGCTGAAGGAAGCGTACCGCGCGCGCTCGGCCGTCGTCGTGCCGGGCAGCGGCACGTTCGCGATGGAGGCAGTCGCGCGTCAGTTCGCCACCGGCCAGCCGGCCGTGGTGATCCGCAACGGCTGGTTCAGCTACCGCTGGTCGCAGATTCTCGAGATGGGCGCCATCGCCCCCGCATGCACGGTGCTCGAGGCACGGCCGCTCGACGCGCAGCGGCAGGCGCCCTTCGCGCCGGCGCCGATCGACGAGGTGGTCGCGGCAATCGAGCGCACGCGCCCGGGCGTCGTGTTCGCGCCGCACGTCGAAACGGCGTCGGGAATGATGCTGCCCGACTCGTACGTGCGCCAGGCGGCTGCGGCCGCGCACTCGGTCGGCGCGCTGTTCGTGCTCGACTGCATCGCGTCGGGCGCGATCTGGGTCGACATGGCCGCGCTCGGCGTCGACGTGCTCGTCAGCGCGCCACAGAAGGGCTGGAGCGGCCCCGCCTGCTGCGGCCTGGTGATGCTCGGCGAGCGCGCCCGCGAGCGCATCGACAGCACCACCTCCACCAGCTTCGCCTGCGACCTGCGCAAGTGGTTGCAGATCATGGAGACCTACGAGAACGGCGGCCACGCGTACCACGCGACGATGCCGACCGAGGCGCTCGCCCGCGCGCGCGACGCGATGCTGGAGACGAAGGCCCACGGCTTCGAGCGCGCGCGCGCCGAGCAGCGCGAACTGGGCGAGCGCGTGCGCGCGCTGCTCGCCGCGCGCGGCGTGCGCTTCGTCGCCGCCCCGGGCTTCGAGGCACCCGGCGTCGTCGTCTGCCACACCGACGACCCGGCGATCCAGTCCGGCCAGAAGTTCGCCGCCGTCGGCCTGCAGACCGCCGCCGGCGTGCCGCTGCAGTGCGGCGAGCCGGCCGACTACCGCAGCTTCCGGATCGGCCTGTTCGGGCTGGACAAGCTCGGCAACGTCGAACGCACGGTGCGCCTGCTCGAAGAGGCCTTCGCCCGCGTTCTCTGAGTGCGGCTGCGAGGTCGCACGCTCGGTTCGCCCGTTCAGTTCGCCTCGTCGTCGGTTCCGAGCGCCGCCGCCAGCTCGGCCTCGAGGCGTTGCGCCCACTCGAGCGGCGCGAGACGCCGTGCGCCCGGCACGTCCTCGCAGGCAACCGTGCGCGCTGCCAGACGCTGCGCATCCTGCGGTTCGCCCATCGCGTCGCACAGCAGGGCCCAGTCGCAGCGCGAGGCCAGCAGGCCGAGCGAGTAGGCGATGCCTCCGCGCCGCCGCTGCTGCGCGAGGCCGACGATCTTGCGCTCCGCGGCGTCGACCACCTCCCACGCCGACAACCCGCCGAAGCAGGCCCAGCGCACCGGCGCGTCGCCGGCAGCGGCCGTCGCCTCCCCACGCTTCGGATCGATCGCATGCGCATCGACGCCGGCCTCGCGGAGCAGCCCGACGCAGGTCTCGCCGAGCCAGCGGTAGCTGCCCGCGAGCGTTGGCCCGGCCAGCGGATGGCCGTTCGGGAGGACGATGCTCGCGCCGACCATCCACTGTCCGGCGAGCACCGCCCCGCCGCCCGACGAGCGCACCGAAACCGCGACCCCGGCCGGCGCGCGCGCGGCCACCGGGGCGAGCAGCGTCCGCTGCGAGCAGCCGAGCACGATCTCGGTCGACGCGTAGTGCCAGACGCGCCAGCGCGGGCGCGCGGTCCCCTCGCGGAGCCGCGCGGCGCACCACGCGAGTTCGTCGGCAACGCCCGCCCGGGTCACCATGCGAGATCGGATCCGGTTGCGCCGCGCCCGGCACGCCCGCAGCGCGCCGGCAGGCGTCGCCGCCGCGGAGCCGTCACGGCGCGCCGGGGCGCGCCCGGGGAAGTTTCCGGGCGCGCCGCGCGCTCAGGCCGGCTCGGGAACGCTCGGCAGGCCGGCCAGCGCCATCGCGAGTTCCTCCTCGCTGTACGACTGGTCGGTCAGCGTCCCGGCGGTGTAGGCCATGTAGGCGGCCATGTCGAAGTGACCGTGGCCGCACAGGTTGAACAGGATCGTCTCCGAGCGGCCCTCGCGCTTGCAGCGCAGCGCCTCCTCGATCGCCCCCTTCACGGCGTGATTGGCCTCGGGCGCCGGCAGGATGCCTTCGGCGCGCGCGAACGCAATGCCGGCGGCGAAGCACTCGCGCTGGTGGTAGGCCGTGGCCTCGATCAGTTCCAGGTCCTTCAGGTGCGACACCAGCGGCGCCATGCCGTGGTAGCGCAGTCCACCGGCGTGGAAGCCCGGCGGCGTGAAGGTGGAGCCCAGCGTGTGCATCTTCGTGAGCGGCGTCATGTGTCCGGTGTCGCCGAAGTCGTACGCGAACTTGCCGCGCGTCAGCGACGGGCAGGCCGCCGGCTCGACCGCGACGATGCGCGGCTTCGCGCCGCCGCGCAGCCCCTCGCCGATGAACGGGAACGCGATGCCGGCGAAGTTCGAGCCGCCGCCGGTGCAGCCGACGATAACGTCGGGCCACGCGTCGGCCATCTTCATCTGCTCCATCGACTCGAGCCCGACGATGGTCTGGTGCAGCAGCACGTGGTTGAGCACCGATCCCAGCGCGTACTTGGTGTCGTCGTTCTTCGCCGCGATCTCGACCGCTTCGGAGATCGCGATGCCGAGGCTGCCCGGATGGTCGGGCCGCTTGGCCAGCACGCTGCGCCCGTACTCGGTCTCGGTCGACGGCGACGGCAGGCAGCGTGCTCCGTACGACTCCATCAGCGCGCGCCGGTAGGGCTTCTGGTCGTACGAAACGCGCACCTGGAACACGGTGACGTCGATGCCGAACAGCGCGCCGGCGAACGACAGCGACGAGCCCCACTGGCCGGCGCCGGTTTCGGTGGTCAGCCGCTTGATGCCGGCCTCGCGGTTGTAGAAGGCCTGCGCCACCGCGGTGTTGGGCTTGTGGCTGCCGGCCGGGCTCACGCCTTCGTACTTGTAGAAGATCTTCGCCGGCGTGCCGAGCGCCTTCTCGAGTCGGTGCGCGCGGAACAGCGGCGCCGGACGCCAAAGCCGGTAGATCTCGCGCACCGGCTCCGGAATGTCGATCTCGCGCTCGGTGGTGACCTCCTGCATGATCAGCGCCATCGGAAACAGCGGCGCGAGATCGTCCGGACCGACCGGCTGCATGGTGCCGGGATGCAGCACCGGCGCCATCGGCTTCGGCAGGTCCGCCTGGATGTTGTACCAGCGCTTCGGGATTCGGCTCTCGTCGAGAAGGTACTTGGTCTGCTCGCCCATCGTGGTCTCCCCTGGTGGTCTTGTGGATGCGATCCGGCGCCGGTCGAATGCCCGGCGCTCGCGACGTCATGCTGCGCGGGTCAGTGTACCGAAACGGCTCCCCGCGGCGAAGGTGCGGCGGCGCGCCGCGCAACGGCGCTTGATGCGCCTCAAGAATCGTCCCGGCCGCCGACGAGCAGCGCAACCGCCTGCGCGGCGACTCCCTCGGCGCGCCCGACGAATCCGAGCCGCTCGCCGGTCTTCGCCTTGATGCCGACCTGCCCGGGCGCCACCGAGAGTGCCGCGGCGACCCGCTCGACCATCCGCGGCACGTGGGGCGCCAGCCGCGGCGCCTGCGCAAGCACCGTCGCGTCGACGTTGCCGATCTCCCAGCCCGCCGCCCGCACGAGCCGGGCCGCCTCGCGCAGCAGCCCGGCGCTGTCGGCGCCCTTCCAGCGCGGGTCGCTGTCGGGGAAGTGGGTCCCGATGTCTCCCAGCGCCGCGGCCCCGAGGAGCGCGTCGGTGATCGCATGCAGCAGCACGT
This sequence comes from Burkholderiaceae bacterium, assembly GCA_024711155.1. Taxonomy (GTDB): domain Bacteria; phylum Pseudomonadota; class Gammaproteobacteria; order Burkholderiales; family Burkholderiaceae_E; genus Zeimonas. The sequence goes on from JANJTK010000064.1 coordinate 26,855, forward strand.
CGGCGTCGGAATGCCCGAGCAGCCCGTGCGTGTGCGGCACCTCGACGCCGCCGATCAGCAGGCGCCGGCCCGGTACCAGCGCATGCACGTCCCAGCCCTGCCCGACACGGATCTTCATCGTCGCTCCAGCCACTGGCGCATCAGTTCGAGATCCTCGGCCGTCGTCACCTTGAAGTTCGCGCGCGCCCCCTCGACCAGCCGCGGTGCGCAGCCCGCGCTCTCGACCGCGGCCGCCTCGTCGGTCGCCCCCGGGCACGCATCGAGCGCGCGCGCGAGCAGGCCGAGACGGAACATCTGCGGAGTCTGCGCGAGCCACAGGCGCTCGCGCTCCACCGTGGCCGCCACAGCGCAGCCTTCGGCCGCCGCGCGCTTGACCGTGTCGCTGACCGGCACTGCAAGCAGTCCGCCGACCGCGGAGTCGCGCAGCTCGGCGCGCAGCCGCTCGAGCAGCGCGGGCCCGAGGCCGGGGCGCGCCGCATCGTGGACCAGCACCCAGTCCGACGCGGCGGCGCCGCCGCGCTCGAGTTCACGCAGCCCCGCCAGCACGCTGTCGCGGCGCGTCGTGCCACCGGCGGCGAGCACCTCGACCCGCGACAGGCCCGCGAGCAGCGCGGCCGCTTGCGCGTCGCCCGGCGCCACCACGACCACCAGCCGTTCGATCCACGGCGCCGCCAGCAGCGCGTCGACACTCCAGCGCAGCATCGGCCGGCCGGCGAGCGCCAGGTACTGCTTGGGCAACGCGGCGCCGAGCCGGCTGCCGACGCCGGCGGCAGGAATCACGGCAAAGCTGCGGACGTCGCGGTCGGTCACGGTGTCGCCGGGGGCATCGTCGGGGACGACGACGAAAAGATAGAATTGTAGTTTGCCTGCGCCGCCGATTCACTTGACCACCCTCGCCTTGCCGCCGCGCGCGGAACTCGCCACGCTGGTCGCGGCGCACCCGCCGCCACCCGGTGGCCAGGTGCGCGCGCTCCCGGCCTGCCACGGATCGGCCGACGCGCTGCTGCTGGCCGCGCTCGCGCAGCGCGAGTCGGTCGATGGGCGCGCGCTCGCGATCGTCGTGGCCGGCACGCCGGACGCGCAGCGCGTCGCCGACGAGATGCGCTGGTTCGCCCCGCGCCTGCGCGTGCTGCTGCTGCCCGACTGGGAGACGCTGCCGTACGACGCATTCTCGCCGCACCAGGATCTCGTCTCGGAGCGGCTCGCGACGCTGTACGCGCTGCAGCGCGGCGACTGCGACGCGCTGCTGGTGCCGGCGGGCACCGCGCTGCACCGGCTCGCCCCGCCCGCCTTTCTCGCGTCGCGCACCTTCTTCTTCGACGCCGGGCAGCGGCTCGATGAACCGCGCCTGCGCTCGCAGTTGAGCCTGGCCGGCTACGCGCACGTGTCGCAGGTCGTGCATCCCGGCGAATACAGCGTCCGCGGCGGATTGATCGACCTGTTTCCGATGGGCGCGGCGCTGCCGTACCGGCTCGACTTGTTCGGCGACGAGCTGGAGTCGATCCGCACTTTCGACCCCGACACGCAGCGCAGCCTGTACCCGGTCGAGCGCCTGCGGCTGCTGCCCGCGCGCGAGTTCGCGCTCGACGACGCGGCGCGCGCCGCGTTCCGCGCCCGCTGGCGCGAGCGCTTCGAGGGCGATCCGTCGAAGAGCCCGGTCTACCGGGACGTCGGCAACGGCATCGCGCCGGCGGGCATCGAGTACTGGCTGCCGTTGTTCCACGAGCAGACCGCCACGCTGTTCGACTACCTGCCTGAGCGCGCGATCGTGGTTTCGCACGGTGACGTCGAGTCCGCCGCGCGCCGCTTCGCCGACGAGGCCGCCCAGCGCCACCGCTTCCTGTCGCACGACCCGGAGCGCCCGCTGCTGCGGCCCGACGAACTGTTCATCGACGGCGCCCGGTTCTTCGCTGAGGCGCGCCGCTTCGGGCGCTGGGCGCTCGCCGTCGGGCAGCCGGCCGGCGACGCGGCCGCGGCCGGCGGCGGCGACGGCGGGGCCACCGCCGGCGGCGAG
>JANJTK010000074.1 GCA_024711155.1 Burkholderiaceae bacterium
TCTCGACGGGCAGGCTCATCCGGAATGCTGGTACTCGTGGTTCGCGGTGTCGACGTGGGAGCGGCGGAACTCGACCGGCCGGTCGTTCAGCGTGAACGCGACGCGCCGCACCAGCAGCATCGGGCGGTCGGACGGCACGCCCAGCAGCTGCGCGACGTCGGCGGGCGCGGCGACCGCGCGGAGCGTCTCGGCGGTGCGCACGACCGACAGTCCGAAGCCGTGCTGGTAGAGGTGGTAGATCGTGTTCGTGCGCTCCCTGAGCCGCGCCGCAGTCAGGCCGGCGAACAGCCCGGCGGGCACCGTGATGTCGTCGACGATCACCGGCCTGCCGTCCAGCCGCAGCACGTTGCGGTAGGCGAACACCTGCGCGCGCGGCGCCAGCATCAGTCGCTCGGCGGCCTCCTCGTCGGCGCGCGCCTTGCGGAACTTCACCAGCTCGACCTCCGGATACACCTTCGCGCCGTCGCGGCGCACGATGTTGAAGAACAGGAACAGCATCCGGTCGCCGCTGTGCGTGGCGACGAAAGTGCCGCGGCCCTGCTGGCGCACCAGCACGTTCTCGGCGACCAGTTCGTCGATCGCCTTGCGCAGCGTGCCGATCGCGATGCCGAAGCGCTCGGCCAGTCGCGGCTCGGCCGGAATCGCCTCGCCCGGCTTCCACTCGCCGGCAGCCAGCGCGCCCAGCATCCTGCGCTTGACTTCCTTGAAGATCGGCCCGCCCGATGCCTGGCTGATGAAGTCCTGTCTGTCCATGTGCGGGTCTGCCCCCTGTCCGCCCGGTGCGAGCCGGCGCGTCGCGCCATTCTGACAGCATCCGGATCACTGATGCACCTGATATAAGTCATCTAGTTGACTCGCCGAAGTGCGTCGCTTAGCATCGGCTCACAGCTGGCCCGGCCGCGGCCCGACGATTCCAGCAGTCCTTCCGAAGGAGTGACGAATGATTCACGTCGTGTTGCACGACGCCCGCGACACCGTCGCGGTGGCGGTCGTCGAAGGCATCGAGGCCGGCACCAGGCTCACCGCCTGGATCATGGACGAGGACAAGACCGTCGCGGTCGAAGCCGCGCAGGACATCCCGATCGGGCACAAGGTCGCGCTGAAGGACATGGCGGTCGGCGACACCGTCTACAAGTACGGCGTCGACATCGGCAAGGTGGTCGCACCGATCAAGGTCGGCGAGCACGCCCACGTGCACAACATCAGGACGAAGCGCTGGTGAGCAGCGGTCGCGTCGCCACCGAACCGAAAGAGGCTGCCAGATGCCAGTAATCGACAGGAACACCACCTTTTGGGGCTATCGCCGCGAGAACGGACGCGTCGGCGTGCGCAACCACGTCATCGTGCTGCCGCTGGACGACCTGTCCAACGCCGCCGCCGAAGCCGTCGCCGCCGCGATCAAGGGGACGATGGCGATCCCGCACCCGTACGGTCGCCTGCAGTTCGGGCCCGACCTCGACCTGCACTTCCGCACGCTGATCGGCACCGGCGCGAACCCGAACGTCGCCGCGGTGGTTGTGATCGGCATCGAGGAGGGCTGGACAAAGAAGGTCGTCGACGGCATCGCGAAGACCGGCAAGCCGGTGGTCGGCTTCGGCATCGAGGGCTACGGCGACCACGAGACGATCAGGCGCGCGTCGGTCGCCGCCCGGCAGTTCGTCCAGCACGCCACCGCGCTGCACCGGGTCGAGTGCCCGATCAGCGACCTGTGGGTGTCGACCAAGTGCGGCGAATCGGACACCACGTCGGGATGCGGCTCGAACCCGACCGTCGGCAACGCGTTCGACAAGCTGCACCCGCTCGGCACGACGCTGTGCTTCGGCGAGACTTCCGAGATCACCGGCGGCGAGCAGTTCGTCGCCGCGCGCTGCGCGAACGAACAGGTGCGCGAGCGCTTCATGTTCATGTTCGACCGCTACCAGGACATGATCAACCGCTGGAGAACCAGCGACCTGTCCGAGTCGCAACCGACCAAGGGCAACATCGCCGGCGGCCTGACGACCATCGAGGAAAAGGCGCTCGGCAACATCCAGAAGATCGGCAAGAAGTGCACCGTCGACGGCGTCATCGACAAGGCCGAGGAGCCCACGCACCCGGGCCTGTGGTTCATGGACTCGTCGTCGGCGGCCGCCGAGATGGTCACGCTGTGCGCGGCCTCGGGCTTCGTCGTGCACTTCTTCCCGACCGGCCAGGGCAACGTGATCGGCAACCCGATCCTGCCGGTGATCAAGCTGTGCGCGAATCCGCGCACGGTGCGCACGATGAGCGAGCACGTCGACGTCGATTGCTCGGGCCTGCTGCAGCGCGAGACGACGCTGGACCAGACCGGGGACAAGCTGCTCGAGGCGATGCTCGCGACGGCCAACGGCCGGTGGACCGCGGCCGAGGTGCTCGGCCACCGCGAGTTCGTGCTCACGCGCATCCACGAGTCGGCGTGATCGCGGCGACGGGCGCCGCGCGGCGCACTCTCGTACTGCGAACTTCTACGCTGAGCACGCATGCCCCGACAGCCCGTCTCCCGACTGACTGACCTCGCCGCCAGCGCGCTGGAACGCGCCGGCGCCGCGCCCGGGACGGCGCGCGTCACCGCCGCGGCGCTGGTGGCCGCGGAGGCGCAAGGACTCGGTTCGCACGGACTGGCCCGGGTGGCGCAATACGCGGGACACCTGCGTCACGGGCGCGTCGACGGCACCGCGCAGCCGGTCGTCGTGAGCGCGCGCGCCGCCGCGTGCCTGGTCGACGCGGGCGAGGGGCTGGCGTTTCCGGCGTGCGCGCTGGCCGTGCGCGAGGCGATCGCGCGCGCCCGCGCGGCCGGCGCCGCGTTTGCCGGCGTCACGCGCAGCCACCACTTCGGCGCCGCCGCCTGGCACCTCGAACCGGTCGCGAGCGCAGGCATGGTCGGCCTCGCGTTCGGCAACTCGCCCGCGGCGATGCCCGCCTGGGGCGGACGGCGCGCGATCTTCGGCACCAATCCGGTCGCGGCGGTCTTCCCGCGTCGC
>JANJTK010000154.1 GCA_024711155.1 Burkholderiaceae bacterium
AACCGGAGCTGAACGCGGCGACGCGGCCGGCGCCGCCGCCCGTCAGGCGTCGCCCCAGACCTCGCGCGCCGTCTCGATCACCAGCGCCAGCTTCGCGCGCTGCGCCTCGACCTGGATCACGTTGCCGTGGACGGTCGACGAAAAGCCGCACTGCGGCGACAGGCACAGCTGGTCCAGCGGCGCGTAGCGTGCCGCGTCCTCGATGCGCCGCTTCAGGTCGTCCTTCTTCTCGAGCTCGCCGAGCTTCGTCGTCACCAGCCCGAGCACGACGATCTTGTTCTTCGGCAGGAAGCGAAGCGGCTTGAAGTCGCCCGAGCGCGCGTCGTCGTACTCGAGGAAGTAGGCGTCGACGTCCATCTCCGAGAGCAGCGCCTGCGCCACCGGCTCGTAGCTGCCCTGCGCGGCCCAGGTGCTCTTGAAGTTGCCGCGGCACAGGTGGATGGCCAGCGTCATGCCGGCCGGCTTGTGCGCCGCCACCCGGTTGACGAACTGCGCGTAGCGGTGCGGCAGCTCGTCCGGGTCGTCGCCGCGCCGGCGCGCCGCCTCGCGCATCCGGTCGTCGCAGAGATAGGCGAGGTTGGTGTCGTCGAGCTGGACGTAGCGACAGCCGGCGTCGAACCGCGAGCGCAGCTCGTCGCCTTCGGCGCGCGCGACGTCCTCGTAGAACCCGGGCTCGAGCTCCGGATAGTGCGCGCGGCTGATCCCCGCGCGCCCGCCGCGGAAGTGCAGCATGGTCGGCGACGGGATCGTCACCTTCGGCGTGCAGCCCGGCGCCGTCACGCTCTTCAGGTACTCGAAGTCGGCGCGCTGGATGTCCTTGACGTGGCTGACCTTGCCGACCACCTCGATCGCCGGCGGTGCGAGTTCCTCGGTGCCGTCCTCGCGGCGCACGGTCGCCGGCGCCCCCGTTCGCACGCCACCGAGCTGCTCCAGGAAGTCGAGGTGGAAGTAGGTGCGCCGGAACTCGCCGTCGGTGATGCTCTTCAGCCCCGCTTCCTGCTGCAGCGCGACGACCTCGGCGATCGCGCGATCCTCGACCGTGCGCAGCTGCGCCGCGTCGATGCGGCCGGCGGCCGCCTGCTCGCGCGCGTCGAGCAGGTATTTCGGCCTCAGGAAGCTGCCGACGTGGTCGGCGCGAAACGGCGGAACCGTGCGAACGCTCATCCCTGACCCTCCAGCCGCGCTGGCTGCGGCAAACTGGGAGCCTAGCGCGCGCGCGCAAGCTCCAGGAATTGCCCATCGCGGCACGAGGGGCGTCGGCGCGGGCGTCGGGCGTCGGGCAGCGAGCGCCGGGCGGCGGGCGGTGGCGCCAGGCGGGCAGCGGCGAAGGCCGAGGGAGCGACGGAAGTGACGAAGGAAGGCGGGCACCACGTCTGGCGGCGCTTCGCGGTCATCGCGAGGCCGTACTTCCTCTCGGAGGAGAAGTGGAAGGCGCGCGGGCTGCTCGCGCTCGCGGTCCTCCTGCTGCTCGGCCAGACCGGCTTCAACGTGCTGCTCAACGAGCAGACCGGCGAGTTCACCTCGGCGCTCGCGGCGCGCGACGCCGACCGCTTCTGGACCTCGATCCGCCAGTGCGTCGTCATCGTCGTCGTCGCAGTGCCGATCTACTCCTTCTACTACTACGTGCGCGACACACTCGGCATCCTGTGGCGCCGCTGGCTCACGAGCCGCTTCCTCGACCGCTACCTGGCCGACCACGCCTACTACCGGCTCAACGCCGGCGGTGCAATCGACAACCCGGACCAGCGGATCTCCGAGGACATCAACTCGTTCACGCAGCAGTCGCTGTACTTCCTGATGATCGCGCTCGGCGCCGTCATCCAGCTGATCGCGTTCACCGGCGTGCTGTGGTCGATCTCGCAGCAGCTGGTCTGGTTCCTCGTCGTCTATGCCGTCGTCGGCACCGTGGTCACCGTGGTGCTGTTCGGGCGGGTGCTGATCGGCATCAACTTCCTGCAGCTGCGCCGCGAGGCCGACTTCCGCTTCGGACTGGTGCGCATCCGCGAGCACGCCGAGGCGATCGCACTCCACCACGGCGAAGCGCAGGAGGGCGAGCAGGCGCGGCGCTCCTTCGGGGCCGCGTTCCAGAACTACCGCCGGCTGCTGAAGGCGCAGTTCGGCCTGAACACCTTCCAGTACGCGTACAGCTTCCTGACGATCGTGCTGCCGAGCGCGCTGATCGCCGAGCGCGTCATCTCCGGCGAGCTCGAGGTCGGACGGGCGGTGCAGGCGGCCGGCGCCTTCACCGCGATCCTCGGCGCGGTCGCCGTCATCGTCGATCACTTCGAGGGGCTGAGCCGCTTCGCGGCCGGCATCGACCGCCTCGGCACGTTCTCGAAGACGCTCGCCGCGGGCGTGCGCGACCCCTCCGACGGCGACGGCGGCCGGATCGAATCGGCGTGGGGAGCGCACCTCGCGCTCGAGCACGTCACGCTGCAGACGCCGGGCCGCGAGCGCACGTTGATCTCCGACCTGTCGGTCGCGGTCGAGCCCGGCCGGGGGCTGATGATCGTCGGCGACAGCGGCGGCGGCAAGAGCTCGCTGCTGCGCGCGATCGCCGGGCTGTGGGACGCGGGCGGCGGGCGCATCGTGCGCCCGGGCGCGGAGGAGACGATGTTCCTGCCGCAGCAGCCGTACATGGTGCTGGGCAACCTGCGCAGCCAGATCCTCTACCCCGAGTGCCGCCGCGAGGTCGCCGACGAGGAGCTGCTGCAGTTGCTCGAGCGCGTCAACCTGGCCGACCTCGCCGGGCGCTTCGGCGGGCTCGACGCCGAACTCGACTGGGCCAAGGTGCTGTCGATCGGCGAGCAGCAGCGGCTCGCCTTCGCGCGGGTGCTGCTGCGCCGGCCGCGCTACGTGATGCTCGACGAGGCGACCAGCGCGCTCGACGTCGGCAACGAGGAACTGCTGTATCGCGAGCTGGCCGCCACGTCGACGACTCCGGTCAGCGTCAGCCACCACGCGGCGCTGCTGCGTTTCCATGAACAGGTGCTCGAGCTCGCCGGCGGCGGCCGCTGGCGGCTGCACCGCGCGGCCGACTACCGTTTCTGAGCCGACCCGGCCGCGGCAATGCCGGTGTCGCCGCAGCGGGATTGGCGCGGCGACAAGCCCCCCGAGGTATGCTGCCCCGATAGCGACAGGAGGTAGCGATGTTCGGTCCGATCACGATCCCGTTCGGGGCACGCATGCTGTTCAACGCGGTCAAGCTCAAGCCCGGCGTGAGCGTCGACGACGTCGAAGTGGCCGTCGGCGAGATGTGCAACGTCGTCAAGGAGACCTACGGCGGCGACAAGGGCGGCTTCGTCGCCGGCCAGGTGTTCCGCTTCGCCGGCTTCGCGTCCGAGGAGGGCTCGATCGGCAGCGCGCGCGACGCCGACCACGACGTCGCCATCGTGACCTACTGGCGCTCCTTCGACGAGCACGAGCGCTCGCACGCCGACTCGGTCTTCAAGGCGAAGTTCGCCGCGCTCGCCGAGCTGTGCACCGACAGCCGGGAGCTCGGCTACGAGATGCTCTGGCAGGGCGAACCGGAGACCGCGGCCACCGGAGCAGGCTGACTCGCCGGCAAGTCGCCGGGCAGTCACCGGCGGGTCGCCGGACCCGGGGCGGTCAGGCGGGCGGCGCGCCGCCGCCTGCGGCGGCGGCGGCCGATTCCTCGAGCCACTCGCGCCAGACCGCCATCAGCACCGCGAGGATCACCGGCCCGACGAACAGGCCGACCATCCCGAACGCGGCCAGCCCACCCAGCACGCCGAACATCACCAGCAGGAACGGGATGCGGGTGGCGTTGCTGATCACCATCGGGCGCACCAGGTTGTCGACCCAGCTGACGACCAACGTGCCCCACAGCAGCAACCCGACGCCGTTGACGGTCTCGCCGCTCGCGATCAGCCACGCGCCGATCGCGCCCCAGACGAAGGGCGTGCCGAACGGAACCAGCGCAACGACCGCAGTGATCGCCCCGAGCAGCACCGGCGCGTCGAGCCCGAACCACCAGTAGCCGACCCCGGCGACGAGCCCCTGCGCGAGCGCCGTCACGACCAGTCCCCAGACCACCGCCATCGTCATGCCGCCGACCGCCGCGAGGTAGCCGTCGACGCGCGCGCCGAGCAACCGGTGCAGCACCGCACGCGCCTGCTGCAGCACGCGCTCGCCGTCGCGAAAGAGGAAAAACACCGTGACCAGCGCGAAGCCCATCTTCGCGGCGTTGCGCCCGACCCCGCCGATGACCTTCAGCGACTCGTCGGCGCGCGTCTCGACCCAGTGCGCGAGCTGCGCGCGGATCGCCGCCGGATCGCCGGTGAACTGGTCGAGCAGCGCCTGCAGCCAGCTGCCGAGCACCGGGATGCCGGCGATCGCCTCGGGCAGCTGATACGGTCCCTTTGCGAGCAGCGCCGCCATCGCCGCGTACGCATTGGCCGTCTCGCTGCGCAACAGCATGCCGAGCCACAGCATCGGCAGCGCGAACGCGGCCGTCAGCAGCGCCGTCATCGCCGCCGCCGCGAGCGTGCGGCGCCCGCCGAACAGGCGGCGCAGGCGCGCGAGCAGCGGCCAGGTGGCGTAGGCGAGGATCACCGCCCAGACCATCGGCACGACGAACGGCCGCAGCACCACCCAGCCGAGCAGCAGCAGGCCGCCGAGCAGCAAGCCCAGCACCACGCGGTTGGCCAGTCGGTCGCTAGCGGTTTCCCTCATCGTCGCCTCGCAGGGCACCGCGCGAGGATACCCCGGCAGCGGATCCGGGCACAGGGAACGGGTGCGCGGCGTCGGGCGCGCGAGCCGGACTCGCGCGGCGGACTCGCGGCGATCGGCTAAGCTTGCCGCATGTGCCACAGTCGCTTCACGCCGCATCCCCGCGTCCCCGCACTCGCCACGAGGCGAGGTCGCTGATGGCCGGCGAGATCTTCGGCTCCGACGCCTTCGCCCCGAAGGAGGTGGCCGCCCGCATCGAGCAGGTGGGGGTCGCGAAGGCGCGCCTGCCGCTGCGCTCGATGTTCATGCTCGCGCTCGTCGCCGGCGGCTTCATCGGGCTCGGCGCGACCGCGTTCCTGCTCGTCGCCGCCGACCCGGAACTGCCGTTCGCGATCTCGCGCGTGCTCGGCGGCGCTGTGTTCTCGCTCGGCCTGATCATGGTCGTCGTCGCCGGCGCCGAGCTCTTCACCGGCAACAACCTGCTCGCGATGGCATGGGCCGAACGCAAGGTCGGCAGCGGCGAAGTCCTGCGCAACTGGCTCGTCGTCGCGTTCGGCAACCTGGTCGGCGCCGCGGGCCTCGCCCTGCTGGTGCTGCTGGCCGGCACCGGCTCGCTCGAAGGCGGCGCCGTCGCGCGCAAGGCGGTCGAGGTCGCGGCAGCGAAGGCCGCGCTGCCGTGGGAGGTCGCGTTCGCGCGCGGCGTGCTGTGCAACCTGCTGGTGTGCCTGGCCGTCTGGATGGCCGCCGCCGGGCGCAGCGTGGTCGACAAGGCGGTCGCGATCGTGCCGCCGATCGCCGCGTTCGTCGCGCTCGGCTTCGAGCACTCGATCGCGAACATGTTCTTCTTCCCGTTCGCGATCGGGCTGCTCGCCGGCGACCCCGCGCTGGCTGCGCTGCCCGGCGCGGACGCGATCGGCTGGGCGGCGATGGCGCGCAACCTCGTGCCCGTGATCGCCGGCAACCTCGTCGGCGGCAGCGTGCTGGTCGCGCTGGTGTACTGGGTGATCTATCGCAGCAAGGCGTGAGATCGGCGCTCGCCGCCGCTACATGTTCCGCCGGTACTGCCCGCCGACCTCGAACAGCGCGCTCGTGATCTGGCCGAGCGAGCAGCAGCGCACCGCGTCCATCAGCACCTCGAACACGTTGCCGTCGGCGATCACGGTGTCCTTGAGTCGCTGAAGCATCGCCGGCGCCTCGGCCGCGTGCCGCGCGTGGAACTCGGCCAGCCGCGCCAGCTGCGAGCGCTTCTCCTCGTCGGTCGAGCGCGCGAGCTCGAGCGCCTGCGGAATCGGGTCGCCGTGCGGATTGCGGAAGGTGTTGACGCCGACGATCGGGTACTCGCCGGTGTGCTTGAGCGTCTCGTAGTGCAGGCTCTCGTCCTGGATGCGGCCGCGCTGGTAGCCGGTCTCCATCGCGCCCAGCACGCCGCCTCGCTCGGCGATGCGCTCGAACTCGGCCAGCACCGCCTCCTCGACCAGTTCGGTGAGCTCGTCGAGCACGAAGCTGCCCTGGTTCGGGTTCTCGTTCTTCGCCAGCCCCCACTCGCGGTTGATGATGAGCTGGATCGCCATCGCGCGCCGCACGCTCTCCTCGGTCGGCGTCGTGATCGCCTCGTCGTAGGCGTTGGTGTGCAGGCTGTTGGCGTTGTCGTAGGTGGCGATCAGCGCCTGCAGCGTGGTGCGGATGTCGTTGAAGGCGATTTCCTGCGCGTGCAGGCTGCGCCCGCTCGTCTGGCAGTGGTACTTCAGCTTCTGGCTGCGCTCGTTGGCGCCGTAGCGCTCGCGCATCGCGACCGCCCAGATGCGGCGCGCGACGCGGCCCATCACCGTGTACTCGGGGTCCATCCCGTTCGAGAAGAAGAAGCTCAGGTTCGGCGCGAAGTCGTCGACGTGCATCCCGCGCGCGAGATAGGCCTCGAGGTAGGTGAAGCCGTTGGCAAGCGTGAACGCGAGCTGGCTGATCGGGTTCGCGCCGGCCTCGGCGATGTGGTAGCCGCTGATCGACACCGAGTAGAAGTTGCGCACGTCGTGGTGCACGAAGTGCTCGGCGATGTCGCCCATCACCTTCAGGCTGAATTCGGTCGAGAAGATGCAGGTGTTCTGGCCCTGGTCTTCCTTCAGGATGTCGGCCTGCACCGTGCCGCGCACCGTCGACAGCGTCCACTCGCGGATCTTGCGCGCTTCGTCGTCGGTCGGCAGCCGGCCGTTGTCGCGCTCG
>JANJTK010000159.1 GCA_024711155.1 Burkholderiaceae bacterium
CTGCACACGAACGACGCGCCGACCACGCTGACGCGGCTCGCGAACATGGGCGTCGCGCCGTTCAACATCGCGTCGTCGGTGATCCTGATCACGGCGCAGCGCCTCGCGCGCCGGCTGTGCGGCTGCAAGCAGCCGCTCGAAATCGACGAGGCGGCGTTGCTCGGCGCCGGTTTCCTGGAGTCGGATCTCGACGGCTCTTGGGTTCCGTACCGGGCAGTGGGCTGCGACCGCTGCGGCGGCTCCGGCTACAAGGGCCGCGTCGGGATCTACCAGGTCCTGCCGGTGTCGGAGGAAATCCAGAAGATCATCCTCGCCAACGGCAACGCGCTGCAGATCGAGCGCCAGGCGCAGGCCGAAGGGGTGCGCGACCTGCGCCGCTCGGGCCTGATGAAGGTGATGCAGGGACTGACCAGCATCGAAGAGGTGCTCGGCGTGACCAACGAGTGACGCGGACCCGGCATCGCCGTCCGCACGGATCGGGAGACAGACACAGATGGCAAGCACCGCCGCCGCCCGGGCGATCCCGGGGTCACGCAACGCCCCCTCGAAAGAAAAGACGTTCATCTGGGAAGGGCGCGACCGCACCGGCAAGACCGTCCGCGGCGAGATGCGCGCCAGCGGGCCGGCAATCGTCCAGAGCGCAATGCGCCGGCAGGGGATCGCCGTCACCAGGGTCACGAAGCACCGTCACCGCAAGGGCAAGCGCATCGTCGAGAAGGACATCGCGCTGTTCACGCGCCAGCTGGCGACGATGATGAAGGCCGGCGTGCCGCTGCTGCAGTCGTTCGACATCGTCGCCCGCGGCAGCAGCAACGCCTCGGTCTCGAAGCTGTTCAGCGACATCCGCGCCGACGTGGAGACCGGAACGTCGCTGTCGCAGGCGTTTCGCAAGTACCCGCTCCATTTCGACTCGCTGTTCTGCAACCTGGTCGGCGCCGGCGAGCAGGCCGGGATCCTGGACGACCTGCTCGACCGCCTGGCGACCTACAAGGAAAAGATGCTGGCGATCAAGGGCAAGATCAAGTCGGCGCTCTTCTACCCGGTCGCCGTGCTGGTCGTGGCGTTCGTCGTGGTGGCCGTGATCATGCTGTTCGTCGTGCCCGCGTTCAAGGAGGTCTTCGCGAGCTTCAAGGCCGAACTGCCGGCCCCGACGATGATGGTGATCGCGATGTCGGACGGCTTCGTCAAGTACTGGTACCTGATATTCGGCGCGATCGGCGGGTCGCTGTACTTCCTGATGCAGGCGTGGCGGCGATCGCCGAAGGTGCAGATGACGATGGACCGGCTGCTCCTGAAGCTGCCGGTCTTCGGGCCGGTGGTTGAGAAGGCGACCATCGCGCGCTGGCTGCGCACGCTGTCGACGATGTTCGCGGCGGGCGTGCCGCTGGTCGAGGCGCTCGACTCGGTCGGCGGCGCGGCCGGCAACCACGTCTACCTGATGGCGACGCGCCGCATCCAGCAGGAGGTTGCCACCGGCACCAGCCTGACCGTGTCGATGCAGAACGCGCAGGTGTTCCCGAACATGGTCCTGCAGATGTCGGCGATCGGCGAGGAGTCGGGCTCGCTCGATTCGATGCTGTCGAAGGCCGCCGACATCTACGAGCGCGAGGTCGACGAGGCCGTCGAGAGCCTGTCGAGCCTGCTCGAGCCGATGATCATGGTCGTGCTGGGCACGCTGATCGGCGGGCTGGTGATCGCGATGTACCTGCCGATCTTCAAGCTGGGCCAGGTGGTCTGACGAACGCTGCTAAGCTCGACCGATGCTCGACGCCCTCCAACAGTCCGCCCCGCTGGCGGTGGCCGCCGCGGCCGTGCTCGGCCTGCTGGTCGGCAGCTTCCTGAACGTCGTCGTGCATCGCGTGCCGTTGATGCTCGAGCGCGCGTGGGCCGAGCAGGCTGCCGAGGCGCGCGGCGAGGCGGCGCCGCCGGCCGAGCGCTTCAACCTCCTCACGCCCCGCTCTCGCTGCCCGTCGTGCGGCCACCAGATCGGCGCGCTCGAGAACGTCCCGCTGCTCAGCTGGGTCGCGCAGCGCGGCCGCTGCGCCCGCTGCGGGGGGGCGATCCCGATGCGCTACCCGCTGGTCGAAGCGGCGACCGCGGCGCTCAGCGCGCTCGCCGTCTGGCATTTCGGGGCCACGCCCGCCGGGCTGGGGGCGATCGTGCTCAGCTGCTTCCTGGTCGCGCTGGCGCTGATCGACTTCGACACGCAGCTGCTGCCCGACAACATGACGCTGCCGCTGCTGTGGCTCGGACTGCTGTTCAACCTGTGGGGCGTCTTCGCGCCGCTGCCGGCCGCAGTGGCCGGCGCGATGGCCGGCTACCTGAGCCTGTGGTCGATCTACTGGTTGTTCAAGCTGGTCACCGGCAAGGAAGGCATGGGCTACGGGGACTTCAAGCTGCTGGCGGCGCTCGGCGCGTGGTTCGGCTGGGTGGCGCTGCCGGCGGTGATCCTGCTCGCCTCCGTGGTCGGCGCAGTGGTCGGCATCGGGCTGGTGGTGGCGGCGCGGCACGGCCGCGAAGTGCCGATCCCGTTCGGCCCCTACCTCGCCGGGGCCGGGCTGCTGGCGCTGTACTTACGACAGCCGATGGGCGCGCTGTTCGGCCTGGGCTGATCCGCGGGCCGCGCGGCCCGGGCCCGCAGCCGCACGCTGCTAGACTGGCGCGATGTCCCCCGTCGCGCACCCCGAAGGTTCCGCGAAACCGCGCCGCCTGCTGGTCGGGCTCACCGGCGGCATCGGCAGCGGCAAGAGCACAGTGGCCGACCTGTTCGCGGCGCGCGGCGCCGCGGTGGTCGACACCGACGCGATCGCACACGAACTGACCGCCGCCAGCGGCGCGGCGATCCCGGCGATCCGGGCCGCGTTCGGCGACCGCGCGATTCGCGCCGACGGCGCGCTCGACCGCGACGCGATGCGTGAGATTGCCTTCGCCGATCCGGCGGCGCGGCGCCGGCTGGAAGCGATCCTGCACCCGATGATCCGGACCGAGTCGAGGCGCCGGCTCGAAGCGGCGCCGGGCCCTTACGCGATCCTGGTCGTGCCGCTGCTGGTCGAATCGGGTGACCGGGCCGGCGGCGTCGACCGCATCGTCGTCGTCGATTGCCCGGTCGAGGTCCAGGTCGAGCGCGTGATGCGGCGCAGCGGGCTGACGCGGGCGCGCGTCGATTCGATCATCGCCGCGCAGGCGAGTCGCGCCGAACGTCTCGCGGCGGCCGACGACCTGGTCGACAACGGCGGCGCCCCCGACGCGCTGGCGGCGCAGGTCGACGCGCTGCACCGGCGCTATTGCGCGACACCCTGAGCGCGCACCTGCGGAGGATCCGGGTTTGTCAAGCGAATCGCTTTGCGCCAGAATTCGTGCAACATCACGCACGCGGGGCGATGCGCGCACGACGGCACGTTCGCGGCGATGCCGGGGACAGTCTCGATGGCGGCGCAGGACGGCACCTTGATCTTGTACGAGTACCCGCTGAACGAGCGCATCCGTACCCTGCTGCGTCTCGAGGACCTGTTCGAGCGCCTCGAGTTCTTCGCGAGCCGCGAGCACCCGCTGGACCACCACGTGGCGCTCGTGACGCTGTTCGAGATCCTCGACGTCGCCGGACGCGCCGACCTCAAGTCCGACCTGCTGCAGGAGCTCGAGCGCCAGCGCCAGGCGCTGACGGCCTTCCGCACCAACCCCGAAGTCTCGGTCGAGGCACTCGACCGGATCCTGGCCGAGATCGACGACGCGGCGCGCGAACTCGTCGCGGTCACCGGCAAGAGCGGCCAGCACCTGCGCGAGAACGAGTGGCTGATGAGCATCCGCAGCCGCACGATCATCGCCGGCGGCGCATGCGAGTTCGACTTGCCGTCCTACTACGCGTGGCAGCACCGGCCGGCCGACGCACGGCAAGGCGACATCGCGGGCTGGGCCGCTCCGTTCCGGCCGCTGTACGACAGCCTGTGCATCGTGCTGAAGCTGCTGCGCGAGAGCGCGCAGCGCACCCGGCTGTCGACCCAGCAGGGCAGCTACCAGCAGCCGCTCGGTGGGCGCAGCTACCAGATGGTGCAGGTTCGGCTCGACCCGGCCACCGGCGCAATTCCCGAGATCAGCGCCAACAAGTACCTGCTGTGGATCCGGTTCACCAGCCAGGACGGCGACATGCGGCCGCGGCCCTACGAGGGCACGGTCGAGTTCGAGCTGGCGCTGTGCAACCTGTGACTGCGCAGCGACAGTTCGACATGGCGCAGCACAGCGTCACCGTCGACTGCCCGACCTGCGGGCGCAAGGTCGAGTTCGTTGCGTCGAGCCGCTGGCGGCCGTTCTGCTCGGAACGGTGCAGGACCGTCGACCTCGGCGCATGGGCGTCCGAGCGCTACCGGATCGCCGGGGACGCCCGCGACGACTCGCCCGCAGACGCTTCCGCCGACGCGCTCGCGCCGGCCGGCGACGCGGCAATTCGCGAAGACTGACGCGCGGCGTTCAGCGCCACGTCGCGCGCATCGTCGCGATTCCGTGCGCCCCCGCGCCCACGGCCTGCACAGCATCGCCCTCGTCGAGTCCCCCGAGCGCGAAGACCGGCAGGCGGGTTCGCGCGGCCAGCCGCGCGAATTCGTCCCAGCCGAGCACGCGCGCGCCCGGATGCGTGGGCGTCGGCCGCACCGGGCCGAGCACCGCGTAGTCGAGGCCCAGTTCCCCCGCGCGCGCCAGTTCGCGGGCATCGTGGCACGACGCGCCGACCAGCGGCAGCCGCGGCCTCGAGCCGACCGGTTGCATATCGGCTCCGCGCAGATGCACGCCGTCGCAGGCCGCCCAGTAGGAGGCCGGATGCGCGCTGTTGACGACCAGTCGCGCGCGATGCCGCACGCACAGGTCGCGCACGCGCCGGAACAGCGCATCGAAGCGCGCGGCTTCCATGCCGGGCTCGCGCAGCTGGACGAAGCGCAAGCCGGCGTCGAGGCGCCGCTCGAGCCGCTGCAGGAAGGCCGGGTCGCCGAGCTCCGAGGCGCAGCTCAGGCCCAGCCGGCCGGGCAGGCGCAGCCAGCCGATCGCCGGCACCGCCGCCGGCAGCAGCGGCGCGAGCCCGATCCGGGCCGGGTGGCGCCAGGCGAGCGCCTGGCCCTCGCGGGCGTGCGGGTCGCCCGACCACTCGGCGACCCGCCGGAAGTACAGCCGCACGTGCGCATGCGGGTACACGTGCTCGCGCACGACCCAGGGGTGCGAAACGCGCACGTCGATGCCGAGTTCTTCGCGCAGCTCGCGCGCGAGCGCCGCCTCGACCGACTCGCCGGCCTCGAGCTTGCCGCCCGGAAACTCCCACCAGCCCGCGTACGGCTTGCCGGCCGGCCGCTGGCCGAACAGCACGGCGCCATCGGCGCGCACCAGCACGCCGACCGCAACGTCGACGATCCGCTGCGCGCTGCCGGCGGCGGCAGCGCCTGCTCGCGAGACGCTCGCACTCACGGACGCGGGCGGATCCGTGCGCCCGGCGCGTCAGCCGCGCGCCCGGCGGCGCGTGCCGGCTGCGGGCTTTGCGGGGGCATGGCGCCCGGCCCAGTCCTTCGCGAACTGCCACGCCACCCGGCCCGAGCGCGAGCCGCGCCCGAGCGCGAAGCGCAGCGCCTCGGGCCGCGCGGACTCGATCTCCCCTTCGCCGCAGCCGAAGCTCGACAGCCAGTGCGCGACGATGCCGAGATAGTCGTCCTGCCGGAACGGGTAGAACGACACCCACAAGCCGAAGCGCTCCGACAGCGAGATCTTCTCCTCGACCGTCTCGCCCGGGTGTATCTCGCCGTCCTCCTGGTGCTTCGCGTCGAGGTTCTCGCGCATGTACTCGGGCATCAGGTGGCGCCGGTTGGACGTCGCGTAGATCAGCACGTTGTCCGACTGCGCCGCGACCGAGCCGTCGAGCGCCACCTTGAGCGCCTTGTAGCCGGGCTCGCCCTCCTCGAACGACAGGTCGTCGCAGAACACGATGAACCGCTCCGGGCGACCGGCGACCAGGTCGACGATGTCGGGCAGGTCGACCAGGTCGTCCTTGTCGACCTCGATCAGCCGCAGGCCGCGCCTTGCGTAGGCGTTCAGGCAGGCCTTGATCAGCGACGACTTGCCGGTTCCGCGCGAACCGGTCAGCAGCACGTTGTTCGCCGGCAGCCCGTCGACGAACTGCCGAGTGTTGCGCTCGATCGCGCGCTTCTGCTCGTCGACGCGCTTGAGGTCCGACAGCCGGATCGGCGAGACGTGGCGCACCGGCTGCAGCACGGCCTGCACGCCGAAGACGGTCGCGCGCCGCCGCCAGCGAAAGGCGTGCGCCGCGCCCCAGTCCGGCGCGGGTGGCGCCGGCAGCAGCGCATCGACGCGCTCGACCAGCTGCTGCGCGCTCTCGACCAGCCGCTGGAACGCCGAAAGGTCGATCATTGCGTCCTCCGCGCTGCAGTCCGTCTCACGACCCCGCTCCCCGCGCCGGCTCAGGACCGGTAGTCGGCGTTGATCGAGACGTAGTCGTGCGACAGGTCGCAGGTCCACACCGTAGTGGACGAAGCCCCGCGGCCGAGATCGACCCGCACGCGGATCTCGGCCTGCTTCATCACGCGCTGGCCGTCCTCTTCGCGATAGTCCGGATGGCGCCCCCCTCGGGTGGCGACGTGCACGTCGTCGAGGTAGAGCTCGACGCGGTCGACGTCGAGGTCGGCGATCCCGGCGTAGCCGATCGCCGCCAGGATGCGCCCGAGATTGGGGTCGGAGGCGAAGAACGCCGTCTTGACCAGCGGCGAGTGCGCGATCGCGTAGGCCACCGCGGCGGCTTCTGCCTGCGAGGCGGCTCGCTCGACCTCGATCGTGATCAGCTTGGTCGCCCCTTCCCCGTCGCGCACCAGCGCCTGCGCGAGCTGCTGCGCGATCGCGAGGATCGCCGCCTTCAGCGGCGCCGCGCCCGGCGCGCCGTCGCCGTCGATCGCGACGCCGCTGGCGCCGGTGGCGACCAGGACGAACGAGTCGTTGGTCGAGGTGTCGCCGTCGACCGTCGCACGGTTGAAGCTCGAGTCGGCGATCTCGCGCACCCAGCCCCCGAGCAGTTCGCGCGGCAGCGCGGCGTCGGTCGCGACGACACCGAGCATCGTCGCCATGTTCGGTCGGATCATCCCGGCGCCCTTGGCGATGCCGGTGATCGTGACGCGCCGGCCGCCGACGTCGATTGCGCGCGACACGGCCTTGGGCACGGTGTCGGTGGTCATGATCGACTCGGCGGCGTCGAGCCAGTCGCTGCGGCCGGCATCGGCCGTCGCAGCGCCGATGCCCGCGAGCAGCCGCTCCATCGGCAGCGGCTCGAGGATCACGCCGGTCGAGAACGGCAGCACCTGCTCGGGCGCGCACCCGAGCAGTCGCGCCGCCTCCTCGCAGCTGCGGCGCGCGTCGGCGAGCCCGCGTGCGCCGGTCCCCGCGTTGGCGCAGCCGGTGTTCACGACCAGCGCGCGGATCGCGCCGCCGCTCGCCGCGAGGTGCTCGCGGCATACCTGCACCGGCGCGGCGCAGAACCGGTTCGTCGTGAAGACGCCGGCCGCGGCCGACCCGCCGGCCAGCCGCAGCAGCAGTACGTCACGCCGGCCCGACTTGCGGATGCCCGCGCGCGCGGTGCCGACGTCGACGCCGGCGACCGGGCTCAGCGAGCCGCGCGCCGGGGCCTCGAGATTGACTGGCATGCCGACCTCCGCCGCGCCGCGCTCAGGCGAGCCGGCCGTGGCACTGCTTGTATTTCTTGCCCGAGCCGCACGGGCACGGATCGTTGCGGCCGATCTTCTCGCCGAAGCGGCGCAGCGGTTGCCGCGCGGCCTCTTCGACCTCGGGCCCGTGCTGCACCGCCAGCGCGATCGCCTCGGGGTCGGCGCTCCCGGCTGCAGCGGCCGCCGCGCCGAAGTCCGCGTGCGTGTAGTTGACGTTCTCGTAGTGCGGCTGCACCGCCTCCTCCGCCTGTTCGACTTCGTCGGCCGACTGGATGCGCACCGTCATCAGGATCCGCGTCACGTCGGTGCGGACCCGTTCCTGCATCAGGCTGAACAGCTCGAAGGCCTCGCGCTTGTATTCCTGCTTCGGGTTCTTCTGCGCATAGCCGCGCAGGTGGATCCCCTGGCGCAGGTAGTCGAGCGACGACAGGTGCTCGCGCCAGTGCTGGTCGATCGTCTGCAGCATCACCGAGCGCTCGAAGCCCGC
Organism: Burkholderiaceae bacterium; assembly: GCA_024711155.1. GTDB lineage: Bacteria > Pseudomonadota > Gammaproteobacteria > Burkholderiales > Burkholderiaceae_E > Zeimonas. The sequence goes on from JANJTK010000159.1 coordinate 8,188, forward strand.
GAACGCCTCGCTCCCGACCAGGTCGACCTTCGACTGGTAGACGGCGTCCGCAGCCTCGAGCAGCGCCTTCAGCAGCTCGTCGTCGCCGACTTCGGCGCCGCCCTGCATCATGGCCGTCAGCGGCACCTCGAGCTGCCAGTCGGTCTCGAGCACCTTCTGCAGCCCGGCGACGTCCCACTGCTCCTCGACCGACTCCTCCGGCACGTGCTGGCGGAACAAGTCGGTGAACACGCGGTGCCGCAACTCGAGCACGCGCTCGGAGAAAACCTCGGACTCGAGCAGCGCGTTGCGATCGGCGTAGACGATGCGGCGCTGGTCGTTGGCGACGTCGTCGTACTCGAGCAGCTGCTTGCGGATGTCGAAGTTGCGCGCCTCGACCTTGCGCTGCGCCGACTCGATCGAGCGCGTCACCATGCCGGCCTCGATCGCCTCGCCGTCGGGAAGCTTCAGCCGGTCCATGATCGCCTTCAGGCGATCGCCGGCAAAGATCTTCAGCAGCGGGTCTTCCATCGACAGGTAGAAGCGCGACGAACCCGGGTCGCCCTGGCGCCCGGAACGGCCGCGCAACTGGTTGTCGATGCGGCGCGACTCGTGGCGCTCGGTGCCCACGATGTGCAGCCCGCCGGCAGCGATGACCTGGTCGTGTAGCGACTGCCATTCGTCGCGCAACCGGGCGATGCGCGCCTCGCGCCCGGCGGCGTCGAGCGAGTCGTCGGCGCGCACCAGGTCGACCTGCTTCTCGACGCTGCCGCCGAGCACGATGTCGGTGCCGCGTCCCGCCATGTTGGTGGCGATCGTGATCATCTTCGGCCGGCCGGCCTGCGCCACGATCTCGGCCTCGCGCGCGTGCTGCTTGGCGTTGAGCACCTGGTGCGGCAGCTTGTCGTTCGACAGCATGCCCGCCAGCAGCTCGGAGTTCTCGATCGACGTCGTTCCCACCAGCACCGGCTGGCCGCGCTCGTGGCAGTCGCGGATGTCGGCGAGGATCGCGTCGTACTTCTCGCGCGCGGTCCGGAACACCTGGTCCTGGCGGTCGTCCCGGATCATCGGGCGGTGCGTCGGGATCACCACGGTTTCGAGTCCGTAGATCTCCTGGAATTCGTAGGCCTCGGTGTCGGCCGTGCCGGTCATGCCGGCGAGCTTGCCGTACATGCGGAAGTAGTTCTGGAACGTGATCGACGCCAGCGTCTGGTTCTCGGCCTGGATCGCCACGTTCTCCTTCGCCTCGACCGCCTGGTGCAGGCCGTCCGACCAGCGCCGGCCCGCCATCAGGCGGCCGGTGAACTCGTCGACGATGACGACCTCGCCGTTCTGCACGACGTAGTGCTGGTCGCGGTGGAACAGCTTGTGCGCGCGCAGCGCCGCCATCAGGTGGTGCATCAGCGCGATGTTGCCCGCGTCGTACAGGCTCGCGCCGCCGGCCAGCAGTCCCATCTGCTCCAGGATCCGCTCGGCCTTCTCGTGGCCTGCCTCGGACAGGTAGACCTGGTGCGACTTGCGGTCGACCCAGTAGTCGCCCGGCGGATCCTCTTCGCCGGCCTTCGGCTCGGCCTGCATCTCGTCGAGCAGCGGCGGCAGCTGGTTCAGGCGCAGGTACAGCTCGGTGTGGTCCTCGGCCTGGCCGGAGATGATCAGCGGCGTGCGCGCCTCGTCGATCAGGATCGAGTCGACCTCGTCGACGATCGCGTAGCCCAGCCCGCGCTGCCGGCGATCGCCGACCGCGTACTCCATGTTGTCGCGCAGGTAGTCGAAGCCGAACTCGTTGTTGGTTCCGTAGGTGATGTCGGCGGCATACGCGACCCGCTTGTCGGCGGTCGGCTGCTGCGACAGGATGGTGCCCACCGACATGCCGAGGAAGCGGTACACCTTGCCCATCCACTCGGCGTCGCGGCTGGCGAGGTAGTCGTTGACGGTGACCACGTGCACGCCCTTGCCGGCGAGCGCGTTCAGGTAGACGGGCAGCGTCGCGGTGAGGGTCTTGCCCTCGCCGGTGCGCATCTCGGCGATCTTGCCGGCGTGCAGCACCATGCCGCCGACCAGCTGGACGTCGAAGTGGCGCATGCCGAGCACGCGCCGGGCTGCCTCGCGGCACACCGCGAACGCCTCTGGGAGCAGCGCGTCGACCGCCTCGCCGTCGGCGATGCGCTGGCGGAACTCGCCGGTCTTGCCGGCCAGCTGCGCGTCGTCGAGCGCCATGATCCCCGGTTCGAGCGCATTGATCTGCTCGACCGACTTGCGGTAGGTCTTCAGCAGCCGCTCGTTGCGGCTGCCGAAGATCCTGGTCAGGAAGTTCTGGATCATTCGGAGGCGGGCCGGCCGCGCCGCGGCGGCATCGGGCAGGAGATGAACCGCGTGAGTCTAGCACGCTGCCCCCGGCGGGCCGGCCGTGCTACCGTTGGCGCGCCATGCCGCCGAAAGCCCCTGCTCGTCCCGCCGCCGCCGCGCGTTCCGCCGGCGCCTGGCTCGACGCCGAGTCCGGCTACCGCGCGCTCGCGGCGCGCGTCGACCACCTGGTCGCGTTGCAGGCGCGGCTGTCCGCGGCCTGTCCCGGCGTTCCGGTCACCGTCGTCTGCGTCGACGAGCGCGCGCTGACGTTGATGACTCCGAACGCAGCCTGGGCGGGCCGGTTGCGGCAGATGACGCCGACGCTGCTCGCGCACGTCCGCGAGGCCCGCGGCGGGGTCGAGCGGATCCGCATCGTTCCGCAACGGCGCGCCGACTCCGGGGGCGCGCGGGCCCCGGCGATGCGCTCGGCACTGCCCGGAAGCGCCGTCGCCGAACTCGCGAACCTGGCCGGCGAAGTGCAGGCGCCGGCGCTCCGGGCCGCGCTCGAGCGCCTCGTGCGGCACCAGCGGGGGCGTCGCTGATCGCGCGCCGCTGATGGAGCGTCGCGCGCCGGCGCCGATGGCGCCGCTTCAGATCCGCTGCACGACCAGCAGCGCGAAGAGCAGCAACGCGCCGACCGCGCCCAAGACGAGCGCGCGCACGGCCAGGCGCAGGTACTTGCGATCGCGCGTCAGCAGGTAGCCGCCGGCGCACCACGCGACCACCGCCAGGACGACGGCGAAGAAGACCCGCAGCGCGATCATCGCAACGCCCGGGCCGGCGGCTTCACGCGGGCGCCCAGTCGAGTCCGAACAGCTTCGGCGCGGCGCGGCGCTCAGTGAAGCTCGCCAGTTCCCATGCGTCCTGCTCGGCCAGCAGCGCGCGCAGCAGGCGGTTGTTCAGCGCGTGGCCCGACTTGTGCGCGCTGTAGGCCGCCAGCAGCGGATGGCCGACGAGGTACAGGTCGCCGATCGCGTCGAGGATCTTGTGCTTGACGAACTCGTCGTCCAGCCGCAGCCCTTCGGCGTTGAGCACGCGGTACTCGTCCATCACGATCGCGTTGCCGAAGCTGCCGCCCATGGCGAGGCCGTGCGCGCGCAGGGCCTCGACGTCCTGCATGAACCCGAAGGTTCGCGCCCGCGCGACCTCGCGCACGTACGAGGTGGTCGCGAAGTCGACTTCGACCGCCTGCCCGGTGGCGTCGATCGCCGGATGCGCGAAGTCGATCGTGAAACGCAGCCTGAAGCCGAAATGCGGTTCGAGCCGCGCCCACTTGTCGCCTTCGCGCACCTCGACCGCGCGCTTGACGCGAATGAAGCGCTTCGGCGCGCGCTGCTCGGCGATGCCCGCCGAGCGCACGAGGAAGACGAACGACGCGGCCGAGCCGTCGAGGATCGGGATCTCGGCGGCGGTCACGTCGACGACCAGGTTGTCGATGCCCAGCCCGGCGAGCGCCGACATCAGGTGCTCGACGGTGGCGACCCGGACCTCGCTGCCCGGCCCCTCGTCGGCCGCGGTGAGCGTGGACGCGAGGCGGGTGTCGGTGACGCGCGCGGCGCCGCAGCGGATCGAGACCGGCGGGTCGAGGTCGACGCGGCGGAACACGATCCCGGTGTCCGGGTCGGCCGGTCTCAAGGTCAGCTCGACGCGCTCGCCGGAGTGCAGGCCGACCCCGGAGGTGGCGACCGGCTTCCTGATCGTGCGCTGGCGCATCATGCTCGCAGCCGGGTGCGCGGGCCTTCAGCCCCGCTTCGGCCCGGCGCCGTCGAGCTGGCCGAGCATCGTCGCGGCGTCCGAGACCTCGAACTTGCCGGGCGCTTCGACGTTGATCGCCCTGACGACGCCGTCGTCGACCAGCATCGAATAGCGCTGCGAGCGCACGCCGAGGCCGCCCGCGGTGAGGTCGAGCTCGAGGCCGAGCTTCTTCGTCAGCTCGGCGCTGCCGTCGGACATCATGCGGACCTTGCCGGCGGTCTTCTGCTCGCGCCCCCAGGCGCCCATCACGAACGCGTCGTTGACCGCCAGGCACCAGATCTCGTCGACGCCGCGCGCACTGAGAGCCTCGTGCCGCTCGAGATAGCCGGGCAGGTGCTTCGCCGAGCAGGTCGGCGTGAACGCGCCGGGGACGCCGAACACGACGATGCGCTTGCCCTTGACCAGGTCGGCGACCTGGAACGCGTTCGGCCCGAGGGTGCAGCCGTTGCCCTCGACCTCGACGAATTCGCGGATCGTCGCGTCGGGCAGTCGTTCGCCGGTCTTGATCGCCATCTGCCGCACTCCTTTGGAGGATGAATCGCCGTGGGGGTGGTGCGCCGGGCCGCACGCGAGCCGGGTTGCATCTAACGGCGGGCCGCGCCCCCCGCCCGGCGCCCCCCCCCCCGGGGCGGGCAAGGCCCTGGGGCGG
>JANJTK010000278.1 GCA_024711155.1 Burkholderiaceae bacterium
GGTGCGACGGCTGCGGTCGCGCCGGGCAGCGATCCGCGTGCGGCGAGCGCCGCGCTGGAAACCGCCCGCAGGCTGTTCGCCGAGCGCCGCAACGACGATGCGCTCGCGGCGATCGCGGCCGGCCTGAAAGCGTCCCCGAACGACGCGCAGCTGCGCTTCCAGCGCGGCGTCGTGCTGGCCGACAGCGGGCGCATCGACGCGGCGATCGAGGCCTTCGAGGCACTCACGCAGGACTTTCCCGAGTTGCCCGAACCGTACAACAACCTGGCCGTGCTGCATGCCGCGCGCGGCGACCTCGACCGCGCGCGCGCGGCGCTCGACGAGGCGGTGCGCGCGCTGCCCTCGTACGCGCTGGCGCACGAGAACCTGGGCGACATCCACCTGCGGCTGGCCGAGCGCGCCTACGATCGCGCCGCCAGGGCCGACGCGGCCAATCGCGCCGCTCGCGAGAAGCTCGCGCTGGCGCGCGAGCTGATCGTGAAGGTATCGCCTGCAGGTAGCCCGGCCGACATCCGTCCCGCCGCGACGCCCGCGGCAACCACCCCGGGCGCGCGCTGAGCACGCGCCCCGATTTCGACCTCACCGGAGTAGACGATGTTCAAGAGACTGCCGCTGATCGGCGCCCTCGTATTCGCCCTGCATGCCGCGCCCGAAGGCGCGAGCGCCGCGCCGAACCCGCAGGTGCTGGTAAAGACCTCGATGGGTCAGTTCGTGATCGAGCTCTATCCGGACAAGGCGCCGCTGAGCGTCGCCAACTTCCGTCAGTACGTGAACGACGGCTTCTACAGCGGCACGGTCTTCCACCGCGTGATCGGCAGCTTCATGTTCCAGGGCGGCGGCTTCACCGCGGAACTGTACATGGGGCAGATGGGCCCGAAGGCCACGCGCGCGCCGATCGCGATCGAATCGAAGAACGGCCTGAAGAACGACACCGGCTGGGTTGCGATGGCGCGCACCGGCGACCCGAACTCGGCGACGAGCCAGTTCTTCATCAACGTGGTCGACAACGGCGGCCTGAACTACCCGCAACCCGAC
>JANJTK010000288.1 GCA_024711155.1 Burkholderiaceae bacterium
GAGGAGAAACAAATGCAGAAGAAACTGATCGCGCTGGCCGTCGCCGGCCTCGTTTCGGCCCCGGCTTTCGCTCAGTCGAACGTCACCGTCTATGGTCTGGTGGATGTGGGTGTTGCCTATCGCAGCGACAACAGCAACTCGGCTATCGGCAGCAAGACCTCGGTGGATTCCGGTCAGGCCAACGGCAACCGCCTCGGCTTCCGTGGCACCGAAGACCTGGGCAACGGCCTGAAGGCCGGCTTCGTGCTCGAGCAGGGCTTCTATGTCGATCAGGGCACCGGCCGTGGCGATGGTGCCTTCTCCCGCCAGTCCTTCCTGTCGCTCGCCGGCGGCTTCGGCACCGTGGCGATCGGCCGCATGTATACCTTCCAGGATAACCTGAAGGGTGCGTATGACCCGTTCGGTAACGGCACCGTTGGCCAGGCTGGCAACGTCTATGCTGCCGACGCGCGTTACAACAACATGGTGGCCTACGTCTCGCCCTCCTTCTCGGGTCTGTCGGTCAAGCTGGGCTACTCGAACGCTACCGGTACGAACAGCATCGCGAACCTGACGGGGACTAATCCTGAAGCTATCGATGTTGATGGTGATGGTATTGATGATGTTGACGCAGAAGTCGTCGATGTCACTGTCAATGCTCCGACGGCCGCAATTGCCGGTTCCACTGCTGGTCGTACGAACGAAGCGCTGGATAACGACGGCGATGTCCGTGCGTACATGATCGCTCCGACCTACACCAACGGTCCGCTGTCCGTCACCCTGAGCTACATGCAGAAGGAAGCCCACAGCACCCCGGGCTCGGACAAGAACAAGGCTTGGGACCTGGGTGCGTCCTACGACTTCGGCATGGTCAAGCTCGCCGGCATGATCGGTAACAACGACACCGACAACGGTGCGGATCGCGACCAGTACATGCTCGGTCTGACCGCTCCGGTCGGCAAGGCTGGCGCAGTGCTCGCTTCCTACACTTACGCCGAGAACACGGCTGCCCCCGGTGATCCGAACGCTCGCCAGTGGGCGCTGGGCTACACCCACGCGATGTC
>JANJTK010000165.1 GCA_024711155.1 Burkholderiaceae bacterium
GCCGGGGGGGCGGGGGGTCCGGCGGTTGGCCGGTGCCCCGGGCCGCACGCCGGGTGGCGCCGCTCACATCCGGCAGCCGCGCCCCGGATCGGCCAGCGCCTTGACGGCGACTGACTGGACCTGGTTGGCCTTGCCCTCGACCTTGCGCAGGTAGATGTCCTGCACCGGGTTGTGCGACGGCGACAGGGTGAACGCGCCGCGCGGGCTGTCGATGCGCGCCTTGGCCATCGCGGCGTACATCGCGTCGCGCTTGCCGAGGTCGCCCTTGACGGCGCCGAGGCCGATGGCCAGCAGTTGCGCCGCGTCGTAACCCTGCACCGCATACACGTCGGGCTGCAGCTTGTAGGTCTTCGCGTACGCGAGGCGGAACGCCTTGTCCTTCGGGTTCGTCAGTCCATCGGCGTAGTGCAGCGTGGTCAGCAGTCCGTTGGCCGCGTCGCCCTGCGCCTCGAGCGTCCCGTCGGTGAGGAAGCCCGCGCCGTAGAGCGGAATCGTCTTGCCGAGGCCGGCCGCCGCGTAGTCCTTGACGAACTTCACCGCGCCGCCGCCGGCGAAGAAGGTGTAGACCGCGTCGGGCTTGAGGGCCGCGATCTCGGTGAGCAAAGGCTGGAACTCGACGTTCGGGAACGGCAGCGTCAGGTCCTTGAGCACCTTGCCGCCGACTTTCGCGAAGCTCTCCTTGAAACCCTTGACGCTCTCGTCGCCGGCTGCGTACTTCCAGGTGATCGTGACGGCGGTCTTGTGGCCGCGCTTGGCCATCACCTCGCCCATCGCGTAGCCGGGCTGCCAGTTGGTGAACGAGGTACGGAAGATGTTTGGCGCGCACATCGGTCCGGTGACCGCGTCCGCGCCCGCGTTCGGCACCACCAGCAGCGTGCCGCTCTCCTTGGCCACCTTGGCCATCGCCATCGCCACGCCCGAGTGCACCGTGCCGACCAGGACGTCGACCTGGTCGCGCCGGATCAGCTTGTTGACGTTGTCGGTGGCCTTCGACGGGTCGCTCTCGTCGTCGACGCGGACGAATTCGATCGCGCGGCCGCCCAGCTTGCCGCCCTGCTCCTGCAGGTGCAGCCGAAAGCCGTTCTCGATCGCATTGCCGAGGGCTGCGAAGGTTCCGGTGTAGGGCAGCATGAAGCCGACCTTGACCGCCTTGTCCTGCGCGGCCGCCCCGCCCGCGAATGCCGCCGCCACTGCCGTTGCGGCCAGCTTGGCCGCGAGTCTCCTCTCCATCGAAATCTCCTTTTTCGTGACCATCGGAACGCCCGCTCGCGGGCACGCCGGCCTGGCGCGCGCGGACCACGGATAACCTGACGATACCCGACGAAGCGTGCCCGGTCGGCACGACCCGCGCAAGCACGGGGCTTCCCGGATCGTCGCGCCGCAGGCCCCGCGGCGCACGAATCTTGGTTCCTGCTCCGCAGACTGTCAAGCAAGATACTGCAGCCACGCTGGAGGCTGTGCGCCGGGCGCAGTCAGCGTGGCCGGCGCGCCCAGCACCCCCGGGTCGGCAGCTAGCCGACCAGGAAGGCGGTGCGCTGCGCGAGGCGCGCGAGCAGGTCGTCGGCGCGCAGTGACAGCGCGCGACGGTCGGCCTCGCGCACCAGCAACACGACCGTGCGCCGGCGGTTGATCCAGGCGACCTTGAGGTAGGCGCTCGCGCCGTCACGAGCCAGAAGCTCGATCCAGTCGCCGCGCCGCAACTGGTCGAACGCGCGCGGCGCGTCGAGTTCACGACGCAACGGCGCCGACGGCAGGTCGGTGAGATCGAGCGACTCGAGAATCTCGATCAGTCGCCGCTCGGTGCCCTCTTCGTCGCCATGGGCCGCTGGCGGGGCGTCGGGCTCTTCTGCGCCCGTCCCGGCGCCCGTCCCGGCTCCTGGCCCCGCCTCGGGTCCCGCACTCGGCTCCGGCGCAGCCTGCGCCGGTTCCGCAGCATGCGCGGGCCGACCCGCAAGCGGCTCGGTGGGCGGCTCATTGCCCGTCGCGAGGCCGGGCAGCGTCGGCACCTCCGTGCCGGCGGACAAGCCGCCGGTCGCGATTCCCGTCGCGATTCCCTGGGTCAGCGTCGGAACCCCGACCGTGCTGTCGCCGCCTCGCCGGTGCCGTCCCGAGCGGCGATCGCGGCGCTGCATGCGCCGCAGGTGGATCAGGAACAGCTCGTCGAAGAACGCCTTGAACTCCTCCTCGCGGGCGCCGATCTCGCGCACGCCCTGCGTCATCAGCCGGATCAGCGGCGGAATGCGCTGCGCCAGCTCGCGCCGGCTCTTGCGCTCGCCTTCCTCGTCGAGGCTCCACAGCAGGTCGTCGACGACCTGAAGCGAGACGCGAAACTCGGCGCTCTCCTCGCCGCTGCGCAGCGCGGCACTGCGCAGATGGCGCAGCCAGACGTTGCCGACGAACTCGCGCACCGACTCCGGCGGCTGGTGGCGCTGCAGCCGATCCGCGATCAGCGCGCGCAGCCTCTCGGTCGTCTGCTTCTCGCGTTCGCGGCTGGGACGCCGGGAATAGTCGCGCCGGTTGCGACGGCCGGGCGTCTGCTCGAGCGCCTGGCGCTCGCGCGCGACCCGTTCGATCAACTGCCCGACGCTGCGGGCGGCGCGCGAATACTCCTTCTGGACCTGCTGCGCCATGACCGCCGAGCGCGACTGCAGCGCGCTCGAGACGATCTCGACCGCGCGCACGACCGTGTCGAGCCGCCGGTACAGCTCGCTGCCGCGCGCGATTTCGTCGCCGTAGGCGGTCGAGATCGCGCCGAACTGCTCGACCAGTCGCCGCAGCGAACGGGGATCGTCCCCGAGATAGGCCGGATCGAGCAGCGTCAGCGCCACCGCCGGCTGCTGCAACCGCCAGACCAGCGGCCGCGCGGCTTCCGGCAACCGGCGGTCGTCGATCACGTAGTCGAACATCGCCGCCACCAGGTCGACCACCGCCACCTGCGCCGCGGCCGCCCCCGACTCGCGCAGGCGCGAGCGCACGTTGCCGAAGAACTCCGCGCGCGCCTGGCGGCTGTACGGCATGGCGCCGACCGCGTGCGCGAACGCGACCGCGTCGCGCTCGATGTCGAGCACCGGCTGCAAAGTCGGCAGGGATCGCAGGCGCTCGCCGGGGGGCGTCCCGGCCAGCGGGGAACTGCCCAGCGTCGCTGCGTCCCGTTCGGCCTGCAGGACGACGCCGACACTTGCAACGGGCGGCGCAGCGCGCGGCGTCGCGTCGTCGCCGTCTCGCTCCCGGCCGGCACCCGGGGACTCGGCAGCCGTCGGGAAGGCGGACTCCCCGGGCGCGAGCCCGGCGTCGTCCGCAGCGAGCGGCATGACATCGTCGTCCGCACCAGCCTCTTCGCGAACCTCGGGTACGACCCCGGCCTCGTCGAGCATCCGGTCGACCCGCTCGATCGCCGCGGCGATCGGCGCGGCCAGCGAATCCAGCACCGTTCGACGCAGCACCGCCCGGGCGCGTCCCTCGGCCGCTCCTTCGATCGATGCAACGAGCGCGCCGGCCAGCGTGCGCGCCCCGAGCGGATTCAGGTCGTCGTCGGCCCAGTCCTGCCCGAGCAGCCGCCGCAACCGGCCCGCGTAGTGCGGATACGAGACGCCTGCGAGTTCGCGCGCCGCGCGCGCCAGGTCGGCCGCCAGGATCTGCGTCTCCAGTTCCTCGTCGTCGATGAGCGCCAGCCCCTGCGCCCCCGCCCCGTCGGTCGCGCGACCGAGCGCGTCGAGGCAGCGCTGTGCGCGCCGCGCCAGCGCGTCGGCCACCTGCGTCACGCGACTGGCCGTCTCCCGTCGCAGCCGCAGCGCCGCCGACAGCAGCGCCTGGCGCTCGAAACCGTCCAGCGCCGCGTCGGCGCTGGCGTCGAGCCGGTCGGCGATCGCCGGCAACGCGTCGGTCGCCGCCTCCGACAGCACGCCAGCCAGCACCTCGCGGGCACGCGCGAACAGCAGCGGCCGCGGATGCGGTCTCGGCAGCAGTGGATCGGATTCGTTCATCGAGCGGTTCTTGCGCGCAGCATCGCGCAGCCGCTCCGCTGGCGCGAAGCGACTGCCCATTCTGACTCCGTCAGCGGCGATGCTAGCGGAAGCTTTCGAGGCGAACAGTGAACAAGTTGCCCGAACGGGCCTCGCCGCACGCCCGCCGGCCGACTACCGTGGCGCCGCGCCCACCGCCGGTGCCGTGCCCGGGCGGTTCCGGTCGGGGACGCCTCAGGCGTCGATCCGGTAGCGCTCGATGCCGGCGCGCAGCTCGGGCGGAAACGCCACTGACCGCAGCCGGTCGACGTCGGCCAGGACCACGGTCAGCGAGGCGCGCACCCGGGTCTTGCCGCCGGCCGTGCCCTCGACCAGCAGCCCGAGCGAGCTGCGCCCCAGGTGACGCACCCCGAGGCTGAGCGTCAGCATCTCGCCGATCGTGCTCGGCGACAGGAAATCGCACTCGACGCGCACCATCGGCAGCCCGAGCCGCTGCGCCTGCACCAGGCGGGCGTAGTCGTGCATCAGCCCGTGGTTGAACCAGTCCTCGACCAGTTCGTGGAACAGGATGAAGTACTGCGGGTAGAAGACGATGCCGGCGGGATCGCAGTGATGAAACCGGATCAGCTTGTCGCGCACGAACGCTTTGGCGTTGTCCATCGGGATCCTGGGCTCGGAGCGGGCGTGTCGATTCTAGCGATTTTCCAGGAACTGCTCTTCCACGTAGCGCGTGTGGACCCGCCCCAGCGCGAAGTCTTCGTGCGCCAGCAGTCGCCGGTGGAAAGGCCTGGTGGTCTTCACGCCCTCGATCTCCAGTTCGTCGAGCGCGCGCTGCATGCGGCTGATCGCCTCCTGGCGCGTCCGGCCCCAGCAGACGAGCTTGCCGAGCAGCGAATCGTAGAAGGGCGGAATCGTGTAGCCCGCGTACAGGTGGCTGTCGACGCGCACGCCCGGCCCGCCGGGCGCGCGGTAACCGGTGACGCGGCCGGGAACCGGGAGGAAATCGTTGTCAGTGTCCTCGGCGTTGATGCGGCACTCGATTGCGTGCCCCACGAGCGCGACATCGCCAGCCGAGATGTCTAGCGGCCGCCCGGAGGCGATCAGCAACTGGCTCTTCACCAGATCGATGCCGGTCACCATCTCGGTCACTGGATGCTCGACCTGGATCCGCGTGTTCATCTCCATGAACCAGAACTCCCCCGACACCGGATCGAGCATGCATTCGATCGTGCCCGCACCGGTGTAGCCGACACGCTGCGCCAGCCGCACCGCTGCCTCGCCGATCCGCCGGCGCAGGTCGGCGCCGAGCGCCGGCGACGGGCTCTCCTCGACCAGCTTCTGGTTGCGTCGCTGCGTCGAGCAGTCGCGCTCGCCCAGGTGCAGCACCCGCTCGCCATCCCCGAGCACCTGGACCTCGACATGGCGGACGCCGGTCAGGAAGCGCTCCACGTAGATCGAGCCGTCGCCGAACGCGGCCCTGGCTTCGCTCGAGGCCTGCCGGAACGCGCCGTCCATCTCGCGCGCCTCACGAACCGCGCGCATCCCGCGCCCGCCACCGCCGGCGGCTGCCTTGAGCAAGACCGGATAGCCGATGCGCTCGGCCACCGCCACCGCCTCTCTCGCGTCCGCAACCGTTCCGGCCGAACCGGGCGTCGTCGGCACGCCCGCCTCGGCGGCAAGACGGCGCGCCACCGCCTTGTCGCCCATCATGCGGATGGCCTCCGGACGGGGCCCGACGAAGATCACCCCCGCGCGCTCGCACAACTCCGCGAAGGCCGCGTTTTCCGACAGGAAGCCGTAGCCGGGGTGGATCGCGTCGCACTTGCAGGTCACCGCCGCTCCGACCATTGCCCGGGCATCGAGGTAGCTGTCGGCTGCGCGCGCAGCGCCGATGCACACGGCGCGATCCGCCAGCTTCACCGGCAGCGAATCGCGGTCGGCCTCCGAGTACGCCTGCACCGCTTCGATGCCCAGCTCGCGGCAGGCACGCAGGATGCGCACCGCGATCTCGCCGCGATTGGCGATGAGCACGCGTCGAATGGGCCGCGTCATCCCGCGCCGCGCAGGTTCGCGCGCCATCGCTCAGCGCATCACGACCAGCGCGTCAGCCGCGACCACGCCCTCGCCCGCCGGGCGCACGAAGAGCGGATTGACGTCGATCTCGGCGATGACGTCCGCGTGGTCGGCAGCCAGCAGCGACAGCCGCGACAGCGCATCGGCAAGCGCCTCGATGTCCAGCCCCGGCTTGCCGCGGTAGCCGCGCAGCAACTGCGCGCTGCGGATCTCGAGGATCATCTCGCGCGCCGTCGCAGCATCGAAGGGCGCGAAGCGGTGCGAAACGTCACGCAGGACTTCGGTGAACACACCGCCCAGGCCAAAGACGACCGTGGGCCCGAAGAATTCGTCGCGCATCGTGCCGGCGATCACCTCGAGCCCGCGCGCCATCTCCTGGATCGTCACGCCGTCGATCCGCGCGCCGGGCCGGTACGCGAGCGCCGCCTGGCGCATCTCGCGCACCGCGCTCTTCATTTCGTCGAGGCTTCGCACGTCGATCCTCACTGCGCCGGCCTCGGTCTTGTGCGGCAGGTCGGGCGAATCCAGCTTGACCACCAGCGGAAACGGGAACGGCGCCTGCCGCAGCGCGCCAACCTCATCCACTCCGATCAGCACTTCGCGGACCACCGGAATCCCATAGGCCGTCAGCAGCTGCTTCGAGCGATGCTCGCCGAGCGTGCCGCGTGCGCCGTTCAGCAGCAGGTCCTGCCGCGCCGTCAGGCGCGGCTGCGGCGCGCCGCGCGCCAGGCGGCGACGGCGCGCCGCGAACTCGGCAAGCCCCGCGGCGCCCTTCGCGGCGCGCCCCGGCGTCGGATAGGTCGGGATGCCGGCCTCGTCGAGAAGCTTGCGCGCGGCCTCGGCGCGGGCCGGCGGCGCACTCGACGCCACCAGGATGGGCTTGTCGGTGGTCGCCGCGATGGCCGCGAGTTCCCGCGCAAGCCGCTCTGCCGCCGCGCCTTCGACGGACGCGGTGACGACGATCAGCTGGTGCACTGCGGCGTCGCGCGCCACCAGGCCGACGACGTTGTTGAAGATGCCGAAGTCGTTGAAGACCTGCGCGGTGACGTCGATCGGGTTGAGCATCGAGCCGAAGCCCGGCAACACCTCGCGCAGTCCGGCCAGCGTGTGCTCCGACAGCGGCGGCAGCGCCAGTCCGAGTTCCTCGCAGCGGTCGGCGAGCAGCACGCCGGCCCCGCCGGAGATCGAGATCACGGCGACCTGGTTCCCCGCCGGCAGGCGCCGCGCGCCGAACGCGCGCCCCAGGTCGACCAGATCGGCCACGTCGTCGACCTCGAGATAACCGCCCTCCCGGAAAGCCGCGCGGTACAGCTCGTAGCCGGCGCTCAGGTTGGCGGTGTGCGAAGCGGCCGCGCGCCGCCCCGTGTCCGAGTTCCCGACCTTCCACACGAGGATCGGCTTGTTCGCCTCGAGCGCGCGCCGCCCGAGGTCGATCAGGCGGCGCCCGTCCCGGACGCCCTCGAGGTAGGCCGCGACAACATCGGTGTCGTCGGCGTCGAGCAACTCGCCGATCAGTTCCAGCGCACCCACGTCGGCTTCGTTGCCGGTCGAGACGACGCGGTTGAACCCGATGCCGTCGGCTTCCGACAGCCCCATCACCGCGAAACCGAAGCCGCCCGATTGCGTCACCATCGCGACCCGCCCGACGCGGTCGTGCCGGTAGGTGAAGGGCGCGCCGAAGCCGCAGTACAGGCCGTTCTTCGGCGCCATCATGCCCTGGCAATTCGGGCCGATGACGCGGACCCCGCTGTCGCGGATCGCGGCATCCAGTTCGGCCTGCAGCGCCATGCCCTTCTCGCCGATCTCCCGGAACCCGGCGCTGAGGACGATGGCGAAGGCGATGCCGGCGCTGCCGCACTGGCGGATGGCTGCGGGCGCGGCGCTGGCCGGCACGCAGATCAGCGCGACGTCGCACGGCCGGGGCACCTGCGCAACGTCCGCAAAGCAGGCCAGCCCCATGATCTCGGCATGCTTCGGGTTGACCGGGTAGACGCCCCCCTGGTAGCCGAATTCCTTCAGCGCGCGCACCGGCTGCCCCCCGATGCGGTTCGGTTCCGCCGACGCGCCGACGATGGCGATGGCGCGCGGCTCGAACAGGCGTGAAAAGTCGACGCTGCCCATGGCCCATCCCCCGGCGCGACGGTGGCCTCAGGCGTGCGGATCGATGACGATCAGCGGCTGGCCGAATTCGACCGCCTCGCCGTCGTCGACGAGGATCTGCGTGATCACGCCCGCGCTGCCGGCAGCGATCGAGTTCATCAGCTTCATGACCTCGATGATGCATACGGTCGAATCGGCCGCCACGCGCCGTCCGACCTCGGCAAAGGCCGCTCCACCCGGTTCCGGAGCGCGATAGAACGTGCCCACCATGGGCGACTTCACTACCACCGCGCCGGCCACCTCTGCTTCCCGCCCTCGCGCCGGCTCGGCGGGGGGCGGCGATCCCGCAGCGCCCGGCGCCCCGGGCCGCAGCGCCCCGGCGACGGCGGCGCCCGCCCTGGCGACGGAGGCGCCCCCCCCGGACGCAGGCGGCGCCGCGTCGCGCGCCTCGTCCGGCGCCGCCGCGCCTTGCTTTCGCAGGTCGAGCTCGGTGTCGCCGTACTTCAGGTAGAAGCGCGAAAACTGCGAAGACGACTCGACCAGCTGCACGATGTGCAGCAACTCCTCGTAGCTGAGCTCACGTTCCGCCAAGACGCTCTCCATTACCTGTCCGAGGGCACCGGGGCGCTCGATCCGCGCGCCGGCACCGCCGTGTCGTTGGTGATTTCCAGTTGCACGTCGCCCCTGCGAAGACGCAGATGCCCGATGCGCGGCCTCCTGCCCAGTTCCTCCAGCAGGCGCAGCAGCGGCAAGTCGAAGCGGGTTTCGGTGCGCATCGGCCCCGCCGCCAGCATCTGGTCGACCTGCGAACCGGCAAACATGTAGCGCAGCAAGCGCTCGTCGTCGCTCGCGCCCGGATACCGGGCACGCAGCGTCTGCACTGCCGGCTCGGGCGGCTGCGGTTCCAGCGCAATGCGACCCGAGCCGTTGGCGACGATGTGATCGAGCACGCCCGGCTCGATCGGCGCAAGCAGCTTGCCGTAATGGCCGAGCGCGTATTTCTTGACCTCGTCCGGCACCACGCGGTACCGGTCGCCGTGCACCACGTTGAGCACGGCCTGCGTGCCGACGAACTGCGCGAACGGGGTGATCATGATCGGATAACCGAGCTCGCGCCGCACCCGCGCGCACTCGTCGAGCAGCTCGCCGAACTTGTGCGCGAGCCCCGCGTGCTCGAGCTGCGACCTGAAGTTGCTCAGCATCCCTCCCGGCAGCTGGTGCTCGTACTGGAACGCGTCGTATTCCATCGGCGCGCCCAGCGGCTTGCCCTCGCGCCGCGCGATGCGCCGGAAGTGCTCTCCGATCTCGTCGAGCGTCGCGTCGTCGACGCTCACCGGGTGTCCCATCGCCCGCAGGTTGCGCGCGACCGTTTGCGTGGCCGGTTGCGCCGCGCCGTTGGCCAGCGGCGCGATCGAGCTGTGCAGCTGGTCGGCGCCCAGCTTCACGGCTTCCAGGTACACCAGCGGGGCGAGTCCGGTCAGGCAGTGGCTGTGGATTTCGAGCGGAACGTCGCCGATGACTGCCTTGATCGCCGGCACCAGCTCTCGGATCCGGTCGACCGTCAGCAGGCCGCCCGCGTCCTTGAGCATGATGGCGTCGACCTCGCCGCGCCGGACCAGCTCGCGCGCGGTGCGCACGTACAGCTCGTTGCTGTGGACCGGGCTGACGCTGTAGGAGAGCGCGCCGAAGGTGCGCACGCCCAGCCGCCTGGCGGCGCGGATCGCGGGCAGCATGTTCTCGACGTCGTTGAGGCCGTCGAACGCGCCGACGACGCGAAAGCCGTTCGCGACCAGGCGCTCGACCCACAGCTCGATGATGTCGTCGGGCAGCACGTCGAAGGCCACGATGTTCCTGCTGCGCACCAGCGCGCGCAATGGCGTCTCCCGCACGCGCTCGCGCATCAGGCGCACGCGCTCCCACGGGTCTTCCTTCAGGTAGCGCACGCACACGTCGAACTGGATCGCGCCCGCGAGGTCGATCTGCGCGAACCCGGCACGATCCATGCGTTCGGCCACCGGCAGCATGTGCGCGGTCGTCATCCGCGTCGCCCACAGGCACTGGTGCGCGTCGCGCAACGTGGTGTCGATGATTCCGACGGGCTTCATCTAGGCCAGCGCCGAATCGAAGCGGGGATCCTGCGCCGCGACCGGCACCCCTGCCGGCGGCACGGCAATGCCGGACGCCGGGCCGTAATAGTCGGCCACGCGGATGGTCCGCGCATCCGGAGCCGTCGCCGCCAGTGCCGGCTCGACTTCCAGCCTCCCGGAGTAATCGACCGACACGCGCGGCAGCGGCAGCGCCTCGTCCAGCGCGATGCCGTAGTGGACCACGTCCAGCACCGCCTGCAGCACGACGGCGGGAATCCGGATGCCGCCCGGCGAGCCGATCGCATGGCGGGCCCCGTCGCCGCAGACCAGGATCGCCGGCGTCAGGTTGGTGATTCCGGCCAGCGCGCCGTCGGCGCGTCGTCGCGCATAGAGATTGGCGCCGCAGTTGAGCACGATCCCGGTTCCGGGCGCCACGAGGCCCGAGCCGAACCACAGCGGACCCTGCGTGAAGGTGCACGACACCAGCATGCCGTCGGCGTCGACGGTGCAGAAGTGACTGGTGTGCTGGCTTTCGGCGATCAGCAGCGACCACGCCGCGCGCCGCTGATCCCAGGCCGCGCGCAGCGCCGCCGCGACGCCGTCGATGTAGCGCTGCCCGCGGTTCTCGCCGAGCGCCGCGTCGTCGAGCCGGCTCAGCGCGCTGGCCAGCACGCCGTAGCCGGAACCGGTGCGATCCGGCCCATACACCACGGCGTCGCGCACCGGCGTGCGCTCGGCCTCGGCGACACACGTTCTCGCCGCAGCGAAGTCGCCCGCCGCCAGCGTGCCGCCCTCGCTGCGGACGCACCGGCACATCGCGTCCACCAGCGGGCCGCTGCGCCAGGCCCGATCGGCGCGCGCACCGATGGCCTCGAGACTCGCCGCGAGTTCCGCCTGCACCAGCAGGTCGCCCACCTGCAGCGGCTGCCCGTCGCGGAAGAACACGTCCCTG
>JANJTK010000249.1 GCA_024711155.1 Burkholderiaceae bacterium
ATAGGCATAACGCATCGAGATCATGGCGTCATCGAAAAGAACATAGTAGGTTTTGTCTTCGATAGTAAAACTGGTGTCGATGATATAACGGTAACAATAATAAATATAGCCAAGTATGAGCAAAGCGAAGAGGAAATTTCTTAAGAATTTGGAGTTTGACATAAAAAAAATTATATCCCAACTCCAAAATTCACTCGCTGAATTTTGGAGTATAATTCTTGCCTGTATGACAATCCAAATCCTGATTTCAGGGTTTATACATTCAATGGAGTGACAATGACAAAAGCAAATCTTATTACCCCCTATGGTGGCAAACTGGTTGATCTTGTTGTGAAAGGCGCCGAACGTGACGAGTTGATCGCGCGTGCGGGACAATTACCTTCGATCAAGATCACCATGCGGAACCTGTGCGACCTGGAACTGATCGCCACCGGCGGTTTTTCCCCGCTGACAACGTTCATGGGCAAAGCCGACTATGAGCGTGTACTGCGTGAAATGCGCCTCGCCGATGGAACGCTCTTCCCGCTTCCCATCACACTGACGGCTGACCCCAAAGAACTGCCGACCGTCGGTGAAGAACTGGCGCTGCGTTCTGCAAACTTTGACTTGATCGCGGTCATGCGCCTCGACGAAGTCTTCCACTGGGATGCCGAAACCGAAGCCGCGCTGGCATACGGCTCCACCGACACCAAGCACCCGATGGTCTCCGAAATGGGACGCTGGAACAAGGTTTGTATCTCAGGCCCAATGCAAGTTGTGAACCTGCCCAAATATTACGACTTTGTGAACCTGCGCCACACCCCCGCCCAAGTGCGCGAAATGCTCGAAGCGATGGGCAATGACAACGTCGTCGCCTTCCAGACCCGCAACCCCCTGCACCGCATCCACGAAGAATTGACCAAACGCGCCGCGGCTCAGGTAAATGGGTCGTTGCTCGTTCATCCCACTGTCGGCATGACCAAACCCGGTGACGTGGATCACTATACCCGCGTCCGCACCTACAAGGCGTTGGTAGACAATCACTACGATAAGAACAAGACCATGCTCAGCCTTCTGCCTTTGGCAATGCGCATGGCGGGACCGAAGGAAGCATTGCTTCATGC
>JANJTK010000017.1 GCA_024711155.1 Burkholderiaceae bacterium
TGCGGCGGGGCCATCCGCGCGAGTCGACCGTGCTGCGGGCGGCCGATCTCGAGGTCGATCTGTTGCGGCGCCGCGTGACGCGCGCCGGCGCGCGCATCGAGCTGACCGCGAAGGAATTCGCGCTGCTCGAACTGCTGCTGCGAAGGCAGGGAGAGGTGCTGCCGCGCTCGCTGATCGCCTCCCAGGTCTGGGACATGAACTTCGACAGCGACACCAACGTCGTCGAGGTCGCGATCCGCCGGCTGCGCGCGAAAGTCGACGAGGCCTTCGAGCCGAAGCTGGTCCGGACCGTGCGCGGCATGGGCTACGTCCTCGAAGCGCCGGACGCATCGTGACGCGCGCCAGTTCGATCACGGCGCGACTGACGCTGTTCTTCGCCGCTTCGTCGGCGGCCGTGCTGCTGGCCTTCGGCCATCTCGTCGGCACGCTGGTCGCAGCACATTTCGAAGCCCAGGACCTCGAGCAGTTGCGCGGCAAGCTCGAACTCGTGCGGCATGCGCTGGCGCGCGCTGGCGACGGCGAAGCGCTGCGCCAGAACCTCGCCGCCGCGATGGTCGGCCATCACGACCTGTCCGTCGAAGTCGTCGGCGCCGACGGCGAGCAACTCTTCCAGGCGGGCGCGGCACAGCCGCTGCGTTCGCTGGCCGGGAACGCCGGCGCCACCGAAGTCCCGACCGGCGATCCGTGGCCGGTCGTCTTCGAGCACACAGGCATGCCGTTGCGCGCCATCGTCGCCAGCGTCGATGAAACACTCGTCGGCCAGGCGCCGACGACCGTCGCGCTGGCGCTCGACATCAGCCACCACCGTGCGTTCCTCGACAGCTTCCATGCGCAGCTCTGGCTGGCGATCGCCGCCGCCCTGGTCATCGCCGTGCTGTTCGGCTGGCTCGCCGCGCGACGCGGCCTCGCGCCGGTGCGCGCCATGGCGACCGTCGCAGGCAACGTCTCGGCGCAGCGTCTCGCACAGCGGCTTCCCGTTGCAGGCGTTCCGCGTGAGCTGTCCGGTCTCGCGCAAGCGTTCAACGACATGCTCGCCCGGCTCGAGACCTCGTTTCGCAGGCTGTCGGAGTTCTCCTCCGACCTGGCGCACGAGCTGCGCACGCCGATCGGCAACCTGATGATGCAGACACAGGTCGCGCTGTCGAAGACCCGGACCGCCGACGAATACCGCGAGGTGCTGTACTCGAACCTCGAGGAATTCGAGCGGCTCGCGCGCACGATCACGGACATGCTCTTTCTCGCGCAGGCTGACCACGGCCTGCTCCTGCCGGACCCCCGTGAGGTCGACCTCGCAACCGAGGTGCGCGAACTGTTCGCCTTCTACGAGGCGCTCGCCGACGAGGGCGGCATCGGCCTCGAACTCGCGGGCGAAGCGCCCGTGCGCGGCGATCGGCTGATGCTGCGCCGCGCCGTAGGCAACCTGCTGTCGAACGCGATCCGCCACACGCCGCCGGGCGGCACGGTGCGGGTGACGATCGGGCGCGATCGCAGCGGCGCGCGCCTCGTCGTGGAGAATC
This sequence comes from Burkholderiaceae bacterium, assembly GCA_024711155.1. GTDB lineage: Bacteria > Pseudomonadota > Gammaproteobacteria > Burkholderiales > Burkholderiaceae_E > Zeimonas. The sequence continues at coordinate 1,518 of JANJTK010000017.1, forward strand.
CAGGGGCACCGATCCCGCCCCCGCACCTTGCCCGACTGTTCGACCGCTTCTACCGCGTGGACCCGTCGCGCGCCCGCGCGGGCGAGGGGGCCGGACTCGGCCTGGCAATCACCAGGTCGATCGTCGAGGCGCACGGCGCGACCATCGCCGTCGCGTCAGGCGACGGCGCGACGCGCTTCGAGATCCGCTTCCCGTCTGCCGACTCGTCACCCGCCAGCGGCACCGTTCGCCCGCCGTCTTCGCCCGCAACCACCGGGCTATAATCGGACCGATCGATCCCCGACGGGCTGAGCCAGCATGAGCGATCCACACCACGACTCGACAACCTCGCCGCAGCCGATCCTGATGATCGTGCTCGCGGTGCTCGTGCCGATCCTGGTCATCCTGCTGCTGGCGCGGATGCTGTCCGGCAGCCCGCCGATCGGCGTCGATGCCGACGCGATGAAGCCCGAGGCCATCGAGGCGCGGATCCAGCCAGTGGCCGGCTTCCAGTTGGCAGAGGCGCCGGACGCGGCGACCGCAGCAGCGCCAGCGGCCGCTTCGACGCCTGTACCGGCTGGCGCTCCGGCGGCGGCCGCCGCTGGCGCTTCGGCGACCGCAGCGGCCTCTGCCCCCGCAGCGGCCTCAGGCCCGGCAGCGACTTCGGCGCCGGCCGCGGCGGCCCCGAGTGCTGCGGCTCCCGCCCCCGTCGCGTCCGACGAAGGCAAGAAGATCTACAACGGCACCTGCATGGTCTGTCACGCCACCGGCGTGGCCGGCGCGCCGAAGTTCGGCGACAAGGCCGCGTGGGCGCCGCGGATCGCCACCGGGCAGGACACGCTGGTCACCAACTCGATCAAGGGCATCCGCGCGATGCCGCCGCGCGGCGGCAACGGTGGCCTGAGCGACGCGCAGGTGCGCGCCGCAGTCGAGTACATGCTCGCGGCCGCACGCTAGCTGCTCCGCGGCCCTGCCGGCCTCGGCGGCCTCGGCGGCCGTGCCCGCAACCGAACGATGCGTATTTGCTCATGGAATGCGTTCCACGCGCGAGAACGCATCATTCGGTAGCGGCCCAACGGGCGCCTGCTGCCGGCGCGAGGTTGCGCACCAGCACCAGCGCCGCGCCGTCGACCACCAGCGCGCCGCGGGCGTCGCGCACGGTGCTGCGCAGGTCGACCAGTTTCTTGTCCGGTCGCAGGCGCACGATCTCGACCGTCGCCTGAAGCAATTCGCCCGGATGCACGGGGCGCGCGAAGCGCAGCGACTGCTTCATCCAGCCGGTGCCGCGACCGGGCAGCCGGGTGCCAAGCAGGTCCGAGAACATGCCCGCCAGCAACGGACCGGGCACGATGCGCGCCGGCAGTCCGGCGCGACGCGCTGCCGCTTCATCGACGACCAGCGGATCGGCGTCGCCGCACAGGTCGGCGTACTCGTCGAGGTCCGCGGGCTCGAAGACCCGGCTCGCCTGCGCGCGCTGTCCACACGCGAGGCCGTGCAGCGTCACCCCCTCGTCGGCCGCTGCGCCCTTAGCTTCGCCCTTAGCTGCGCCGTTCGCCGGGCCGTTCGCCGGGCCGTTCGCCGAGCCAGCCTCTGCCCCGGCCTCAGCGTCGCAGATCGTCGACCCAGGCGGCTTGCCGCCGTCATCCCCGGCCCGCCCCGCTGTGATCGGCGCGCCCTGGTCGATGCGCGCCACCACGCTCTCCCCGACCGCGGTCTGCACGACGCAACCGTCGCGCTCGACCTCGACCGCGACCGCATGGACGCCGCGCGCAGCGCCGTCGCCCACCCGCACCGACACCGCGTCGCCGGCGAAGGTCGGCGCCGGGAACATCAGCGTCTGCGCGACCGGCAGCCACGGCGCGCCGAGCCGACGCGTCAACTCGCCGCACACGAGGCCGTACAGGAACATCCCGTGCGCGACGGTCGCGCCGAAGTGCGTGCCGCGCGCGAAGCGGGGATCGCAGTGGATCGGGTTGTCGTCGCGCGACAGCGCCGCAAAGCGGTCGAAGTCGCGCTGCGACAGCACGCGCGTCACTTCGCGCCCGTACCAGCGCCCGTACCAGCGCCCGCACCCCCGCCCGCACCCCCGCCGCCGAAGCGCTGCCGCAACGCCGGCTTCTCGACCTTGCCGGCCGGCGTGCGCGGCAGCGCGTCGACGAAGCGCACGTGCTTCGGCACCTTGTAGCCGGCGAGCCGCTCGCGGCACCACGCCTGTACCGACGCCTCGTCGAGCCACGCGCCCGGCACGAGCACGATCGCCGCGAGGCCGACCTCGACCCACTTCGGGTCCGGCACACCCACTACCGCCGCCTCGGCGACGCCGGGCATCCGGTGCAGCAGGTTCTCGATCTCGGCCGGGTACACGTTCTCGCCGCCCGAGATGTACATGTCCTTCAAGCGATCGACGATCCAGTAGTCGCCGTCGTCATCGACATAGGCGACGTCGCCGGTGTGCAGCCAACCGTCGCGGATCGCGGCCGCCGTCGCCTCCGGGTTGCGCCAGTACCCGGGCGTCACGCCCGGGCCCTTGATCAGCAGTTCGCCGCGCTGGTTGGGCGCGCAGTCGCGCCCCTGCGCGTCGACGACGCGCGTGAGCATGGTGCCGATCGGCTTGCCGACGCTGCCGGGCTTGACGCGCGCAGCCGTCGCGTCGGGGAGGAACACGGTCGGCCCGGTCTCGGTCATCCCGAAGCCGAAGCAGATCGTCACGCCCTTGTTTGCCCAGGTCTCGAGCAGCGCCAGCGGCATCGGCGATCCGCCGGCCGACCAGTGCCGCACCTTCGCGAAGCGCGCGTCAGCGAAGCGCGGGTGCTGCGCCATGAACAGGTACAGCGCCGGCACGCCGAGGAACTGCGTGATCTCCGAGTCGAGCCAGCGCAGCGCTTCGCCGGGATCGAACTGGCGCATCAGCACCACGGTGCCGCCGACGAACAGCGTCGGGTTCGCGTACAGGTTCAGCCCGCCGGTGTGGAAGAACGGCAGCGCGGCGAGCAGCACGTCGTCGCCCGACAGCTTCGTCGCGAGCATGGCGTGCACCGAGTTGAAGAACGCCATGCCGAAGGTCTGGATCACACCCTTCGGCTGGCCGGTCGCCCCCGACGTGTAGAGCAGGTGCCACGGCTCGTCCATCGGCCGCGGCGGCATTTCGATCGCGCGACCGCTCGACGCATCGAGCGCGAGTTCGTAGTCGGGCCAGTCGGGCGCGGCGTGCCCGCGGCCCGCCGGGGTGCCCGGGGCCGGGCGTGCCCGCGGCTCCGGTTGCGCGCTGCGCACGACCAGTCCGGGCAGCGACTCGCGGCCGGCGAGCGCGGCCGCCGCGACCGACAGGAACTCCTCGCCGCAGACGAAGGCGGCCGGCTGCGCATCGTCGACGATCGGCGCCAGTTCGGTCGCCGGCAGCCGCCAGTTCAGGCACACCATGACGACGCCGGCTTTCGCGCAGCCGTACAGCATCTCGAGGTACTCGGGCGAGTTCCCGGCGAGCACGGCGAGCCGGTCGCCGCGCCCGAGCTTCCAGCGCCCGGCCAGCACTTCGGCGAAGCTGCTCGCGCGCTGGTCGAGTTCGCGATAGCTGCGCGCGGCGCCGGTGGCGCTGTCGATCAGCGCCGGCTTGTCCGGGTGGTGCTGCGCCTGCCGGTGCAGCCAGTCGGTGACGTACATGCGTTGCCCCCCGCCGCTCACGCGCGTTGCGCGACCGCCTCGTCCGGGTAGCCGCTGAAGTCGCGCAGGAAGCGCGCCACGCCGTCGCGCGCGTCGGTGCCGCCGATCGCGGCGACGAAACGCTGCCGCTCGGACTCGAGCGCGCGCTCGACCGCGTCGAGATCGCCCGCAAGCAAGCGCTTGCTCTCGCGCATCGTCTCGACCGGCGCGGCGGCGATGCGCTGCGCGGCCTCGCGCGCGGCGCGCGCGACCTCGCCGCGCGGCGCCAGTTGCGTCACGATCCCCCACTCGAGCGCCTCCGCCGCCGGCAGCGTCCGGTTCAGCATCACGCACGCGGCCGCGCGCCGCCGCCCGACCAGCGCCGGCAGCAGCGCGGTCCAGCCGCCGTCGGGCGTGAACCCGGCCGTCGCGTAGTGCGCCTTGAACGCCGCGTCGTCGGCCGCCACCACCACGTCGCAGCCCAGCACGAGGCCGAACGAGCCGCCGGTCACCAGGCCGTGCACCGCCGCGACCACCGGCTGCGGCAACCGCAGCAGCGACAGGATCGCCTGATTGAGCAGGCCGACCAGTTCGGCCGAGTAGGCCTCGACCGTGCCGTCGGCGATCTCGCGCGCGAAGCGGCGCATGTCGCCGCCGATCGAGAAGGCTTC
>JANJTK010000040.1 GCA_024711155.1 Burkholderiaceae bacterium
CTGTGGCAGCTCGCCTACACCGAGCTCTACTTCACCGACGCCTACTGGCCCGATTTCGACGCTGCGGTGCTCGACCGGGCGATCGCGTCGTACTCGGCGCGCGAGCGCCGTTTCGGGCGCACCAGCGACCAGGTCGCCGCCGGCGGCCGTTGACGCCGATGCTCGGCAAGCGCGTCGTCACCGCCCTGGTCCTGCTGGGGATCCTGCTGCCTTCGATCTTCGTGTTCCCGCCCTGGGTGTGGGGGGCGGTGACGCTGGTCTTCCTCGCCGTCGGCGCGCACGAGTGGAGCCTGCTGCTCGGCCAGCGCCGCACGGCGATGACGGCGGCCGTCGCGCTCGCCGCGCTCGGCGCCGCGCTGCTCGCCTGGCACGAACTCGGGGGCTGGCCGCGCTGGCTCGTCCTCGCCGCCAGCGCCGCCGCCACCTTGTGGTGGGTCGGCGCCGGCGCCGCGCGGCTGCGCGGCCACGACGCGCGCGGCGGCGGCTGGCCGCTCGCGGCGTTGCTGCTGCTGGCGTGCTGGATTGCGCTGCTTGCGTTGCGCGACCTCGGCGCCGTCCCGCTGCTGGCGGCGATGGCGATCGTGTGGGTGGCCGACATCGCCGCGTATTTCGTCGGCCGGGCGATCGGGCGGCGCAAGCTCGCCCCGTCGATCAGCCCCGGCAAGAGCTGGGAGGGCGCGCTGGGCGGCGCTTTCGCGGTGGTCGCCGCCGGGCTCACGGCTGCGGCTGCGCCGGCGCTGGCGCCGACGCTGCCGGCGCAGCTGGTCGCGCAGTGGTCGCCGCTCGGCGCGGCACTCGCGCTCGCCGGCCTGACGGCGCTGTCGATCGTCGGCGACCTGCACGAGTCGCTGCTCAAGCGGCAGGCCGGCGTCAAGGACAGCGGCACGCTGCTGCCGGGACACGGCGGGGTGCTCGACCGGATCGACGCGCTGATCCCGGCCATGCCGGCGGCCGTGCTCCTGCACCGGCTGCTGGGATAATCGCGCGCATGCAGCACCCGACGCGCACGCTCACCGTTCTCGGCGCCACCGGATCGATCGGCCGCAGCACGCTCGACGTGGCGGCACGCCACCCCGGCCGCTATCGCATCTTCGCGCTGGCCGCGCACCGGCAGGCCGACGCGCTGGCCGAGCTGTGCCTGCGCCACGCGCCTCGTTATGCGGTGCTCGGAGACGAAGCGGCCGTGCCGGCGTTGCGCGCGCGGCTCGCGGCCGCGGGCGCCACCACCGAGGTGCTGGCGGGAGAGCAGGCGCTGGCGGCCGTGTCCGCGCACCCGGAGGTCGACACGGTCATGGCCGCGATCGTCGGCGCCGCCGGCCTGCAACCGGCGCTCGCCGCGGCGCGCGCCGGCAAGCGCGTGCTGCTGGCGAACAAGGAAGCGCTGGTGATGGCCGGCGAGGTCTTCCTGCGCGCGTGCCGCGACGGCGGGGCGTCGGTGCTGCCGATCGACAGCGAGCACAACGCGGTGTTCCAGTGCCTGCCGGCGGGATACCGCGCGGGGGGCGCTCCGCCGGGGGTGCGCCGGATCCTTCTCACGGCCTCGGGCGGCCCGTTCCGGCGCGCCAGCGCCGCCGAGATGCGCAGCGCGACGCCGCAGCAGGCCTGCGCGCACCCGAACTGGTCGATGGGACGCAAGATCTCGGTCGACTCGGCGACGATGATGAACAAGGGCCTCGAGCTGATCGAGGCCTCGTACCTGTTCGGCGTGCCCGAGTCGCGGCTCGAGGTGCTGGTCCACCCGCAGAGCATCGTCCACTCGCTGGTCGAGTACGAGGACGGCTCGATGCTGGCGCAGCTCGGCCATCCCGACATGCGCACGCCGATTGCGCACGCGCTCGCGCACCCGGAGCGCATCGACAGCGGGGTCGCGCCGCTCGGGCTGGCGGCGATCGGTCGGCTCGATTTCGAGGCCCCCGATTCCGGCCGCTTCCCGTGCCTCGGGCTCGCCTACGACGCGCTGCGCGCTGCCGGCGCGGCGCCCTGCGTGCTCAACGCTGCCAACGAGGAGGCCGTGGCTGCCTTCCTGGGCGGCGGAATCGGCTTCACCGACATCGCGCGCGTCGTCGACGCCGTCCTCGGGGCACTCGGGGCGCGCGCCGCCGGGGCCGATGTCGAGCACGTGCTGGAGATCGACCGCGAAGCGCGCGCGCTCGCTCGCGCCCGACTCGCGCGGTGCGCCGCATGAGCACGCTGCAGACGGTCGTCGCGTTCCTGGCGGCGCTGACGCTGCTGATCTTCGTGCACGAACTCGGCCACTACGCGGTGGCGCGCTGGTGCGACGTGAAGGTGCTGCGCTTCTCGATCGGCTTCGGGCGCCCGCTGCTGCGCTGGCGCGTCGGGGCCGACCGCACCGAGTGGACGATCGCGGCGATTCCGCTCGGGGGATTCGTGCGCATGGTCGACGAGCGCGATCCCGAGTGCGCGCCGATCGCCCCCGAGGACCTGCCGCGCGCGTTCACGCGCAAGACGCTCGCGCAGCGCTCGGCCATCGTCGCGGCCGGGCCGCTGGCGAACTTCCTGCTCGCGATCGTGCTCTACGCGGGCATCGGCTGGGTCGGCGCGCCCGAGCCGGTGGCGGTGATCGACGCGCCGGAGGCGGGCACCGCGGCCGAGCGCGCGCAGCTGCGCGCCGGCGACCGGCTGCTGGAGGTGGACGGCGCCGCGGTGCGTTCGTGGAACGACGCGCGCCTGAAGCTGCTCGAGCCGGTGATCGAGCGCCGCAGCGCCGGCCTGCGCGTTGCCCGCGACGCCGGCCAGGCGGCCGCGACGATCGACGCCAGCGGATTGCCGCCGGAGGCGGCCGAGGGCGACTTCCTGCGCGCGCTCGGCCTGCGGCTCGCGCCGGGAGCGGTGGTGATCGCGGACGTCCTCGAAGGGAGCGCAGCCGGGCGCGACGGGCTGCGGCGCGGCGACGAAGTGCGCGCGGTCGACGGGCAGGCGGTACGGCGCGCCACCGACGTCATCGAGCGCGTGCGCGCGAGCGCCGGGCGGGCGCTCGCGTTCACGGTGATGCGCGGGAGCGACGAGATCTCGCTCGGCGTGACGCCGGACGCGGTGCCGGCGCCGGAGGCTGGCGCGGGCGCCGCCGCGGTCGGGCGCATCGGCGCGGCGCTGCAGGACCGCATCGCGATGCAGACCGTGCGCCACGGGCCGCTGGAGGCGCTCGGTGCGGGCGTGCTGCAGACCTGGGAGATGTCGCTGTTCTCGCTGCGCATGATCGGCAAGATGCTGTTCGGCGAACTGTCGCTGCGGCACCTGAGCGGGCCGGTGACGATCGCCGACCTCGCCGGCCAGTCGGTGCGCGTGGGATGGATCGCGTACGCGAGCTTCCTTGCGCTGATCAGCATCAGCCTGGGCGTTCTGAACCTGCTGCCGATTCCGGTTCTCGACGGGGGGCATTTGGTATATTACGGACTCGAAGCGGTCCGTGGCAGGCCGTTGTCCGAACGCTTCATGGCGATCACGCAAAAGGCCGGCCTCGCGCTCATCATGACGATGATGGTGCTGGCGCTGTTCAACGACATCACCCGCCTGATCGGTTCCTGACCCATGCGATTCGAACGACGCCGCCCGCGGCGCAAACCGGGATCGGCGCGGTTGGCGCTGGCAGCGTTGGGCGCGGCACTGTATGCCGCGTTTCCGCTCGCGGCGCTGGCGCTCGACCCCTTCGTGATCCGCGACATCCGCGTCGAGGGGGTGCAGCGCACCGAACCCGGCACTGTCTTCAGCTACCTCCCGGTGAAGGTCGGCGACCGGATGACCGACGAGAAGGCCGGCGAGGCGGTCAAGGCGCTGTTCGCCACCGGCTTCTTCCGCGACGTCCGGCTCGAGGCCGAGGGGGACGTGCTCGTGGTCTACGTCGAGGAGCGGCCCGCGATCGCGTCGGTCGACATCACCGGCGCGAAGGAATTCGAAAAGGACGTCCTGCGGCGCGTGCTGCGCGAGCAGGGGCTCGCCGAGGCGCGCATCCTCGACCGTGCCGTGCTCGAGCGTGCCGAACAGGAGCTCAAGCGCCAGTACCTGTCGCGCGGCAAGTACGGCGTGCAGGTCACGACGACGATCACGCCGCTGGAGCGCAACCGCGTCGGCATCGTGCTCGCGGTCGACGAGGGCGACAACGCGAAGATCGCCGAGATCCGCTTCGTCGGCAACAACGCGTTCACCGACAAGCAGCTGCGCGGAGAGCTGTCGCTGTCGACGCCGACCTGGTTCACCTGGTACTCGAAGGCCGACCGCTACGCGCGCGAGAAGCTCGCCGCCGACCTCGAGGCGCTGCGCAGCTTCTATCACGACCGCGGCTACCTCGAGTTCAACGTCGAGTCGACGCAGGTGTCGATCTCGCCGGACAAGGAACGGGTCGAGATCACGATCGGCATCGTCGAGGGCGAGGTCTTCCGGGTCTCGGAAGTGCGGTTCGGCGGCGAACTGCTCGGACGCAAGGAAGAACTCGAGGCGCTCGTGCAGCTCAAGCCGGGCGACGTCTACTCGGGCAAGAAGCTGGCCGACTCGACCAAGCGGGTCTCTGAAAAGCTCGGGACGCTCGGGTACGCGTTCGCCAACGTCAACGCGGTGCCGCAGCTCGACCGGGCCAAGCGCGAGGTCGCGTTCGACATCCTGGTCGACCCGGGCCGGCGGGTGTACGTGCGTCGCATCGACATCGCAGGGAACATGCGCACGCGCGACGAGGTGATCCGCCGCGAGCTGCGCCAGTTCGAGGACGCATGGTACGACGCCGACCGCATCCGCACCTCGCGCGAGCGCATCGACCGGCTCGGCTACTTCACCGAGGTGAAGATCGACACGAAGACGGTGCCCGACGCGCCGGACCAGGTCGACCTGCAGGTCGTCGTCACCGAGCGTCCGACCGGCAACATCTCGCTCGGGGCCGGTTTCTCGAGCACCGAGAAACTCGTGCTCTCGGGCGGCATCCAGCAGGAGAACTTCCTCGGCACCGGCAAGTCGCTCGGCATCAACGTCAACACCAGCAAGCTGTCGCAGTCGATCGTGCTGTCGCAGACCGAGCCGTACTTCACCGACGACGGGGTCAGCCAGAGTTTCGACCTCTACACGCGCACCTTCAACGCGATCGAGCTCAAGCTCGGCGACTACTCGACCCGCGCCACGGGCCTCGGAATGCGCTTCGGAATCCCGTACACCGAGATCGACCGGATCAGCTTCGGCCTCGCGTTCGAGAAGAACGACGTGACGCTCGGGCCGCTGGCGCCGCAGCGCTACGTCAACTTCGTGAAGGACTACGGCAACTCGGCCAGCGCGCTGCTCGCCATCGTGGGCTGGTCGCGCGACACGCGCGACAGCGCGCTGGTGCCGACGCGTGGGCGGGTGCAGACCGCGTCGATCGAGGTGACGCTGCCGGTGGCCGAGCTGCGGTACTGGCGCGCCGGCTACAACCAGCAGTGGTACTTCCCGATCGGGCGCGACTACACGCTGGCGTTCAGCGGCGACGTCGGGTTCGGTCGCGGACTGGGCGGCCTGAGCTACCCGGTGTTGAAGAACTACTACGTGGGCGGCGTCGGTTCGGTCCGCGGCTATTACCCGAACTCGATCGGTCCCTACGAGATCGAGACGCTGCCGGACGGCACGACGCGGCGCGTGCCCTTGGGCGGCCAGACGCGGGTCGCCGGCAGCGTCGAGCTGATCTTCCCGCTGCCGGGCACCGGCAAGGACCGCGCGCTGCGCTCGTTCGTGTTCTTCGACGCCGGCAGTGTCTTCGCGGGCGGCGCCTCGCTCAGTGCGAGCGACCTGCGTTTCTCGACCGGAGTCGGAATCAACTGGATCTCGCCGATCGGCCCGCTCAAGCTCAGCCTCGGCGTTCCGTTGCGCCGCAAGCCGACCGACGAGACGCAGCGATTCCAGTTCCAGATCGGGACCGGTTTCTAGAGGGCGATGGCCTTGCCCGGCGTTGCAACTGTGCGACAATCCGCGCAACGCATCGGCGCGATCAGCAGGAAGGGCTGGATGAAGCTTGTCAGGACTCTCGCAGCGGCTTGCCTGGTTTGCGCCGGCACGCTGGCCAGCGCGCAGGACGCGCCCCGGATCGGTTTCGTCAACACCGAGCGCATCCTGCGCGACGCGGTGCCGGCCAAGGCCTCGCAGCAGCGGCTGGAGCAGGAGTTCAGCAAGCGGGACAAGGAACTGCAGGAGCTGGCCGCCCGGCTCAAGACGCTCGGCGAGCGGCTCGAACGCGATGCGGCGGTGACGCCCGAATCCGAGCGCGCAAGGCGCCAGCGCGAGTTCTCCGACCTCGAGAAGGACTACCAGCGCAAGCAGCGCGAGTTCCGCGAGGACCTGAACCAGCGTCGCAACGAAGAGATCTCGCAGGTCATCGACAAGGCAAACCGGGTGGTCCGGCAGATCGCGGAGCAGGAGAAGTACGACCTGATCCTGCAGGAGGCGGTCTACGCGAATCCGCGCATCGACATCACCGACAAGGTGCTGCGGGCGCTGGCGAACGGCAAGCAGTGATGGCGCGGCCCGCAGCAGCCGCGCGGGCCACCGCCGCCTGACGGAGCCGCTGCGGTGCGCCGGCTCGACCAGGCCCTGGCGGTCGCAGAACTGGCGCACCGGCTCGGGGCGCCACTCCTCCGGGGCGACCCGCACGCACGCGTTACCGCGCTCGCGAGCCTGCAGGCCGCGGGCCCCGAAGACCTGAGCTTTCTGACGTCGGCGCGCCACGCGGCGCACGCGCGAACGACGCGCGCCGCGGCCGTGATCGTCGCGCGCGGACTGGCGCACGAGGTTGCCGCCGGCAGCGGCGTGATCGAGGTCGACGACGCGCATCGCGCCTTCGGCGCGGTCGCGCGTGACGTGGCTGCGCGGCTCGCCCGGCCGGTGCCGGTCGGCGTGCATCCGAGCGCCGTGATCGGCGCCGGGGTGCGGATCGGCAGCGGGGCGAGCCTGGGGCCGTTCGTCGTCGTCGGCGATGGCGCGTGCATCGGCGACGGCGCGGTGCTGGAAGCGGGCGTATCGGTCGGCGCCGGCAGCGTCGTCGGCGCCGGGTGCCGCCTGCACCCGCGCGTGACCGTCGCCCACGACTGCGTGCTCGGGCGCGAGTGCGTGGTGTTCGCCGGCACCGTGATCGGGGCCGACGGCTTCGGTTTCGCGAGCGGCCCGCAGGGCTGGGAGAAGATCCCGCAACTGGGCGCCGTCGTGATCGGCGACTCGGTGGAGATCGGCGCCAACTGCACGATCGACCGCGGCGCGCTCGAGGACACCGTGATCGGCGACGGCTGCAAGCTCGACAACCTGATCCAGGTCGCGCACAACGTGCGCATCGGCGCGGACACGGCGATCGCCGGCTGCGCCGGGATCGCGGGCAGCGCCACGATCGGGCGACGGTGCCGGATCGGCGGCGGCGCCGGCATCCTCGGGCACCTCGAAATCTGCGACGACGTGACGATCTCCGCGATGAGCCTCGTCACGCGCTCGCTCCGCAAGCCTGGCTTCTATTCGGGGGTCTACCCGCTGATGGAGAATGCCGACTGGGAGAAATCCGCCGCGTCGTTGCGCCAGCTGCCGCAGTGGCGGTTGCGGCTGCGCCGCCTCGAACGAACCGACAGGGAACAAGAATGACCGTCCTCGACATCCGCGGAATCCTGGAGCACCTGCCGCACCGCTACCCGATGCTGCTCGTCGACCGCGTGCTCGAACTCGAGAAGGGCAAGCGCATCGTGGCGATCAAGAACGTCTCGATCAACGAGCCGTTCTTCACCGGGCACTTCCCGTACTTCCCGGTGATGCCCGGGGTGCTGCAGGTCGAGGCGCTGGCGCAGGCCGCCGGCATCCTGTCGTTCCAGACGATGGGGCGCGTGTCCGACTCGAGCGCGGTCTACTACTTCGTCGGCATCGACAGTGCGCGCTTCAAGCGCCCGGTCGTGCCGGGCGACCAGCTGCGGCTCGAGGTCGAGATCCTGCGCATCTCGCGCTCGATCTGGAAGTACGCCGGCCGGGCCACCGTCGACGGCCAGCTCGCCGCCGAGGCCGAGCTGATGTGCACGCTGCGCGAGATCGACCCGCCTGTCGAAGGCACGGCCGACGCCGGCACCCGCTGACTCGGCGCGGCGCATGCCCTCGATCCATCCGACCGCTGTCGTCGATCCGCACGCCGAGCTCGACTCGGGCGTCGAGATCGGGCCGTACTCGGTGATCGGCCCCGAGGTGCGGATCGGCGCCGGCAGCTGCATCGGCCCGCACGTGGTCATCGAGGGGCGCACGACGATCGGCCGCTCGAACCGCATCTTCCAGTTCGCGTCGATCGGCGCGATGCCGCAGGACAAGAAGTACGCCGGCGAGCCGACCGCGCTCGAGATCGGCGACGGCAACACGATCCGCGAGTGCGTGACGATCAATCGCGGCACCGTCCAGGATCGCGGGGTCACGCGGCTCGGCAACGACGGCTGGATCATGGCCTACGTCCACGTCGCGCACGACTGCGCCATCGGCGACCACGTGATCGTGGCCAACAGCACCAACCTCGCGGGCCACGTCGTGATCGGCGACTGGGTGATTCTCGGCGGCGCGACGCAGGTCCACCAGTTCTGCAAGATCGGCGCGCACGCGATGACCGGGGTCGGCACCGTGCTGCTGCACGACCTGCCGCCCTACGTGATGGCGTCGGGCAACACGGCGGCGGCGCACGGGATCAACGCCGAGGGGCTGCGCCGGCGCGGCTTCGACGCGTTGCGCATCGACGCCCTCCGGCGCGCCTACCGCACGCTGTACCGCAGCGGGTCGACGCTGCAGCAGGCGCGCGAGGCGCTGCGCTCGGCCATCGGCGAGTTGCAGGGGCCGGCGCACGCGCAAGCGCAGGCGGGTTCGGAGCCGCAGGCGGCCGCGGAGTCGCAGGCGGCCGCGCGCGCCGACCTCGCGCTGCTGGCCGACTTCCTCGACGGCGTGACGCGCGGCATCGTGCGCTGATGGTCGCCGCGACCGCCGATCGCGCGCAGCTGGCGCTGGGCATGGTGGCCGGCGAAGCCTCCGGCGACCTGCTCGCGGGGGCGTTGCTCGAAGGGTTGGTCGCGCGCGTCGCGCGGCTCGACGCCGCCGGCATCGGTGGACCCGCGATGGCGCGCAGCGGCTTCGACGCATGGTGGTCGATCGACGCGCTGTCGGTCAACGGCTACCTGGAGGTGCTGCGCGAGTACCCGCGGCTGCGCCGGATGCGCGACACGCTCGCGCGGCGCCTGCTGGAGTGGCGGCCGGACGTGTTCGTCGGCGTCGACGCCCCCGACTTCAACCTCGACCTCGAGGCCCGGTTGCGGGCGCGCGGAATCCGCGTTGCGCACTTCATCGGGCCGTCGGTCTGGGCCTGGCGGCGCGAGCGACTCGAGAAGATCCGCCGCAGCGTCGACCGCATGCTGCTGGTCTTTCCGTTCGAGGAGGTGATCTACCGCGACGCGGGGATTCCCGCGACCTACGTCGGCCATCCGCTGGCCGATGCGATCCCGCCGCGCGTCGACGCCGCCGCCGCACGGTGCGCACTGGGACTGCCCGCCGACGGGGTGGTGGTCGCGCTGCTGCCAGGCAGCCGGCGTTCCGAAGTCGAGCACCTGGCGCCGGCGTTCCTGGCGACGGCGGCGTGGATGCACGAGCGGCGCGCCGGGTTGCATTTCGTGCTGCCGGCGGCGTCGGAGCCGCTGTTCGAGCGCATCCGCGAGCTCGTGCGCCTCGCGCGGTTGCCCGACGACCTGGCGCTCACGCTTTGCTCGGGGCGCTCGCACGACGTGCTCGCGGCCACCGACACGGTGCTGGTGGCGAGCGGCACTGCAACGCTCGAAGCGGCGCTGTTTCGCCGCCCGATGGCGATCGCCTACCGGATGAGCTGGGTCAGCTACCGTATCATGCGCCGCATGGCGTACCTGCCGTACGTGGGGCTGCCCAACATTCTGGCGGGAGAGTTCGTCGTGCCGGAGTTCCTGCAGGCGCAGGTGCGCCCGGAGGAGATGGGGCCCGCGCTGCTGCGCCAGATCGACGACGACGCGCACCGCGAAGCGATCGTGGCCCGCTTCGGCGCGCTGCACGATGCGTTGCGCCTGGGCTGCGCCGAGCGCGCCGCGCAGGCGGTGCTCGAGGTGGCCGGTGGCTGAGCTGCAGCGCGCAGCGGCGGCGCTGGCCGGGTCGCAGCGCACCGCGGGGCCGGTGGCCGGGGTCGACGAGGCCGGGCGCGGTCCGCTCGCCGGGGCCGTGTTCGCGGCGGCGGTGATCCTCGACGACCGGGCGCCGATTGCGGGCCTGCGCGACTCCAAGGCGCTCGCGCCGCGCCGGCGCGAGGCGCTCGCGCTCGAGATCAAGGCGCGCGCGCGCGCGTGGGCGATCGCCAGCGCCAGCGCTGCCGAGATCGACGAGTTCGACATCCTGCGGGCGACGATGCTGGCGATGCAGCGCGCGGTGGCGGCGCTGCCGCTGGCGCCGGCGCTGGCGCGCGTCGACGGCAACCGCGCGCCCCGCCTGCCGTGCGAGGTGCAGACGCTGGTGCGCGGCGACGCACTCGATCCGGCCATCTCGGCAGCGTCGATCCTCGCCAAGTGCGCGCGCGACGAGACGATGCTCGCACTTCACGCCCGCTTCCCGCACTACGGCTTCGACCGGCACAAGGGCTACCCGACTGCGGAGCACCTGGCGCTGCTCGCGCGCCACGGCCCGTGCCCCGAGCACCGGCGCACCTTCGGGCCGGTGAGCGCGCTGCTCGGCGCCGGCCGCGCGCCGACCCGATGAGCGAGTGCATCGCATCGGCCGCCAACGAGCGCTTCCGGCGCCTGCTCGGACTCGCGACCTCGGCCCGGGAGCGCCGCGAGCAGGGCCTGGCGGTCATCGAGGGCGTGCACCTGGTGCAGGCCTGGCTCGAGCGCGGCGGCGCGGCCGCCGACGAGGCGCAACTGTTCGTGCCTCGGCGCGCTCCGGCGTCGGCTGAAATCCGCGCGTTGCTCGCGCGCTTTCCGCGCCCGGCGACGGTTCTCGACGATCGCCTGTTCGCGCGCGCGAGCCAGGTCGAGCAGGGCGGCGGGCCGCTGGCGATCGTGCCGCTGCCGCAGCCGCCGCTGCCCGCGCGGCTCGACGACGACGCCGTTTTCCTCGACCGGATCCAGGATCCGGGCAACGTCGGCAGCATCCTGCGCACCTGCGCGGCGGTAGGCGTGCGGCGCGTGATCGCGTCGCCCGGCGCGGCGCAATGCTGGTCGCCCAAGGTGCTGCGCGCGGCGATGGGCGCGCATTTCCACCTCGAGATCCACGAAGGGGTCGAGCCGTCGCAGTTGCGCGAGCGCGCGGCGGTCGCGGTGCGCGCGGCCGACGCGGCCGCTGCCACGCCGCTGTTCCGCGCCGACCTGCGCGCGCCGGCGCTCTGGCTGTTCGGCAACGAGGGGCAGGGGCTCGACCCGGCGCTGCGCGCCTGGCCGGCCGTGAGCGCGATCGCGATCCCTCAGCAGCCGGCGGTCGAGTCGCTCAACGTCGGTGTTGCCGCAGCCGTGTGCCTGTACGAGCAGTGGCGCCAGCGGATTGCGGCGGGACCCGGTCGCGCGCCTAGTCGATCTGCAATTCCTGCAGGATCGTGACCGCAATTTCCTCGATCGACTTCGTGGTGGTGGACAGCCAGCGGATGCCCTCGCGGCGCATCATCGCCTCGGCCTCGGCGACCTCGTAGCGGCAGTTCGCGATCGACGCATAGCGGCTTCCGGGCCGGCGCTCGTTGCGGATCTCCGACAGGCGCTCGGGCGCGATCGACAGACCGAACAGCTTCGACCGGTAGCCGTAGAGGACCTCGGGCAGGCGGCGCCGTTCGAAGTCGTCCGGAATCAGCGGGTAGTTCGCGGCCCGGATGCCGTGCTGCATCGCGAGGTACAGGCTCGTCGGCGTCTTGCCGCTGCGCGAGACGCCCACGAGGATGACCTCGGCGCGCGCGAGATCGGCGTGAAGCTGCCCGTCGTCGTGCGCGAGCGAGTAGTTGATCGCCTCGATCCGGCGCTGGTAGGCCTCGATGTTGGCGGCGGTGTGCGAGCGGCCGATGGTGTGCGTCGAGGGCGCGCCGAACTCGGCCTCGAGCGGCTCGACGAAGGTCGCGAACAGGTCGAGGAAGCGGCAGTTTGCGAGGCGCACGACGTCGTTGATCGACGCGTCGACCAGCGTGCTGAACACGATCGGCCGGTGCGGATCGGCCAGTGCCTGGCGGTCGATGCGCTCGACGGCCTGGCGCGCCTTGTCGAGCGAGTCGACGAAGGGCAGGCGGACCTCGCGCAGCCGCAGGTGCTCGAACTGCGTCAGCAGCGAGTGCCCGAAGGTTTCCGCGGTGACCCCGGTGCCGTCGGAGACGTAGAAGACGGTGCGGTCGTACTGCTGGCTGCCGGGGTCGGGCATGACGGGTTTCCGGTCGGGCGGGGCGGACAGTAAACTTAACCCAACTTGCCGGATCCCGCGGAATCCCAACCATGTCAGGAACTGCCCATGAGCCATCACGAAGGACGCCTCGTCGTTCCGTTCGAGGAATTGCGGATGACCGATGTCGATTCGGTCGGCGGCAAGAACGCGTCGCTGGGGGAAATGATCAGCCAGCTGTCGGCCACCGGGGTTCGCGTCCCCGGGGGCTTCGCGACCACGGCGCACGCGTTTCGCGAGTTCCTGCGCCACAACGGGCTCACCGGGCGCATCGACGCACGACTGCATGAGCTGAACACCGAGGACGTCAAGGCGCTCGCCGAGTGCGGCGCCGAGATTCGCGGCTGGATCGTCGCGTCGCCGCTGCCGGCAGCGCTCGAGGCCGAGATCCGCGCGCACTACCGGCGCATGGTCGAGGCCTCCGGGGCGGAGATCTCGGTGGCGGTGCGCTCGTCGGCCACTGCAGAGGACTTGCCCGACGCGTCGTTCGCCGGCCAGCAGGAGACCTACCTCAACGTCAGCGGCGTCGACGCCGTGCTCGAGCGCATTCGCCACGTGTTCGCGTCGCTCTACAACGACCGCGCGATCTCGTACCGGGTGCACAAGGGCTTCGCCCACGCGGGCGTGGCGCTGTCGGCGGGGATCCAGCGCATGGTGCGCAGCGACCTGGCCAGCTCCGGGGTCATGTTCACCATCGACACCGAGTCCGGCTTTCCGGACGCGGTGTTCATCACCAGTTCGTACGGCCTCGGCGAGACGGTCGTGCAGGGCGCAGTGAACCCGGACGAGTTCTACGTGCACAAGCCGATGCTCGCGGCCGGCAAGTTCCCGATCATCCGGCGCGAAATGGGCTCGAAGCTGATCCGCATGGGTTTCGCCGACGACGGCGACGCCGCGGCCGGTCGCACGGTGCGCACGACGGACACGTCGCCGGACCTGCGCAACCGCTATTCGCTGTCGGACGACGACGTGATCGAGCTCGCCCGCTACGCGCTGGTGATCGAGCAGCACTACGGGCGCCCGATGGACATCGAGTGGGGCAAGGACGGCCGCGACGGCAAGCTCTACATCCTCCAGGCGCGCCCGGAGACGGTCAAGTCGCTGCAGGGCGGGGCGCGCACGCAGCGCTACCGGGTCAAGAACCGCTCCGACGTGCTGGCCTCCGGGCGGGCGATCGGCCAGAAGGTCGGCGCCGGGCGCGTGCGCGTGGTCGCCGACGCGGCGCAGATGCACCGCGTCCAGCCCGGCGACGTGCTCGTCACCGACATGACCGACCCGAACTGGGAGCCGGTGATGAAGCGCGCCGCCGCGATCGTGACCGACCGCGGCGGGCGCACCTGCCACGCCGCGATCATCGCGCGCGAGCTCGGGATTCCGGCGGTGGTCGGCTGCGGCGACGCGACGCGCCGCCTCAAGGACGAGGCGCTGGTGACGGTCTCCTGCGCCGAGGGCGACACCGGCTACATCTACGACGGACTGCTCGAGACCGAGGTCACCGAGCTCGACACCGGCGCGATGCCCGAGCTGCCGGTCAAGGTGATGATCAACGTCGGCAACCCGACCCTGGCGTTCGAGTTCGCGCAGCTGCCCAACCACGGCGTGGGTCTGGCGCGGCTCGAGTTCATCATCAACAACAACATCGGCATCCACCCGAAGGCGATCCTCGACTACCCGAACGTCGATCCCGACCTCAGGAAGGCGGTCGAGAGCGTCGCGCGCGGCTACGCGACGCCGCGCGCGTTCTACGTCGAGCGGCTCGCCGAAGGGGTGGCGACGATCGCCGCCGCGTTCTGGCCCAAGCCGGTGATCGTGCGGCTGTCGGACTTCAAGTCCAACGAGTACCGCAAGCTGATCGGCGGTGCCCGCTACGAGCCGGACGAGGAAAACCCGATGCTCGGCTTCCGCGGCGCCTCGCGCTACGTCGCCGAGAGCTTCCGCGACTGTTTCGAGCTCGAGTGCCAGGCGATGCGCAAGGTCCGCGAGCAGATGGGGCTGAGCAACGTCGAGCTGATGGTGCCGTTCGTGCGCACGACGAAGGAGGCGGCCGCCGTGGTCGAGCTGCTCGCGCGCAACGGGCTGCGCCGCGGCGAGGCCGGCCTGAAGCTGATCATGATGTGCGAGTTGCCGTCGAACGCGCTGCTGGCGGAGGACTTCCTGCAGCACTTCGACGGCTTCTCGATCGGCTCGAACGACCTTACGCAGCTCACGCTCGGGATCGACCGCGATTCGGGCCTGGTCGCCGAAAGCTTCGACGAGCGCGACCCCGCGGTGAGGATGCTGCTCGAGCGCGCGATCGTCGCGTGCCGCGCGGCCGGCAAGTACGTCGGCATCTGCGGGCAGGGGCCGTCGGACCATCCCGACCTCGCGCAGTGGCTGATGCAGCTCGGGATCAGCTCGATCTCGCTCAACCCCGACACGGTCGTCCCGACCTGGCAGCAGCTGGCGGCGGCGCGCGCCTGAAGCGGCGAGGGCGGCCGAAGGGGCCCTCGCAGGCCGGGGCGCCCCGGCGGCCCCGGGGCGCCGGCGCCCGCGGGGGGGGG
>JANJTK010000069.1 GCA_024711155.1 Burkholderiaceae bacterium
TGGTGGAGCGGAGGAGGATCGAACTCCCGACCTTCGCATTGCGAACGCGACGCTCTCCCAGCTGAGCTACCGCCCCAAAGGTCCGTGATTATACATGGATTCATTCGCCGGCGGGCGGCTCCGGCACGTACACCATCGTCCCGCTCTTGAGCCGGTAGGCGGTGCCGGCCTTCGCGCCCTCGCCCTCGCCGATCTGGCCGGAGGAACGGTATTCCTTCAGTTCGTCGCG
Source organism: Burkholderiaceae bacterium (assembly GCA_024711155.1). Classification (GTDB taxonomy): domain Bacteria; phylum Pseudomonadota; class Gammaproteobacteria; order Burkholderiales; family Burkholderiaceae_E; genus Zeimonas. The sequence continues at coordinate 230 of JANJTK010000069.1, forward strand.
AAGGGGTTCAGCGGGTTCTCGACGATCGCGACCAGCAGCACCGCGATGATCACGATCAATACCATCGACGATGTTGACGACGCTCAGGATCGGGCCGTCGTCGTCGGACAGGATGTCGGTGCGCTGCCACTCGAACTGGCGCACGACCTGCACTTCGAGCGCCTCCGGACTCGCGCCGGGGCGGCGGCTCATCCACCGCGCGAGCGGGCGCCTGCCCTGCCCACGCGAGGCAGCGGCGCGGCCTCGAGCACCCGCAGCAGCGACGAGGTGTCGTCGCGCCCCCAGCCATGCGCGACCAGCACGTCCAGTTGGCGCGCGACCACCTCGCTCGCCGGCAGCGCGATCCCGAGCGCCCGCGCCGCCTCCAGCACCAGCCCGAAGTCCTTGCGGTGCAGGCGCGCCTCGATGCCGGCCGCGAAGTCGCGCGCCGCCATCTTCGGCCCCATGAGGTCGAGCATGCGGCTGCCGGCCATGCCCGCCTGCAGCGCCGGCAGCATCCGTGCCGGATCGAGGCCGCTGGCCACCGCGAACAGCATCGCCTCGGCGATGCCCTCGATGTTGACGACCTGCACGATCTGGTTGCACGCCTTTACGACCTGCCCGGCGCCGTGGCCCCCGATGTGCGTGATGGTGGTCCCGAGCGCGGCGAGCAGCGGCCGCGCGCGCTCGAGCACGGCAGCGTCGCCTCCGACCATGATCGACAGCGTCGCGTCGCGCGCGCCCTTCACGCCGCCGGAGACCGGGCAGTCGAGCATGTCGACGCCGCGCACCGCCAGCCTGGACGCGAACTCGCGCGTGGCGATCGGCGAGATCGTGGAGAAATCGATCGCGACGCTGCCAGCGGGCGCCGCCGAAGCGGCGCCGTGCTCGCCGAACAGGACCGATTCGACGTCGCCGGTCGCGGTGACGTTCGTGCACACGAAGTCCGCCCCCGCGGCAGCGGCCGCGGGCGTCGGCGCGTAGCGCGCGCCACGCGCGAGCAGGTCGCGCGCCGCCTCGGGGCGCCGCGCGTGCAGCGCGATCTCGTGGCCCGCATCGAGCAGGTGCCCGACCATCGGAGCGCCCATCGCGCCCGCGCCGATGAATCCGATTCTCGCCATCTCGGCCTATCGCAGGCGCGCCACTTCGGCGCGATGTTCGCGCAGCACTGTCTCGGGATCCACGAGGCCGCGCGCGCTCGCGTCGGCCACCCAGGCGCGCTCGAGCAGAGCGGTCCGGGCGCGCAGCTCGTCGAGGAACCCCCCGCCAGCGGTCGTCGCCTGCACGCCGGCGGCCTGCATCATCGCCAGGCCGCGCCGGTCGGCCTGGTCCCATGCGCGCCCGAACAGGCGGGCCGCGTGCTCGCCCGACAGGCGCTCGATGGCCCCCTGGTCCCGGGCGGCGATGCGCTCCCACGCGGACAGGTTCATGACCAGCGCGAAGCTCGTGTTGTACAGCCCGTCCGGAACGCTGGTGCGGTGCCGGATCGCCTCGTTCAGTCGCAGCGAGGCGACCGATTCGGCCGTCGACAGCGAACCGTCGATCGCATTCGACGACAGCAGTTCCGGCAACTCCGACGCCGGCTTCATCACCGGCACCGCGCCGATCGCGCGCGCGACCTCGTTCGCGGTGCCTCCGTCGACGCGCAGTCGCATGCCGGCGAGATCGGCGAGCGACGCGACCGCGTGGCGCGCGCCGAGGACCTGTCCGGGTCCGTGCGCGAACACCGCGACGACCTTCAGGCCGCGGTGCTCGTTCAGCGCGGCCAGGTACCGCGCGTAGACCCGCTGGTAGGCAACCGACGCCGCCTCGGCCGAATCGCCCGAGAACGGCAGCTCCGCCAGCCGCGCGCCGACGAAACGTCCGGGCGAGTACGCATGCACCGAGAACGCCAGGTCGGCCAGCCCGTCGCGCACCGCGTCGAAGGTGCCCGGCGGCGCGCTGACCGGGCGCGCCAGCGGCTCGCAGCGCACGCGGCCGGCCGTGGCCTGTGCAACCTGCGCGCACCACGCGGCCTGCGCCAGCGACAGCGGATGCGCCGCGTGCGCCCAGCTCGAGGCCCGCAGCGTCACCGGCTGCGCGCGTGCGTCGTCGCCGGGCGCCAGCGCCGCGAGCGCCGCGGCAAGCACAACGCATCCTCGGGCGCTGCTTCCAGGAGTGGATCGAGGCATGCTCGTTCGTTCAGTTCCGATCGACCATCGCTGGCGGCACAGGCGCGCGCGGTCTTCCGGACAAGAATAAGTGAGGCACGCGCCGCGCTGCGCGCCGGATCCGGACATACCCGAGATGGGGAATGTCCGGAGCGCGCGCCAGGCTCGTCGCTCAGCGGTGGCAGGCGCGCTCGGGGAAGTAGCGGTCGCAGAAGTAGCAGGGACCGCCCGGCAGCCAGCGCGGCAGCGCGTAGTAGCGCCGCCTCGCCTCGTCGAGCACGCCGTCCCGATACGCTGCGTACCGGAACCCGCGCCCGTCGACCAGGTGGAAGGTCGCGCCGCGGATCACGACACGGTGGCGCTCGACGCGCTCGAAGTAGGCTTCGTACTCGGCGAGCTGGAAGTCCTGCCGGCGCACGACCAGGATGTCGCGCCCGTCGAGCCGGCGGAAGTCGGTCAGGATGTCGTCGTGCCGCGCGTGGCTGCTGCCGGGGCCGAACACCAGCACGTGCTCTCCGAGCGCGTAGGCCATCGTCACCGCCGCCGAGTAGCCGTCCGAGGCGATCGCGTGCGCGCGTCGCCACGGTTCGAGGCTGCGCACGAGTTCGTCGCCGTGCACGGTCATCACGAGGCCCGGGTAGCTCCTCCAGTTGCGGAAGGTCTCGGTCGGCAACGCGGCGAGCACGGCGATCGCGATCCAGTGAACGAGCGCGATCGCGGCCGCCGCGCGCAGCGCGCGGCGCAGCGCGCGCTCGTTGCTCGCCAGCGCGAACCACAGCGCCGCGGGGGCCGCGAAGCTCGCCAGCCAGTGCAGCCCGATCGTCTTGATGGCCGAGAGCGCCGCAAAGATCGCCAGCGGCACCAGCGCCAGCCAGCGCAGCGCGACCCGATCGGCCTCGGCGCTCGCGGCGCTCGCGGCGCTCGCGGCGCCGCCCGGCGCGCCCGGGCGCACCAGCCGCACCGCAACCGCCGGCGTCAGCACGTAGAGCACCGACAGCGCGAACAGCAACGGCGTCACCCACGACAGGCCCGCGTTGCCGTGCCGGTTGACCAGGTTGAACATCACGTTGGGCCAGCAGTTCTGCGAGTTCCACCCGATCTGCAGCACCGCGGCCGGCAGCGCGCCGGCGACGATCCAGGCGAGGCCGGCCAGCGAAGCACGCGTGGGCCTGCGCACCGAGTGCGCGAAGAACGCGATCGCCAGCAGGCCTGCGAAATACTTCGACATCAGGGCGCCGGCGAGCGCGAGGCCGCACAGCGCGAAGTCGAGCGCGCGCCCGCTTGCGCGCGCGCGCAGGTACAGCGCGACCGCCAGCGCGCTGAACAGCATCAGCGGAATGTCGGTCGTGATCGCGACATTCCACGCGTTGAGCGGCAACAGCAGCAGCAGCGTCGCCCCGCGCCACGCGGTCGCCTCCCCGTGCCGGCGCAGCACGCGCCAGCCGATCGTCGCCACGATCGGCGGCGCGACCAGCGCCGGCAGCCTGAGGACGAAGCGGTGGCCGGAGATCGCGTCGAGCGCCGCCAGCCACCAGCCGACCATCGGCGGGTGGTCGTAGAAGCCCCAGGCGGGGTTGCGTCCCCACGACAGGAAGTAGGCCTCGTCGCCGGTGAGCGGCAGCACCGCCGCGAACCAGGCCCGCAGCGCGGTGAGCACGACCAGCGCAACCACGAACGCGCCACGCGGATCCGCCAGCCGGAGCGCAAACGGCATCGCTCAGCGCGTCCGGTCGACCCAGGCGAGCATCGCCAGCGCGATCACGAACGCGCCGACGCTCGGGATGCTCACCGCGAGCAGCGGCGGCCACGTGTTGAGCAGGCCCAGATGCGAAAACAGCCCGTTCAGGAAGTGAAACGCGATGCCGAGCATGATTCCGGCGAACACCTTGTAGCCGATGCCTCCGGCGCGCGCCTGCAGATACGCGAACGGCAGCGCGAGCGCCATCATCACGATCACCGCGACCGGGTAGACGAGCTTCTTCGCGAGCGCGATCTCGTACTGACCGGTGTTCTGCCGGTTCTCCTGCAGGTGGCGCACGTAGCGGTACAGGCTGAGCGCCGACATCCGGTCGGGCTGGATCAGCAGCACGCCGAGCAGTTCGGGCGTCAACTCGCTCTTCCACAGCCGATCGTCGGGGCGCGACTGCTCGACGCGCAGCAGCGGCGCGCCCGCAGCCGCTCCCGCCTCGGCGAAGCGGGTCTCCTCGACGCCGCCGAGCAGCCACGCGCCCGGCGGCGCGAAGCGCGCCGAAGAGGCGCGCAGGATCTCCGACAGCCGCATCGCCGCGTCGAACTCGAACACGCGCACGTCGCGCAGCGTGCCGTCGGGGAGCAGTTCGCCGATGTTGACGAAGCGCAGCCGCTCGGCCGCCCCGCCGGCGCCGCGCACCGAGTCCTTCAGCCACAGCCCGGAGCGGAACTGTCCCGACACGGAGGCGCCGATCGCCGACAGCCTGAGTTGCTGCGCGAGGCGCTCGGCGGGCGGCGACAGCGCCTCGCCGGTCAGCACTGTGACCGCCGCCACCACGACGCCGATGCGCGCGATCGCCGCCAGCGCCCGCCTGCGGCTCAGTCCGGCTGCACGCATCGCGGTGAATTCGGAGTTCGCGGCGAAATGCGCGAGCGCGTAGATCGTGCCGATCAGCGCGACGATCGGCATCAGTTCGTAGACGTGGGCCGGCAGCCCGAGCAGCACGTAGGCGATCGCGTGCTGCAGCCGGTAACCCCCGCGGCCGACGTCGTCGAGCTCGTTGATGAAGTCGAAGAACGCGAACAGCGCCAGGAACCCGACCAGCACGAACGCGACCGCAGCAGCGATCTGCCGCCCGAGGTAGCCGCGCAGCGTCCTCATGCGCGCGACACCAGGCGGCGCAGCGTCCAGCGCGGCAGCGTCGTGCGCCGCCAGAACAGTACCGCGATCAGCGCCAGCAGCGCCGCGTGAAGGATCCAGGCGCCGATGCCGAACGACAGCCGCCCGGTCGCGATCCACGCCTGCACGATCGACATCATGTTGCTGTACGTGACGTACGCGAGCAGCGCGACGATCAGGTTGACCGAGCGCCCCACGCGCGGGTTCATCGCCGACAGCGGGATCGCCAGCAGCGCCATCAGCAGCGCCGACAGTGGCACCCCGATTCGCGACGACAGCTCCCCAAGGTTGCGCGGCGTCGGGTCGGCGAGCAGTTCGAGGGTCGGCTTGGCCTTGGTGCGCCAGTCGGACGGCGCCGGCGCGCGCGGCTCGAGCCGCAGCCCGTAGCGCTCGAACTCCATCAGCTTGAAGTCCTGCTGCCGGTCGTCGCCGTCGTAGCGGCGGCCGTCCTCGAGGACGAGGAAGCGGCTCCCGTCGGGCTCGTTGTGGAGCCGTCCGCTGCGCGACACGACGATCGTGAGCCGACCCTCCCGCCGCTGCGTGACGAACACGTTGCGGATCTCGGCCCGCGCCTCGTCGAGCTGCTCGACAAAGAACACGCGGTCCGCCGACACCGACTCGCGAAAGCGCCCCGCCGACACCTGCGCGATGTCCTCGCGCTGCGCGAAGCGCTGCTGGTACTCGGTCGACTGGCGATCCGCCCACGGCGAGACGACCAGCGCAACCACCCCCGAGACCAGCGCCACCGGCGCCGCGAACCCCAGCACCGGCCGCACCCACGCGAGCAGGCTCTGGCCGCTGGCGAACCAGATCACCATCTCGGAGTCGCGATAGGCGCGGGTGAGCGACATCAGCACCGCGACGTAGACGGTCAGCACGAGCAACACCGGGATCACGTTGATCGCGTTGAAGGCGATCAGCGGCAGCACGCTCGCGGTGTCGATGCGGCCACCCGCGGCCCGCCCGAGGTAGCGGATCAGCGACGTCGTCAGCATGACGACGAACAGCGTCGCGAAGACCGTGCCTGCCAGGTTGACGAGGTCGCGCCGCAGCGCCTTCTGGAACAGCATAGCCTCGTATAATCGGCCGGTTCGACAAGGGAAAGAGCAGGCGATGCAATTTAGCACAAGGATCACCGCGCCCGGGCGCGCGCGCGCGGGCTGCGCACTGGTGCCGGTGCTCTCCGGCGGGAAGCTCACCGACGGCGGCAAGGCGCTCGACCAGGCGAGCGGCGGGCGGCTGTCCCGGGCGCTGCGTTCGGGCGACCTGGCGCCGAAGGCCGGCTCCACGCTGCTGGTGCCGCTGGACGGCGCGGTGGCGCGAGCGCTGCTGGTCGCGCTCGGCGAGGAGCGCGAGGCGAGCGCGAAGTCGTTCCAGGAGGCCGTGCGCGGTGGCCTGCGCGCGGCCGGCCAGCTCGCAGCCGACGACGCGGTGTCGCTGCTGCACGAGGCGCCGGTGGCGCAGCGCGAGCTCGACTGGAAGCTGCGCGCGCAGGTGACGATCGGGCGCGAGCTCGCGTACCGCTTCGAGGCGCTGAAGACGAAGCGCGAGGCGCACCCCGTGCGGCCCAAGCGCGTCGTGCTGGCGGTCGCGTCGGCGCAGGCGCGCGCCGCGGCCGCGGCGGTCGCGCAGGCCGGCGCGATCGCCGACGGCGTCGACCTGGCGAAGAACCTCGGCAACCTGCCGGCCAACCGCTGCACCCCGGCCTACCTCGCCGACACTGCCCGCAAGATGGCGCGCGAACTCGGCCTCGGGGTCGAGGTGCTCGACGAGCGCAAGATGCGCGCGCTGAAGATGGGCGCGCTGCTCGCCGTGGCGCGCGGTGCCGAGGAGCCGCCGAAGCTGATCGTGCTGCGCTACCGCGGCGCCGGCGGCCGTGGCGCGCCGATCGCGCTGGTCGGCAAGGGCATCACCTTCGACACCGGCGGCATCTCGCTGAAGCCGGCCGCCGAGATGGACGAGATGAAGTTCGACATGTGCGGCGCGGCCGCCGTGCTCGGAACCATGCGCGCGATCGCGCAGCTGAAACTGAAGCTCGACGTGGTCGCGGTCGTGCCCGCCACCGAGAACATGCCCAGCGGACGCGCCACCCGCCCCGGCGACGTCGTCGCCAGCATGTCGGGCCAGACGGTGGAGATCCTGAACACCGACGCCGAGGGGCGGCTGATCCTGTGCGACGCGCTCACCTACGTGCAGCGCTTCGAGCCGTCGGTCGTCGTCGACGTCGCGACGCTCACCGGCGCCTGCGTGATCGCGCTCGGCCACCACCATTCCGGCCTGTTCTCCGAGCACGACGACCTCGCGGCCGAACTGCTCGCGGCGGGACAGGAGGCCGGCGACACCTGCTGGCGCATGCCGCTCGACGACGACTACCAGGAGGCGCTGAAGTCGCCGTTTGCCGACATGGCCAACGTCGGCGGGCGCCCCGCCGGCTCGGTCACGGCGGCCTGCTTCCTGTCGCGCTTCGCCAAGGGCTACGACTGGGCGCACCTCGACATCGCCGGCACCGCCTGGAAGTCGGGGGCGAACAAGGGCGCGACCGGACGGCCGGTGCCGCTGCTCACGCGCTTCCTGATCGCGCGCGCGCAGGGCTGAACCCCGGAGCCGACCCCTTGACCCGGATCGACTTCCACGTCAACGCCGCCGATCCGCTGCGCTACGGCTGCCGCGTGGTGCGCAAGGCCTATCGTGCGCAGCACCGGGTGCTGGTGTGGTGCGACGACCCGGTGCGGCTGGCCGAGTTCGACACGCTGCTGTGGACCTTCTCGCCACAGGATTTCGTCCCGCACGTCGCCGCCGGCGACCCGCTCGCGGCGCACACGCCGGTGCTGCTCGGCGCCGACCCCGAGAAGGCGCCCTTTCACGACGTGCTGGTCAGCCTCGGCAACGCCACGCCGCCGATGTTCAGCCGCTTCGACCGGCTGATCGAGGTGGTGGGCGCCGAGGCGGCCGAGCGCAACGCCGCGCGCGAGCGCTGGCGCTTCTATCGCGACCGCGGCTACCCGATGGAGCACCACGACGTGTCCACCGACGGCGGCGCGACGCCATGAGCGACCCGCGCGATCCCTTCGGCGACGCGGACGACGCGATCCCGATGCTCACCGAGGTCGTGGCCGTGCCGGCCTACGACAGCGGCGAGCTGCCGCCGGCGCTCGAGTCGGTCGACTGGCCGCGGCTGGCGCTGCGCGTGCAGGAGAACGTGCTCGAGCGGCTGCTCGGGCGCTCGGCCGAGCTGATGGACGCGCAACTGCGCGCCAGCCTGCAGGCGGTGATCGGCCGCGCGGCCGAATCGCTCGCGGCGGACCTGCGCTCGACGCTCGAACAACTGATTCGCGACCTGGTCGCGCGCGCCGTGAGCGACGAGCTCGCCCGCCTGCACGACGAGCTCGTGCGGGCCCGCGGCGAAGCGACCGACCCCGACCCCTCGAAGACCGACGAACATGACCGCTGACGCCCTCGCGAAGAGTTTCGAGCCCGCCGACATCGAGGCGCGCTGGTATCCGCTGTGGGAGTCGCGCGGTCATTTCGCTGCCGGCAACGCGCCGGGCGCGCCTCCGTTCTCGATCCAGCTGCCGCCGCCGAACGTCACCGGCACGCTGCACATGGGCCACGCGTTCAACCAGACGGTGATGGACGCGCTGACCCGCTACTACCGGATGCGCGGCGCGAACACGCTGTGGCTGCCGGGAACCGACCACGCCGGCATCGCGACGCAGATCGTCGTCGAGCGCCAGCTCGACGCGCAGGGCATTTCGCGGCACGACCTCGGACGCGAGCGCTTCGTCGAGCGGGTGTGGCAGTGGAAGCAGCAGTCCGGCTCGACGATCACGTCGCAGATGCGCCGCATGGGCGCGTCCACCGACTGGTCGCTCGAGTACTTCACGATGGACGGCAAGCTGTCGGAGGTCGTGAAGGAGGTGTTCGTGCGGCTGCACGAGCAGGGCCTGATCTACCGCGGCAAGCGGCTGGTCAACTGGGATCCCGACCTGCTCACCGCCGTCTCCGACCTCGAGGTCGTCAGCGAGGAGGAGGACGGCCAGCTCTGGCAGATCCGCTACCCGCTCGCCGACGGCAGCGGGTTCGTCACCGTGGCGACCACGCGCCCCGAGACGATGCTCGGCGACACCGCGGTGATGGTGCACCCGGAGGACGAGCGCTACGCGGCGCTGGTGGGCAAGTCGGTGCTGCTGCCGCTGTCGGGCGACGCCGACGACCCCGCCTTCGACGGGGCCGGCCTCGGCGCCGCGCAACTTGCGCGGCGCGGCGCGGCGCTCGGCTGGCGCGCGATCCCGATCGTCGCCGACGCCTACGTCGAGCGCGAGTTCGGCACCGGCGCGGTCAAGGTGACCCCGGCGCACGACTTCAACGACTACGCGGTCGGCCAGCGCCACGGCCTGCCGCTGATCGGCGTGCTCACGCTCGACGCGCGCATCAACGACAACGCGCCGCCGAAGTATCGCGGCCACGGCCGCTTCGACGCGCGCCGGATGGTGGTCGCCGACCTCGAAGCGCTCGGGTTGCTCGAGTCGGTCAAGGCCCACCGGATGATGGTGCCGCGCGGCGACCGGACCAACGCGATCATCGAGCCGATGCTCACCGACCAGTGGTTCGTCGCCATGAGCAAGCCCGCGCCGGCGGACTCGCTGCTGGCCGGCAAGAGCATCGCCCAGCGCTCGCTCGAAGTCGTCGCCGACGGCTCGATCCGCTTCGTGCCCGAGAGCTGGACCGCGACCTACAACCACTGGCTCACGAACATCCAGGACTGGTGCATCTCGCGCCAGCTGTGGTGGGGCCACCAGATTCCGGCGTGGTACAAGGCCGGCGCCGACGGCCAACCGGTCCACGACGGCACCGTGTTCGTCGCGCGCAGCGAGTCCGACGCGCGCGCACAGGCCGACGCGGCCGGCTGGAGCGGAGCGCTGGTGCGCGACGCCGACGTGCTCGACACCTGGTTCTCGTCGGCGCTGGTGCCGTTCTCGAGCCTGGTCGATCCCGCGCAGCCGTTTCGCGACGGCCGGCCGAACCTCGCGCCGGCGCTCGCGCAGTTCCTGCCGTCGTCGGTGCTCGTCACCGGCTTCGACATCATCTTCTTCTGGGTCGCGCGGATGGTCATGATGACGCTCGCGTTCACCGGCCAGGTGCCGTTCCGGCACGTCTACGTGCACGCGCTGGTGCGCGACGCCGAAGGCCAGAAGATGTCCAAGAGCAAGGGCAACACGCTCGACCCGATCGACCTCATCGACGGCATCTCGCTCGAGGCCCTCGTGGCCAAGCGCACCACCGGCCTGATGAACCCGAAGCAGGCCGCGTCGATCGAGAAGCGCACCCGCAAGGAATATCCGCAAGGCATTCCGGCGTTCGGTGCCGACGCGCTGCGCTTCACTTTCGCGTCGCTCGCCGGCCCGGGCCGCAACATCAACTTCGACCTCAACCGCTGCGAGGGCTACCGCAATTTCTGCAACAAGCTGTGGAACGCGACCCGCTTCGTGCTGATGAACTGCGACGGCAAGGACTGCGGCCTCGCGCCGCAGCCGCCGGGCGCCTGCGCGTCGGGCGGCTACGTCCAGTTCAGCAGCGCCGATCGCTGGATCGCGTCGCAGCTGCAGCGCGTCGAAGCCGAGGTCGAACGCCACTTCGACGAATACCGCTTCGACCTCGCTGCGCGCGCGATCTACGAGTTCGCGTGGAACGAGTACTGCGACTGGTACGTCGAACTGGCGAAGGTCCAGCTGCAGGAGGCGGCCGCCGCCGGCGACGGCGGCGCACCGCGCGCGCGCGCCACCCGCCGCACGCTGCTGCGCACGCTCGAGACGGTGCTGCGCCTGGCGCACCCGGTGATCCCGTTCATCACCGAGGAACTATGGCAGAAGGTCGCCCCGCTCGCGAAGCGCTACGGCGAAGAGGGCCGCCAGGAGCTCGAAGGCGACGCGCTCGCGAAGGCGCTGGCGCAGCGACGGCATTCGATCATGACGCAGCGCTACCCGAGCGCCGAGCCTGACCGCATCGACGAGGGCGCCGAGCGCTGGGTCGCGGAACTGAAGTCGCTGATCGACGCCTGCCGCGCGCTGCGCGGCGAGATGGGCGTGTCGCCGGCTCAGCGGCTGCCGCTGGTGGCCGCCGGGGACGCGCAGAGACTGGCCGGGTTCGTGCCTTACCTGCGCGCGCTGGCCCGCCTCGAAGCGGTCGAGATCGTCGACGAGTTGCCACAGGGCGCGGTCGCGCCGGTGCAGATCGTCGGCGACGCGCGCCTGATGCTGAAGATCGAGGTCGACCTCGCGGCCGAGCGCCAGCGGCTCGAGCGCGAAATCGAGCGCGTCGGGGCCGAGATCCGCAAGGCCGAGGCCAGGCTCGGCAACGCGAGCTTCGTCGAGCGTGCCCCGGTCGCCGTGGTCGACCAGGAGCGCGAGCGCGTCGCGTCGTTCGCGGCGACGCTCGGGCGGTTGCGCGAGCAGCGCGCGCGACTGGACTGAAGTCGGGGGCCGGCGCGCGCCGGTCACTCCTGCTGCGGCAGCGGGCGCGCGGAAAGGTCGACGAACTCGAACGGCAGGCCGCGCGCGCGCATCCAGTCGGCCACGGCGAGGCCCGTGCCGGCGCGCCACGGCTTGAGCCGCTCGGGCGCCACCATCCGGTATTCGACCAGTTCCTCCGACAGCGCGACGCTGCCCGACGCGACGACGTGATAGGCGACGATCAGCTCGTTCTTGCGCGTGAAGTCGTAGACGCCGATCAGCGTCGTGCGCTCGACGTCCAGGTTGGTCTCTTCCTTGACCTCGCGTGCGATGCCCTGCTCCGGCGTCTCGCCGGCTTCGAGGAAACCGGTGATCAGCGCGAACATCTTCGGCGGCCAGGCTGCGTTGCGCGCAAGCAGGATCTGGTCGCCCACCTGCACCAGTCCGGCCACCACCGGCGCCGGATTGTTCCAGTGCGTGAAGCCGCACGCGGGACAGGCGTTGCGGTCGCGACCCGCGACGGCGCTGACCGTCATCGGGGTCGCGCAGCGGGGACAGAAGCGGTAGTCGGGATGCAGCATCGCGGCAGTATAAGGCGGGCCCGGCCCGACGGAGCGGGCACGCCGCGCTCAGACCCACCCGAGCGCGCCGGCCAGCGCGGCCGCGCCGATCAGCCACAGCGGGTTGCGGCGACTGCGCAGGAAGAACACTGCCGCGCCGCCCGTGAGCAGCGCGAGCCTCCAGTCGCTGTCGTTGGCGCGCGCGACGACCCAGCCGGCCGACAGCATCAGGCCGATCGCGATCGGCGCCAGCCCGCGCTGCATCGCGCGCACGAGGCGCGAGTCGCGGTGCGCCATCTGCAAACGATTCCCGGCCAGGCAGATCGCGCTCGACGGCAGCAGGATCCCGAGTGTCGCCACCGCTGCGCCGGCGACGCCTGCCGCCTGCCAGCCGAGCAGCGTGACGAACAGGATGTTGGGGCCGGGCGCCGCCTGCGCGAGCGCGATCGAGTCGATGAACTGCGCGTGCGACATCCAGTCGCGCTGCTCGACCAGGTAACGATGCATCTCGGGCGTGGCCGCGAGCGCACCGCCGAACGCCAGCGGCGACAGCGCGGCGAAGTGAAGAAACAACGCCAGCAGGTCGGCCCCGCTCATCGCTGCGCTCCCCCGTCGCCGCCGCGCGCCGCAACCCCGCGCACGCTGCGCCAGCCGAAGCCGATCGCCGCCGGCACCAGCGCCGCCATGACCGTCACCAGCGGCCAGCGCAGCACGCCGACCGCGACGAACGCGAGCGCGCCGAGCGCCAGCCAGCGCGCGGGCTGCGTGCGCGCGAGCCGCAGCGCGGTGGCGATCATCAGCCCCGCGGCCACCGCCGCCATCGCTGCGATCGCACGCTGCACCGACGGCAGGTGCGCGAACTGGCCGTGGACGGCCGCGACCACGAGCACCAGCACGCCCGGCACCGCCACCAGCCCGGCCAGCGCGGCCAGCGCCCCGCGCACGCCGAAATGCCGGTCGCCGAACATGATCGCGAGGTTGCAGACGTTCGGGCCCGGAACGAGCCGCGAGAAGGCGAGCATTTCGACGAACTCGGTCGCCGTGAGCCAGCGCCGCTCGTCGACCAGCACGCGGCTCGCCCACGGCTGCACGCCGCCGAAACCGTGCAGCGCGAGCCGGTTGAAGGTCAGGAACAGTTCGGCCAGCGAGGCGGGCCGGCGGGTGTCGGGCGCCGAGCCGCCGGGATCAGGAGCGGGGTTGCCGTCCTCGGGCGCCGATCCCTGCGCGTCATCGTCGCGTCTCATGTCCGCGGCTCGTCTTCGCGCAGTGCCTTGCCGGCGTCGCGTTGCGCCGGCGACGCCCTCCAGTCGAGTCCGCCCTCCGCGCGCAGCCCGCGCCCGGTGTACCACGCGCCGCCTGCGATCAGCGCCCCCGCGCTCCAGAACACCGGCGCGATGCCGAACGCGCTGCCGAGCGCGCCGAACGCGGTCGGCAGGAAGGTCTGCGTGCCGTTGACCAGCGTGAGCCGCAGGCCGACCGCCTCGCCGATGCGCTGCGGCGGCGCCACGCGATGCAGCACCACCATCCCCATCGGCTGCGCGACCCCGAGGCCGAGCCCGAGCACGAAAGACAGCGCCGTCATCGCGGCCAGGCTCGGAAAGAACGGGTAGAGCAGGTAGACCGCCGCCGACACGCCCATCGCCGCAAGGATCAGCGGCCACTCGGCGACGCGCCGTGCAATGGCCGGCAACCCGGCGCGCACCGCGAAGGTCGCCAGCGAGAACGCGCCCAGCACCAGGCCGATCAGCGACGCCGACAGCCCGATCTGCGCGCCGTAGAGCGGCACCAGGAACTGGTGAACGTCCCAGGCCGACGACAGCAGCGCCGTTGCGACGTACAGGCGCCGCAGCTCGGGCGTCTGCAGCAGCTCCATCACCCGGCCCGGCGCCGCGCGAGCCGCATCCGCACCGTCTCCGCCCGGCGCTCGCGTGCCTGCGCCCAACCGCAGCATCGCGATCCCGACCAGCAGCGGCGCGAGCGCGAGCAGGCCGAACGCGGCGCGGTGTCCGGCGCCGTCGATCGACATGCCGGTCAGCGTCGGTCCGAGGAAGCCCGAGGCCGAATAGCCGAGCGCGAGCAGGCTGAAGTTGGCGGTGCGCGCCCCGGGGCCGCCCACCGCGCCGGCCTCCTTCTGCAGCGCGAGGAAGAAGGTCATGAAGCCGAGGCCGATCGTGACGCTGGCGAGATAGAGCCCGCCGATGTCCCACGCGACGAAGGGGACGGCGGCGCCGAACACGAGCAGCGCCGTGCCGGCCAGCATCGGAATGCGCGTGCCGACGCGATCGATCCAGCGCCCTCCCGGCACCGACAGCACCATCGGCAGCAACCCGTAGAACGACAGCATCAGTCCGATCGCGAACGGCGACGCGGCGAGTTCGAGCGCGCCGAGCGAGACCGCGACGCGGCTGCCGGTCAGCGCGATGTGGTTGCCGATCGAGAACGCGAGCAGCGCGCGCATGCCACAGGGCCTGCCGCGCACCGGACGCCCCCCTCGCGGGCGCGCGCTCAGGCGCGCTCGCGCACCCAGTCGACGACGCCGGCGAGCGCCGCAGGCAGCTTCGCGGGTTCGGTGCCGCCGGCCTGCGCCATGTCGGGACGCCCGCCGCCCTTGCCGCCGACCTGCTTCGCGACGAAGTTCACCAGTTCGCCGGCCTTGACCTTCGCGGTCGCGTCGGCCGTGACGCCGGCGATCAGGCTCACCTTCGGCCCGTCGACCGCGGCGAGCACGATCGCCGCCGTCTTCAGCTTGTCCTTCAGCTTGTCGATCGTCTCGCGCAGCGTCGCGACGTCGGCGCCGTCGAGCGAGGCCGCGAGCACCTTGACGCCGTTGACGTCGACGGCCTGCGCCGCGAGGTCGTCGCCCTGCGAGGCCGCAAGCTTCGACTTCATCCGCGCCAGCTCCCGGTCGAGCGACTTCGCATGCTCGATCAGCTGGCCGATCTTCGCCCCGAGCTCGGCTGCCGGCGCCTTGAGCGCCGCGGCCGCGTCGTTCAGGCGCCGGTCGAGCTCCTGCACCCACGCGAGCGCGTTCTCGCCGGTCACCGCCTCCACGCGGCGCACGCCGGCCGCCACGCCGCCCTCGGCGACGATCTTGAACAGGCCGATGTCGCCGGTGCGCGCGACGTGCGTGCCGCCGCACAGCTCGCGCGACGAGCCGATGTCGAGCACGCGCACCGAGTCGCCGTACTTCTCGCCGAACAAAGCCATCGCGCCGCCCTTGACTGCGTCGTCGAACGACATCACGCGCGCCTGCGTCGCGCCGTTGGCGAGGATCTCGCGGTTGACGATGTCCTCGACGCGGCGGATCTCGTCGGCGCCGAGCGGCGCGTGGTGCGCAAAGTCGAAGCGCGTCTTCGCGTCGTCGACCAGCGAGCCCTTCTGCTGCACGTGCGGCCCGCTCACCTCGCGCAGCGCCTTGTGCATCAGGTGCGTCGCCGAGTGGTTGCGCACGATGCGCGCGCGCCGGGACGCGTCGACGACCGCGTCGACGCTGTCGCCGACTTCGAGCGTGCCGTGCTCGAGCCGCCCGTGGTGGCCGAACACGCTGGCCTGGATCTTCTGCGTGTCGCCGACGACGAAGCGCACCTTGCCGTCGCCGGCGACCAGTTCGCCCGCGTCGCCGACCTGCCCGCCCGACTCGGCGTAGAACGGCGTCTGGTCGAGCACCACGACCCCGTCCTGGCCGGCGTGCAGCGCCGCCACCGCGCTGCCGTCCGCGTACAGCGCGGCGATGCGCGCCTTCGGCACTTCGAGCCGGTCGTAGCCGTGGAACGCGGTCGCCTCGCCTTCGTAGTCCAGGCCGGCGGCGGCGCGGAACTTGCCGGCCGCGCGCGCCTGCTCGCGCTGGCGGTTCATCGCGACCTCGAAGCCTGCCTCGTCGACGACGACGCCGCGCTCGCGGCAGACGTCGGCGGTCAGGTCGAGCGGGAAACCGTAGGTGTCGTAGAGACGGAAGGCGGTCTCGCCGTCGAGCCGGTCGCCGCTGGCCGCGAGCGCCTGTTCGAGGATCTGCATGCCGTGCTCGAGCGTCTCGCCGAAGCGCTCCTCCTCCTGCCGGAGGACCTGCGCGACGCGCTCGCGCGCGGCGACCAGCTCGGGATAGGCATCGCCCATCGTGCGCGCCAGGTCCTCCACCAGGCGATGGAAGAAGGGTTCGGTGCGGCCGAGCTTGTAGCCGTGCCGCAGTGCGCGGCGAACGATCCGGCGCAGCACGTAGCCGCGCCCCTCGTTGCCGGGAATCACCCCGTCGACGACCAGGAACGCGCACGCGCGGATGTGGTCGGCGATGACGCGCAGCGACGGGTCGGCGAGGTCGGCGACGCCGGTCTCGCGCGCCGCCGCGCGGATCAGGTCCTGGAACAGGTCGATCTCGTAGTTGCTGTGAACGTGCTGCATCACCGCCGCGATGCGCTCGAGCCCCATGCCGGTGTCGACGCACGGGCGCGGCAGCGGCGTCAGCGTGCCGGCGGCGTCGCGGTCGAACTGCATGAACACGAGGTTCCAGATCTCGATGTAGCGGTCGCCGTCGGCCTCCGGCGACCCAGGCGGGCCACCCGGGATCCCGGGTCCGTGGTCGTAGAAGATCTCGCTGCACGGCCCGCACGGGCCCGTGTCGGCCATCTGCCAGAAGTTGTCCGACGCGTAGCGCGCGCCCTTGTTGTCGCCGATGCGCACGATGCGCTCGCGCGGCACGCCGATCTCGCCGGCCCAGATGTCGTACGCGGCGTCGTCCTCCTCGTAGACCGTGACCCACAGGCGCTCGGGCGGCAGCGCGTAGACCCGCGTGAGGAGCTCCCACGCGAACGCGATCGCCTCGCGCTTGAAGTAGTCGCCGAACGAGAAGTTGCCCAGCATCTCGAAGAACGTGTGATGCCGCGCCGTGTAGCCGACGTTCTCGAGATCGTTGTGCTTGCCCCCGGCGCGCAGGCTGCGCTGCGAGCTCGTCGCGCGCGTGTAGGGCCGCTGCTCGCGCCCGGTGAAGACGTCCTTGAACTGGACCATGCCGCTGTTGGTGAACAGCAGCGTCGGATCGTTCGCCGGCACCAGCGGGCTCGACGCGACGATCGTGTGCCCCTTCGACTCGAAGAAGCGCAGGAACTTCTCTCTGATCTCGGCCGACTTCATGAGTGCCAGCTCACCCGTTGGATAGATGCAGCGGATTGATTTTTCAGCGGAATTTGCAATTCTACCGAAATGCGCGGCGGATTTTCGCGCAGGCCGCAGCGCTGCCCGGCGCGCACTGCGCCGCCGGGGCCGCCGCAGTGCGCGATCGGCTAAGCTGCCGTCCATGAAGACCGCCCTCGAAGGAATCCGCGTCCTCGACCTGACCCGGGTGCTCGCCGGACCGTGGTGCGCGCAGAACCTCGCCGATCTCGGCGCCGACGTGATCAAGGTCGAGCGGCCCGGCGCCGGCGACGACACGCGCGGCTGGGGCCCGCCGTTCCTGAAGGACCGGGCCGGCCGCGACACGCCCGACGCCGCCTATTACCTCGCCGCCAACCGCAACAAGCGCTCGGTGGCGATCGACCTCGCGACCCCGGCCGGGCAGCGCGCAGTGCGCGATCTCGCGGCGCGCAGCGACGTCGTGCTCGAGAACTACAAGGTCGGCCAGCTCGCGAAGTACGGGCTCGACTACGAGAGCCTCGCGCGGATCAACCCGCGGCTCGTCTACTGCTCGGTCACCGGATTCGGGCAGACCGGCCCGTGGGCGCACCGGCCCGGCTACGACTTCATCATCCAGGCGCTCGGCGGCCTGATGTCGATCACCGGCGAAGCCGACGACCGCCCCGGCGGTGGCCCGCAGAAGGTCGGCGTCGCCGTGTCGGACCTGATGACCGGCATGTACGCGACGCAGGCCGTGCTGGCGGCGCTGCTGCATCGCGAGCGCAGCGGCGAGGGCCAGTACATCGACGTCGCGCTGCTCGACGTGCAGGTGGCGATGCTCGCGAACATGAACACCAACTACCTGGTCAGCGGCCAGCCGCCGAGGCGCTGGGGCAACGCGCACCCGAACATCGTCCCGTACCAGGCGTTTCGCGCCGCCGACCAGTGGCTCGTGATCGCGGTCGGCAACGACGAGCAGTTCCGGCGCTTCTGCGAGCTGTGCAGCCGCCCCGACCTGCACCGCGACGAGCGCTTCGCGCGCAACCGGGACCGCGTGCGAAACCGCGACGCGCTGGTGCCGATCGTCGCCGAGCTGGTCGCGGCGCGGCCGGCCGCCTGGTGGATCGACGGACTCGAGCGTGCCGGCGTGCCCTGCGGCCCGATCAACGACCTGTCGCAGGTGTTCGCGAACGAACAGGTGCGCGCGCGCGGCCTGCGCATCGAACTGGAGCGCGACGACGCCGGCACGGTACCGCTGGTCGCCAGCCCGTTGAAGATGAGTGCGACACCGCCGAGCTACCGCAGGGCACCGCCACGGCTGGGCGAGCACACCCGGGAGGTGCTGCGCGAAGTGCTCGGCTACGACGACGCGGCGATCGCCGCGGTGACAGGCGCGGGTTGAGCGGGCGCCCCGACTGCCCGCTCGCCGCTCGCCGCTCGCCGCTCGCCGCTCGCCGCTCGCCGCTCGCCGCTCGCCGCTCGCCGCTCGCCGCTCGCCGCTCGCCGCTCGCCGTCAGGCGCCG
>JANJTK010000172.1 GCA_024711155.1 Burkholderiaceae bacterium
CCACCATCGCGACGATGCCGGCGAGCGCGCCCCACCGGCACAGCCGGTCGAGCGCGCGGCTCAGCCGCTCGATCCCCTGCCCCACGGCGCGGCCGTCAGCGGCTCTTGGCCGCAGCGTCGATGAAGAGCTGGATCTGCTCCTTCGACAGGATCGCGGTGTAGCTCTGCACCGACAGTTCCTTGAAGCGCGCGCGGCCCTGCGGCGTGAGCCCGGTGACCTGGATGCCGGCCTTCTGCAGCTGCTCCAGCGCCGCCTTGTCGCTGTTCTTCACCCACGCCCGGTTGGCGGCCGTGGCGGCGGCGATGCCGTCGTCGAACACCTTGCGCTCGCGCGCGCCGAGCTTCGAATACCACTGTTCGGAGACCATCGCGACGCGCATCGGCACCGACATGTTCGCCTCGGTGTAGTGCTTCAGGATGTTCGTGTGGCCGAACATCATCGGCACGAACGGCGGGTTGATGTAGCCGTCGGCCATGCCGGTCTGCAGCGCGTTGGCGACCTCGGGCATCGGGACCACGACCCCGTTCGACCCCCATGCGCGGAACAGGCCGATCTGGTTCTCGTCGAGCGCGCGCAGCCTGAGCCCGGCGAGGTCCTCGGGCCGCGTGATCGGCTTCTTCGTATTGAAGATGCCCATCCCGCCGCCGACCGCGACCAGCGCGGCGACCCGGACGCCCTTCGGCGCCAGCGCGCCGTTGATGCGCGCCATCAGGTCGCTGCCGGCGACGGCCCGGTCGAGGTGATCGATCGAGTCGAACAGGTACGGCGCGTAGAAGCCGAAGATCAGCTTGTCGAGTTGCCCGGCGCGCGCGAGGTCGGCGCCGTTGACTTCGAGCAGCCCCTGCGAGGTCTGGTCGAGCCGTTCGGCCTCGCCGCCGATCGAGTTGACCGGCATGTGGCGCGCCGCCATGCCGTTGGCCTGCAGATGGTCGAGCAGCGCCTTGTAGAACACGAAGCTGCCGCTGCGCTGCGGGTCGGCCGGCGAATCGAGCGCGATCTTCACCTGGGCGTTCGCGCCGGCGGCGCCGAGCGCGACCAGCGTGGCGAACGCGACGCCGGCCAGGCGCCGAAGGACACTTCTCGTGCGGAACATGGCTCTCTCTCCTGGTAGTGCGGCGCGATGCGTCCGCGTTGTCATTTCACGAACCCCAGCGTGCGCGGCAGCCACAGCGTGAGCTCCGGCACGAAAACGATGGCAACCAGCACGGCGGTCTCGATCAGCACGAACGGCATCACCGCGCGGCACAGCGCCCAATAGTCGCTCTTCGTGACCGCCGACACCACGAGCAGCACGCTGCCCATCGGCGGCGTAATCATGCCGAGGGTGAGGTTCAGCGAGATCACGACGCCCAGGTGCACCGGGTCGACGCCAAGTTGCACTGCCTGCGGCCCCAGCAGCGGCACCAGCAGCGCCATCAGCACTGGCGGCTCGAAGATCGTGCCGGCGACGACGAACACCACGTTGATGAAGATCAGGTAGCCCCACTGTCCCAGTCCCAGTTCGGCGACCGCCGAGCCGAGCGTCTGCGGCAGCCCGGCGTAGCCGACCAGCCAGCCGAAGGCCGACACCGCGCCCAGGATCACGAAGATCGTCCCGGTGAGCGTCGCGGTCTGCTCGATGCTGTCGCGCAGCTCGCGCCAGCCGACCCCGCCATAGTAGAGGCCGATCAGGCCGGCCGCCACGACCGCGAGCGCGGCGGCCTCGGTCGGCGTCACGACGCCGAACACGATGCCGCCCATGATGATGAGCGGCAGCGAGAGCGACGGCGCGGCGTGGCGCAGCGACGGCCAGAATGCCGGAATCGCGTCGCCGCGCCCGCCGGGGTGTCCCTCGCGGTACGCGTAGAAGCCGTTGGTTGCGAACAGCGCCGCCGCGAGCAACAGGCCGGGCACGATGCCGCCGATGAACATCGCCGACACGTCGGTGCGCATGATCGCGGCGTAGAACACCATCACGATGCTCGGCGGGATGATCGGCCCGATCATCGACGCAGCCGCGGTGAGCGCGCTCGCGTAGACGTTCGAGTAGCCCCGCTCGCGCATTGCCGGCACGACGGTGCGTCCGAGCGCCGCCGCATCGGCCACGGCCGACCCCGAGATCCCCGACAGGAACACGCTGGCGAGGATGTCGACATGACCGAGACCGCCGCGCAGCCGCCCCATCATCGACATCGCGAGATCGATCAGCGCGCGCGTGATGCCCGCGCGGTTCATCAGCTCGCCGGCCAGGATGAACAGCGGCATCGCCATCAGCGCGAAGACGTCGATCTCGCTGAAGAAGCGCTGCGGCAGGACGGCCAGGAAGCGGAGGTTGTCGGTCGCCAGGAAGGTCAGCACCGAGGCCGCGCCGAGCGCGTAGGCGACGGCGACGCCGGCGACGAGCAGCAGGACGCTGGCGAGCGCGACGGCGGTTGCGATCATCGGCGTGGTCGCTCAGCCGAGCCGCCCCGCCGCCAGGCGCGCGTCCAGCCACGCCAGCAGCGGCCCGAGCGCCCGTTCGAATTCGGCCGCCAGCGCGCGCGCTTCGGCCAGGTCCTGCGCCTTGCCGGCCGCCTCCAGCCGCTCGCAGGTGTCGGCCAGCGCGAGCGCGCCGATCGAGCGCGCGGCCGACTTCGCCTTGTGAGCGAGGGAGGCGCAGCGGTCGGGGTCGCCCTCCCCGGCGGCATCGCCGAGTTCGGCCTGCATCCGGGGCGCCGTCGAGCGGAACATCGCCAGCACGCGCATCGCGGCGGCTTCGTCGCCGCCGAACAGCGCCAGTGGCACCGACACGTCGACCGGGGTCGGTGATCCGTTGCCGGGCGGCGGGGAAGCGGACGACGGAGACGCGGGCGTCGAAGCAGCGGGCGCCGCGCCGTCGGGCGCGTTGCCCCCCGGGCGCGCCGCGACGGACTCGCCGCCGTTCGCATCGCGGGTTCCGCCGGGCATGCCGAGCCAGCGCGCCAGCGTCGCGTACAGCACGTTCGGCTCGACCGGCTTCGCGACGAACGCGTTCATTCCGGCGGCGGCGCATTCGCGCCGGTCCTCGGCGAAGGTGTTGGCGCTCATCGCGAGCACCGGCAGGCCGGCGGTGGCCGGCAGCGCCCGGATTGCGCGCGTCGCGGCGAGCCCGTCCATGCGCGGCATCCGGACGTCCATCAGCACCAGGTCGTAGTGCGCGCGCTGCGCCATGTCGAAGGCCTGCTGCCCGTCCTCGGCGACGTCGACCGCGAGCCCGACGGCGCGCAGCAGCTCCAGCGCGACCTCCCGGTTCACCGGGGCGTCTTCGGCCAGCAGGATGCGCGCGCCCGAGCGGCGCAGCCAATCGCGCACCTCGGCGCCGCCCGACGCCGCGTCCGCGTCGCCGGCGGCGCCCGCTTCGCCGCGCTCGAGCAGCGCGGTGAACCAGAAGGTGCTGCCGTGCCCGGGCACGCTGCGCACCCCGGCGTCGCCTCCCATCAGCTCGGCCAGCCGGCGCGTGATCGCGAGCCCGAGGCCGGTGCCGCCGCGCTCCTGCGCGGCCGGATCGTCGGCCTGCGAGAACGGCTTGAACAGCGCCGGGATCCGGTCGAGCGGGATGCCGCTTCCCTGGTCCTCGACCTCGAAGTACAGCCGCAGGCGATTGCCGCGCTCCTCGAGCAGCTGCGCGCGCAGCGTCACGGTGCCGCCGTCGCTGTACTTGACCGCGTTGCCGACGTAGTTGAGCAGCGCCTGGCGCAGCCGGGTCGCGTCGCCTCTTACCCAGCGCGGCGCCGAGCCCGGCTCGATCGCCAGCGTGACGCCGCGGGCGTGCGCCTGCGCCGCGACCAGCGGCCGCACGCTCTCGATCAGCGCCGGCAGGTCGAAGTCGATGCGCTCGAGCTCCATGTGGCCGGCCTCGATCTTCGACAGGTCGAGCACATCGCTGACGATCGCCAGCAGGTGGCGGCCCGCCGTCTCGATCCCCGCCAGGCGCGACTCCTGCGCGGCGCCGACCCCGGCACCGCGCACCAGGTACGCGAGCCCGACGATCGCGTTGAGCGGGGTCCGGATCTCGTGGCTCATGTTGGCGAGGAAGGTGCTCTTCGCGCGGTTGGCCGCGTCGGCCTGCGCGCGCGCGTCGGCCAGTTCCGCCGTGCGCGTCGCCACCAGCGACTCGAGCTCGCGGCGGTGGCGATCGAGTTCGGCGGCGGTGCGCAGCGACGCGATGCCGTGCGCGCAATTGAGCGCGAGTTCCCGCAGCAGTCCGACTTCCGCCTCGTCGAAGACGTCCGGCTGGCCGGCGCAGACTTCCAGCAGTCCGAGGTGGCGGCCGCCGTGCGGCAACGGCAGCGCGGCGTAGCCGTGGCAGCCGTGCGCCTGCGCGAGTTCGCGCCACGCGGCGACGCGCGGGTCGCTGCCGGTGTCGTTGACGACCAGCGGCGGCGCTTCCCGCTCGCCGCAGGCCTGCGGAAAACGGCCGGCGCCGGGGCCGCCGACGCTCGTCAGCGTCCTCAGCGCCGCGTCGTCCCCGGCCTGCGCGGCGATCCCGTCGCCGGCCGCCTCCCCGTGGCCGGCACGGCTCACGCGCGCGAGCCGGAAGCCGCCGACCTCGACGATCGTGCGGCAGGTCGCTTCGAGCAGGGCCTGCTCGTCGGCCGAGCGCACGACCGCCTCGGCGCAGCGCGACAGCATCGCGAGACTGCGGTTCGAGTGCTCCAGCCGTGTTTCGGCCTCGCGCCGGCGATCCTCGGCGTCGTACCGGTCGAGTGCGTGGGAGACGTCGGCGCCGATCTGCGCGACCAGCGCCGTCAGTTCGTCGTCGAAGTAGCCGGCCTCGCGCGCCAGCAACGCCAGCGCGCCGACCGCGTGGCCGCCGCGCCGCAGCGGCACTGCGGCGGTGGAGCGCACGCCCACTGCCCGAAACAGCTCCATCCCGGGTGCGAGCCGCCGATCGGACTCGACGTCGTTCGACACGTACAGGGCATCTTCCTTCAACGCGATCTCGACCGGTGTCCTCGGCTCGTGCCGCACACTGAACGCCGGCTTGCCGAATAGCCTGGTAATCAGGGCAGGATCGGCCAGGGCGCCGGCACCGGCCGCTCGCGTGATCACGCCGGTCTCAGCGTCGATCGTGCCGGCCCATGCGATCGTCATGCCGCCGTACTCGA
>JANJTK010000080.1 GCA_024711155.1 Burkholderiaceae bacterium
CGAGCCGGTCGCGCCCGAGCCGCGAGGGCCCAAAAAGGCGCGGGTCGACCAGCGCCTGGAGCGCGTCGCGAGCTGCGTCGCACCAGTTCGCGAAGCCGGGCTCGCGGCTGCGGCGAGCGGATTCGGCGACGAGCATGCGCAGCAGCCTCGCCGGCACCTGGTTCCAGCGCATCCAGTCATCGATCTCGCAGCCGTGATCCCAAACGAAGCGGTTGAACTCGCCCCACGCGCGCCAGAAGCGCTGTGCCGGCGGATTCGGCCAGTTGGCGTCGGCGACCGCCTCGAGAAGTTGCTCGACCTGACGCATCTCCATGCGCGTCCGTGCTCCCGCGCTCACCCAGCGCAGGTTGCGCAGGCCGTGCCGCAGCAGCCAGCGCCACGCCGCGTCGCCGAATGCCGGCCCGGACGCGCTTGCGACGCCCTTGCACGTCGCCGCGCGCATCGCGTGCAGGACGTCGGCGGGCGGCATGCGCAGGTCGCGCTCGCCGAGGGCGAGCGGCACCAGCGGCAGCAGGCCGGGCGCCTGCCGCCCTGCTTCGGCGTAGTGCGCGTGGTGGCGCCAGACGTGCTCGAGCCGCGTCATCGTGAGGAACGGCCACGGGTCGAGCAACCGGGTGCGGATCGCCAGGGCGAGGATCTCTTCCCCGACCAGTCGCCCGGCGACCGCGAGGCGCAGCGCGCGAAAGCGCCGGTCCGCGCCGATCATGCGCCGCAGGATTGCGACGAGGCGACGTTCGATCGCGTCGCGCGGGCGGTACGACTCGACGTCGTCGCGGTCGTAGCGATCGCAGCGCCAGTCGAGACCCGAAACGTCGAGCAGCCAGGGTAGCCACGAGTCGCCCTGAAACGCCGGGAACAGGCCGAACAGGCGCTCCTCGTCCCACAGCGCGAACGAGCCGTCGCGCAGGATGCGGCCGCAGCGCAGCCGACGCGTGTCGAGGTTCGCGACGTAGCGGAAGGCGCCGAGCAGTTCGACGACGCGCTCGCGGCCTTCCACCCAGACGTGCAGCGGGCGGTCGAGGGCGAGGTCGAGGTAACGCATCGCCTGCAGCAGCGCGATGGCGCGGCGCTCGTCGAGCCCGCAGTGCGCCGGGTCGATTTCGGCGGCGAGGCGCCGCCAGCCGGCGACCGTGTAGCGGCGGCCCTGCACGGTGGCGTTGCCGCGCGGCTCGAGCCCGTGCTCGGGCGCGATGATCTGGTGGATGTCGGTGGGAGGCAGCAGCGCCGCCTTCAGGGGTGCGATTGGAGTGGATTTCATGGAACCTCCGGAGTCCAGGGTGTTCGACAGTCCGTGCGCGCGCTTCGCGTGGCCGCACGGCGTGGGCGGACGCAGCGTCCGCGTTCGCGGCCGTCGCCCGGGTTCGAACCGGGCCGGCGGCTTCCTCGGCCGTCTCGCGGTGGCGGCTTTTGCGGGCGCTTCGGCCTCGCCGCCATTCGCGCCTCGCGCGCGTGCCGTTCGGTCGTTCCTTGCGGACTCGATGCCGAGAGCGGCCCGGAGAGGGCGTCGCAGGAAATGCACGTTGTGAAAGAGCGAGCGCTGCCCGCGGCGCGCGCGAAGCAGCGCGCGCCGGTGCGCGGATCGTTCGGCCTGGAGGTCTAGGAGCGCCCGCGCATCTGAACGATGGCGGTGGACTTCGGAGAGAGGTTCATGCTGTCACCCGCTTGGTTGCCGTTGTCGTGGCCGCATCCGCTTTCGCGAGCCACCTTGCCCGGGGAGGCAGGTTGGCAGGGAAGTTCCTCTCGGAATCCCTTCTTGATGCGAGTTGTCATTATCGCCGAACCGATCTCGTTGCTCAAGGGGCGCGGAGGTGTTCGTTGCCTGGTCGATACGACATGGATGCGTCGCGCTGCATGAACCCGACCGTCGATTGAGCAACACCGGCCGCTCGGCAGCAGGTTCGCCGGACACGAGTGTCTCTCACAGAACATGGCAGGAGCACGAATCGCATCGAATGGCGATGCGCGATTCCCGGGCCAATTCTGGAGAGAAACGTCATGCCGCGAAAGCGAACGGGCAGCGTGTTCGAGGAATTGACTGAGCTTGTCGCGTTGTTTCCATGGTGGCTGGGAATTGGCCTCGCGATCGTCGCGTACGTGATGCTGGGCTCGTTCGCCGAGCCCGTGCAGACGGGGCAAGTCATGCGCCCGATCCAGGCGGTGGGCCGGGGGGCCGCTGCGGCGGGCCAATACATCGTCCCTCTCGTCTGCCTCGTCGGCGCGGCGCTGTCGGCGTGGCGCAGGTCGCGGCGACGGAAGCTTGCGCGCGACGTGACGGAGAATCGCGCGGCGGGCGCTCTGCAAGGCATGTCCTGGCGCGAGTTCGAGATGCTTGTCGGCGAAGCGTTCCGGATGAAGGGCTTCCGGGTTCACGAAACGGGAGGAGGCGGCCCCGACGGGGGCGTTGACCTCGTGTTGCGCAAGGGCAGCGAGACCTTCATCGTGCAGTGCAAGCAGTGGATGGCTTTCAAGGTCGGCGTGGATGTGGTGCGCCAACTCTATGGGGTGATGGCCGCCCGGGGTGCGGCGGGCGGTTTCGTCGTGACCTCTGGCCGGTTCACCGATGAGGCAAGGTCGTTTGCCGAAGGCAGGAACGTGACTCTCGTGGACGGCTCCCGGCTCGGGCGCATGCTCGAGGGTGCGCGATCTGCAAGGCAAGGCACGGGCGGCCGCGTCCTCGAGATCGATCGCGTGGCATCGGTAACCTCGACACCAGCCTGCCCGTCGTGCGGTTCGTCGATGGTGCGCCGGACTGCGAGGCGCGGACCCAGGATCGGCACGGCCTTCTGGGGCTGTACGACCTATCCGGCCTGCAAGGGCACGCGCATGGATGGGCAGGGGGCTTAGCGACAGATTGGCGCGGATGGCGCGTGGCAGCATCCTGAAGCAGGCTGGTCTCAGGTGAGGTCCCATGCGCTACGCCGTTGGCATTGAAAGGGCCGAAGGCAACTACTCGGCCTATGTGCCAGACCTCCCCGGCTGCGTTGCCACGGGCGCCACAGTTGCTGAAGTCGAAGCAGAGATACGCGAAGCAATCGTCTTTCACGTCGAGGGCCTTCGCGAGGACGGTCTGCCTGTTCCGGACCCGTCGAGTCGAGTGGAGTACGTCGAGATTCCCGCGTAACGGCAAAGTGGTTGCCGAAGCACGGCGTAGACAACACCTTCCAGACGACCAGGCAGTTGCGGGTCGGACCCTGGTACAACGCCGACCCCTCGGATTCGCAGTCGTGCTGCCGCTTGCAGACGGTGGCGACCGAGTTCTCGTCGCAGGGGCTCGAGATCGATTGCGCGCTGCAGGCGGTGGGGGTGCGGGAGCTTCGGCAGGGTGGAGGCCGACGCCCACGGACTCGGCCATTGGTTGGACAGACACCGCGTCTCGCCAACGGTAGCTTCCTGTTTCGTTGCCCGGCCGCCAGGACAGGACGAGGACGTCATCCCCCGGCTGGGCAGGCACTGCTTGGTGCATTAGCATATTGGTGCTGAAGCACCAGTATGAGCCAAGCCATGAGTCGTCTGACCATCACCCTTTCCGAGGCCCGCTACCGGGCGCTCAAGGAAGCTTCCGTGCAGCGAGACAAGACCATCGGGCAGCTGATCGACGAAAGCCTGGAGTTCTACGGCATCAAGACGCGCGAGGATGCCCGCGACCTGGTGCGCCGCGCGCGAGCACGCAGCAATCTGACGGAGGCGCAGGCGCTCGCCGTGGCCCAGGAGCAGGTTCGGGCGGTGCGGCGCAGGTCGTGAATCGCCCGGCAGTCATCGTCGACACAAACGTCGTCGTGGCGGGCTTGCTTGCCGCCGACGACGCATCGCCGGTTGTGCGCATTCTGGACGGCATGCTTGCGGCCGCCTTCCCGTTCGTGGTGTCCGAGGCCCTGCTGGCCGAGTACCGCGCGGTGCTCTTGCGGTCCCGCATCCGCAAGCTGCACGACCTGACGGTCGACGAGGTCGAGGCGCTGCTCGTCGACATCGCGCAGCACGCGATCGTGCTGGTGCCGGTCGCGACGTCCTCGGCGCCCGATCCGGGGGACCAGCTGCTGTGGGAATTGCTCGCGGCCAGGGCAGACCTGCTGCTGGTCACCGGTGACAGGCTGCTGCGGCGCGACGCCCGGATGCAGGCGCGCGTGATGTCTCCCCGGACCTTCGTCGAGGGCTTCTAGACGGCTTATCGGAGCCATGTGAGACCGGCGTCCAACGCGCCCGCTCCGTCAATGGCCCGGAGCGGGCTGGACCCGTATGACCTGTCGGCAGTGGCGCACCCCGGTTCCTTCCCGCGTCGCGCCAACGGCGCAGCGGCGCATTCACTCGACCAGGCCGAACGGCATGTCTCGCTCGAGACCATTGCGCTCGCGGCGTCGCTCGGTTGCCCCGACGGCGCTGCTTGCAGAATTCGGTTCGAAGTGGACCGCGACCGGGTCGGGTACCCGCGTGTCAGGGCGCCCTCGCGGCACGTGCCGCGCGGCTACCTGCTGGTCCGCAGGAGTAACTCGGTGATACGCATTTATTTAATGTATTGACATTAAATACCAGGATCGGCGCCTTGGCAGGCATCGACTCCGTCGCAGCGTCGGCTCCGTCACGCATCGGAGCGGCTTACGACACCTGCATCGGCCCTGCGTTCGACAGACACACCCTTCCGCGACCGATAGCCTTCTGCCTTGTTGACGGATGGCGAGGGCGATTGATCGATGTCGTTCATTGAACTACACTTCGATCTGGAATTCGAGTGGGATCGAACGAAGAGCGACGCCTGTTTCGAACGGCGAGGATTTGATTTCTCCTATGCCCTGAACGTGTTTCTCGACGCTCATCGTCTCGTCGCGCAGGATCAGCGATGGGAATACGGCGAAGAGCGATACCGCTTGCTCGGGAAGATCGAAGGGCGGGTTTACTGCCTGGCCTTCACGGTTCGAGGCGAGCGAATTCGAATCATCTCGGCACGAAAGGCGAACCGGCGCGAGGCCGCGACATATGAAGACAGTGCGACTGAAAGTCGACCTGAGCCGCCCGGCGACGTTGCCGAAGGGCAGGATCGACCGCCGCAGGCTGGATGCGACGACTGAAGCCGACCTCGCTGTCCAGCAGGCCGAAGACGATGCCGAGGCGATGCAGGACGCGGCGCGCTTCGTCCGCCGCGTCAGGCGGCGCCTCGGCCTGACGCAACAGGAATTCGCGCGGCGCATCGACGTGCCGCTCGACACGATCCGGAACTGGGAGCAGGGCAAGCGCCATCCCACCGGCGCGGCGAGGGCGCTGCTGAAGGTGCTCGACCGGGTGCCGAGGGCGGCGCTCGGCGCGCTGGACTGATCGCGGACGGCAAGATTGAGAGGGAGACAGGTTCAACCGCAGTTGCCGCCGCTGCAGCAGTTCCCGCTGTCGGGGTGCAGCTTGATGACCGACGCGCCGCCCCAGCGCGCCAGTTCGGCGCGCGTGGGATAGCGGCCGGCGAGCGCCTGCTTGCCGTCGACCAGGATCACCGGCAGCGCGTCGGCGCCCACGGTCTCGATGTAGGTCTTGACCTGCGGATCGCGCATGAACTCGGGTGCGTCGCTCGCGAATTCGAAGTGCTCGATGTCGGCGCCCTGCTCGCGGGCGCGCGCGATGTCGGCCATCGCCTGCAGACGGTTCTGGGTGCTGCGCCCCGCTTCCGAGCGTGCCGATTCGAAAATCTGGATTCTGGCCATCGAAGTGATTCCTGGGAGGTGAGACGGGAGTGATTATCCCTCTTTGCCGGGGGCGGGGCGTGACGGCGACGATGGCACAAGGGGACTCGAACCGTCCGGGGCGGGCACGTCTGCTGGCCGCTCGGCTCATCCGATCGAAGGACCGCGTCGCCCGGGTTTCATCGAAAAGCGCAAGCCGCAGGCCTGCGACGCGCTGTGCCTGCCGCCGGCACCCGAGTACGACGCGCAGCGGATACGCGACCCGCGGCGAGAACCCCAGGTTATGGACCACGGCGCGATCGGCATGCACGTTCTCGCCTGACGCGCCGTAGACTCTGGCGGAGCGTGCTGGCCTGCGGGCCGGCACGGCAATCGTTGGAGCGAACCGAGCGGACCATGAGCGATTTCGACCTTGTCATCGCCGGCCGGATCGTGCGGACCGACCGGGTTGTCGAGCGGGGGTTCGTGGCGATCCGCGACGGCACGATCGAGCACGTCGGCGAGGGCGACGGGCCGGCGGCGCGGGAACGCCACGACTTCGGGGACGCGCTGGTGCTTCCCGGCGCGATCGACTCGCAGGTCCACTCGTGCTCGCAGCTCGGGCAGGAGGGCTTCGAGTGGTCGACCCGCTCGGCCGCCGCCGGGGGCGTGACGACGATCGTCGACATGCCCTACGACGACGGCAACCTGATCTGCACCGCCGAGAGCGTGCGCCGGAAGGCCGCCGAGGCGGGGCAGACGGCACGGGTGGACTTCGCGCTGTACGGAACGATCCGCCCGGAAGACGGCGTGCAGCACGTTCCGGACATGGTGCGCGCCGGCGTCTCGGCGTTCAAGTTCTCGACCTTCCAGACGCACCCGACGCGCTTTCCGCGCATTCCGACGCCGCTGCTGCACGAGGCCTTCGCGGCGATCGCGCCCTTCGGCCTGGTGGCCGGGGTCCACAACGAGAACGACGAGTGCGCGCGGGCGTTCACCCGCAAGGTGGAGGCGTCGGGCCTCCGGGACTACCGCGCGCACGGGCTGTCGCGGCCGCCGATCACCGAGTGCCTGGCGATCGCCGAGGTGTACGAGCTCGGGTGCGACACCCGGTGCGCGGCGCACGTCGTGCACTGCTCGCTCGGGCGCGGCTACGAGATGGCGGCGGCGTATCGGGCGCAGGGTGTCGACGCGACGATCGAGGCGTGCATCCACTACCTGACGCTGTCCGAGGAGGACGACGTGGCCCGCCTCGGCGGCAAGGCGAAGATCAATCCGCCGATCCGCTGCCGGGCCGAGCGCGAGGCGCTGTGGCGCCACCTCGCGGCGGGCAACGTCACGGTGGTGTCGACCGATCACGTGAGCTGGTCCGAGGATCGCAAGACCGATCCGGACATGCTCCGGAACGCCTCGGGGGTGCCGGGGCTGGAGGTGCTCTACCCGTTGCTGGTGCAGGGCCTGCTCGACCGCGGCCTGCCGCTGACGTGGGCGCCGCGGCTGCTCGCCGCGAACCCGGCGCGGCTGTTCCGGATCGGCGCGCGCAAGGGCGCGCTCGCTGCCGGCCGCGACGCCGACGTCACGGTGCTCGCGCACCGGCCGGGGCGCTACGACCCGGCGGCGAGCGGTCACAACCGGGTCCAGTGGAGTCCGTACGAGGGCATCGCGCTGTCGCACCGCCCGGTGGCGACCTTCCTGCGCGGGCAGCTGGCCTTCGACGGCACTGACGTGCTCGCGCAGCCGGGCACCGGGTCGTTCCTGCGGCCCGATGCGCTCGGGTGAGGCACGGGTGGCCGCGACGATGAACGCCGGTGCGCCCGACGCGCGGATCGATGCCGACCGGTTGTGGGGCGACCTGATGGCGCTCGCCGAGATCACCGACCCGCAGCGGCCGTACACGCGGCGCTCGTTCTCGCCGACTTTCCTGCGCGGGCGCGCCTGGCTCGCCGACCGCTATCGCGACGCGGGGCTGACGGTGCGCGTGGACGCGGCGGGCAACCTGATCGGCCGGCGCGCCGGCAGCGCGGCCGATGCGCCGGCGATCGTGGTCGGTTCGCACTCCGATTCGGTTCCCGGGGGCGGACGCTTCGACGGCATCGCCGGCGTCGTGGCCGGACTCGAGGTGGCGCGGGCGCTGGCCGACGGCGGCATCGCGCTGGCTCACCCGCTCGAGGTGGTCGACTTCCTCGCCGAGGAACCGAGCGAGTTCGGCGTGTCGTGCATCGGCAGCCGTGCCGTGGCCGGCCTGCTCGACGCCGGGCACCTTGCGATGACTGCGCCGGGCGGCGAAACGCTGGCGCAGGCGATCGAGCGCACCGGCGGCGACCCGGCGCGGATCGGCGCGGCGCGCCGCGCCGACATCGGCGCCTTTCTCGAACTGCACATCGAGCAGGGTCCGGTGCTCGAGGCCCGCGGCATCGACCTCGGCATCGTGACCGCGATCGTCGGCATCACGCGCGTCGAGATCCGCTTCGCCGGCGAGGCCGCGCACGCCGGCACGGTGCCGATGAACGCGCGCCGGGACGCGGCCGTCGCGGCGGCCGAGGCGGTGCTCGCGGTGCGCGACCTTGCGCGCGGGTTCGCCGACCGCGGCGAGGGCCACTTCGTGGCGACCTGCGGCGTGTGCGAGATCCTGCCCAACGCGTCCAACGTCGTGCCGGGGCAGGCGCGCCTCGTGGTCGACGCGCGCAGCGAGCGGGCCGAGGCGATGAGCGCGTTCGTCGCGCGCCTGGAGGCCGCGCTGCAGGCGATCGCGCGCGGCAACGACGTCGCGCTGGCGGCGTTCCGGATCGTGTCGGGAAACGACCCCGCGGCGTGCGACGCGGCGTTGCAGCGCGTGCTGCAGGAGAGCGCCGAGCGCGCCGGTTACTCGTCGCTGCGCATGGCGTCGGGTGCCGGCCACGACGCGGCCTACGTCGCGCACGTCGCCCCGGCGGCGATGCTGTTCGTGCCGAGCCGCGGCGGCCGCAGCCACTGCCCCGAGGAGTGGACCGGGCAGGCGGAACTCGCCGCCGGCGCGCAGGTGATGCTCGAGGCCGTGCGCCGGATCGACGGCGCACCGGAACCCGTGTCGCGGGCCGCGCCACGATCCGTGACGCGAAACTCACTGCGATCCGGCAGGGAGGCCGGCAATCCATGACCGGTTTCACGCTGCCGCCAGCGCTCGCCGAAGAGCGCGATTCGTTTCGCAGCTTCCTCGCTGCGTCGGCGAGCCGCGGCGAGGTCGCCACCATCGACACGCCGATGGACCCGGCGGGCTTCGAGTTGTCGGCCTGCCTGTCCGCGCTCGATCCGGGGCCGGCGCTCGTCTTTCCGAACGTCGGCACGAGCGGAGTTCCCGTGGTCGGCAACCTGCTCGGCTCGGTCGACCGGATCGCGTTCGGGTTGGGCGTGCCGCGCGGCGAACTGACCTCGCACATCGCGCGCGCAATCGCGCACCCTTTGCCGGCAGTGCGGGTCGACAGCGGAGCGGTCCAGGAAGTCGTGTTGCCGCCCGACCTGGGGCTGCTGCCGGTGCCGCGTTTCTTCGAGCACGAGACCGGGCACTACATCACGGCCGGGTGCATCGTCGCCGAGGACCGGGTCAGCGGCCAGCGCAACCTGTCGTATGCGCGCCTGAAGCTGCTCGGCGGCGATCGCGCGCTGATCGGCATTGCGCCGAATCACCACCTCGCGGTGATGGCGCGCGCGGCCGCCGCGCGCGGCGAGCGGCTGCCGATCGCAGTGACGCTCGGCAATCACCCGGCGGTGCTGGTCGCGGCGGCACTGTACCTGCGGCTCGGCGAGGACGAGATGAGCGTAGCCGGCGCGCTGCTGGGCGAGCCGGTGCGGGTGCTCGGGTGCCGCACCAGCGGGTTGCCGGTGCCGGCGAACGCGGAGATCGTCATCGAGGGCGAGATCGACACCACGCAGACGGTCGAGGAAGGGCCGGTCAGCGAGTACCACGGCATGTACGAGCGCTACGGGGCGGGGTACGTCGTGACGATCCGCGCGATCACGCGGCGCCGCGACGCGATGCTGCAGGTCGTCGAGCCCGGCTTTCACCAGGAGCACGTGCTGCTCGGGGGCGTCGCGATTGCCGCGGGACTGCAGGCTTCGCTCGGCGCGCTCATCCCCGCGGTCGGCAACGTCGCGGTGTCGTCGAGCGGTTGCGGCCGGCTCAGCGCGGTGGTCGCGCTCACCGGCGAGCACCGGCCGGGCGACCCGGCGCGGACGATCGTCGCCGCGCACAGCGCGGTGAACCTGATCAAGCAGGTCACCGTGGTCGACGACGACATCGACCCCTGGGACGAGACTGCGGTGCAGTGGGCGATCGCGACGCGCATGCGCGCCGAGCGCGACATCGTGATCGTCAGGGGAATGCGGACCGACCGATCCGAGCCGATGAAGCTGGGCGGCACGATCGCGAAGTACGGCTTCGACGCGACGCGTCGCGCCGAGGATCGCGAGGACTGGACCCGCGCGCTGCCGCCGAGCGCCGCGTACGAGCGCGTGGCGCCGATCGTCGACGCGGTGCGCGCCGGCGCGCGGCGGGTGGGTTGAACGAGACGAACGGGAGAGAACGTGGGGCGCATACTGACGGCACGCGACGTGGAGGCGGCGATCAAGGGGGGCGCGGTGTATGCGGCCGGTGGCGGCGGCTGGGCCGAGCACGGTCGCATGCTGGGCACCGCCGCGGTCAATGCCGGACAACCGGAACTGGTGTCGATGGACGAAGTCCCGGACGACGCGTGGATCGCCACCGCGGCGGCGATCGGCGCGCCGGGGGGCAGCACCGACTGGCAGATGCTGGGGATCGACTACGTGAAGGCGGTGCAGCTGCTGCAGCGCGAGCTCGGCGCGCCGCTCTATGGCCTGATCATCGGGCAGAACGGCAAGTCGAGCACCATGAACGGGTGGCTGCCGTCGGCGCTGCTCGGCGTGAAGGTGATCGACGCGGTCGGCGACATCCGCGCGCACCCCACCGGCGACATGGGCTCGATCGGGCTCGCCGGCAGCCCGGAGCCGATGATCCAGACCGCGGTCGGCGGCAACCGCGCGGCCAACGCCTACATCGAGCTGTGCGTGCGCGGCGCCACCGCGAAGGTCTCGCCGGTCCTGCGCCGCGCCGCCGACATGGCGGGCGGCTTCATCGCGTCGTGCCGCAATCCGGTGCGGGCGTCGTACGTGCGCCGGCACGCCGCCCTCGGCGGCATCTCGAAGGCGCTGGAACTGGGCGAGGCGATCCTGGCGGCCGAGCCGCGCGGCGGGGAGGCGGTGATCGCGACGATCTGCGCGCTGACCGGCGGCTCGATCATCGGCGACGGCATCGTCGCCAAACGGTCGGTGGCCTACGACCAGGAAGCGTTCGACATCGGCACGATCACCGTCGGGACCGGGGCGGCGACGCGCGTGCTGCACGTGATGAACGAGTACATGGCGGTGGACGACGGCGCGGGCCGGCGCCTCGCGACCTACCCGGACGTGATCGCGACGCTCGACGACGACGGCACCCCGGTGAGCGCGGGCGACATCCGCGAGGGCATGCGGTTGCGCGTGCTGCGCGTGGCCAAGGACCGGCTGCCGCTGTCGTCGAGCGTGCGCGACGCGTCGGTCTACCCGCCGGTGGAACGCGCGCTTCGCATCGACATCGCCAGCTACGCGCTGGCCGGATAGGGGCAGGCGGTGAGTGCGCGCAAGTTCGAAGTGACGGGGGGCACGCAGCTGCGCTGCAAGGGCTGGCGGCAGGAGGGGCTGCTGCGCCTGCTCGAGAACGTGCTGGCGGTGGGCGAGGACCCGTCGAACCTGGTCGTCTACGCCGCGCTGGGCAAGGCGGCCCGCGACTGGAGCGCGCACGACCGGATCGTGCAGGTGCTGCGGACCATGGACGAGTGCGACACGCTGGTCGTGCAGTCCGGCAAGCCGATCGGGCTGCTGCGCACGCACGCCGAGGCGCCGATCGTGATCATGGCCAACTGCAACCTGGTCGGCCAGTGGGCGCGCGCCGAGAATTTCTACGAGCTCGAGAAGAAGAACCTGATCTGCTGGGGCGGCCTGACGGCGGGCGACTGGCAGTACATCGGCTCGCAGGGCGTCATCCAGGGCACCTACGAGATCTTCGCGCGGATCGCCGAACGGCACTTCGGCGGCACGATGTCCGGGCGCCTGATCCTGACCGCCGGGCTGGGCGGCATGGGCGGCGCGCAGCCGCTTGCCGCGCGGATGGCGGGCGCCGCGATCCTGTGCGTCGAGGTCGACGACGCGCGCATCACCCGGCGGCTCGACAGCGGCTACCTCGACGCGCGCGCGCCGGACCTCGACGCCGCGCTGCGGATGCTCGACGAGGCCCGCGCGGCCGGCCGCGCGCTGTCGGTGGGCCTGTGCGCCAACGCGGCCGACGTCTATCCGCTGATCGTCTCCCGCGGCATCGTCCCCGACGTCGTCACCGACCAGACCTCGGCGCACGACCTGCTGTACGGCTACGTGCCGAGCGGTTTCTCCGTCGAGGAGGCGCGCCGCCTGCGCACCAGCGACCCGCACCGGCTGATCGCCGAGAGCACGGCGTCGATCGTGCGCCACGTCGAGGCGATGCTCGCGTTCCAGAAGGCCGGCGCGGTGGTGTTCGACAACGGCAACCTGATCCGCACGCAGGCGAAGAACGGCGGGGTCGCCAACGCCTTCGACATCCCGATTTTCACCGAGGCGTTCCTGCGGCCGCTGTTTTGCCGGGCCATCGGTCCGTTCCGCTGGATCGCGCTCTCCAACGATCCCGGCGACATCGCGCGGATCGACGACTTCCTGCTGGAGCGCTTCGCCGCGAACCGGTCGCTGTCGAACTGGATCCGGCTCGCGCGCGAGCACATCCGTTTCGAGGGCCTGCCGGCGCGCATCGCGTGGATGGGCCACGGCGAGCGCACCGAACTCGCGCTGGCGGTCAACCGGATGGTGGCCGAGCGCGTCCTGTCGGGTCCGGTCGCGTTCACGCGCGACCACCTCGACGCGGGCGCGATGGCGCACCCGAACATCATGACCGAGAACCTGCGCGACGGCTCGGACGCGATCGCCGACTGGCCGCTGCTCAACGCGATGATCAACTGCTCGTCGCAGGCCGACCTGGTGGCGATCCACTCGGGCGGCGGCGGCTACAGCGGGTACATGACGAGCGCCGGCGTCACGCTGGTCGCCGACGGAACGAGCCAGGCCGAGCGCCGGCTCAGGCTGACACTGGACAACGACACGTCGCTCGGGGTCATGCGCTACGCGGACGCGGGCTACGAGGACGCGCTCGACGAAGCGAGCAACAAGGGGTTGCGGTCTTTTTCACTGCAAGGGGGAGCGTGATGATCATGAAGACATTCAGGCAAGTGGCGCTGGCGATGGGCGTGGGACTGGCGATGTCGGCCGGCGCACTCGCGCAGCAACCGATCGTTCTCAAGGTGCACTCGTTCTCGAGTCCACAGGCGCCGGAAGCGGTTCACCACATGCTGCCGCTGATCGACAAGATCGCCAGGGACTCGAAGGGGCGACTCAAGCTGGAGTTCTATCCGAGCATGCAGCTCGGCGGCAAGGTCAGCGACCTGATCCAGCAGCTCGAGGACGGCGTCGTCGACGTCGTGATCACGATTCCGGGTGCGACGCCGAACCGCTTCCCGCTGCTGCAGGCGACCGAGCTGCCGTTCGTGAACGTCGGCACGTCCGCCGGCCAGACCCCGGCAGTGCTCGAGTGGATCCAGAAGTGGCTGACCACCAACGAGTTCAAGGGCATCAAGGTCCTGCACATCCACACCACCGATGCGGCGGTGCTGCACACGCGCACCAAACCGGTCCGGTCGATGGCCGACCTCGCGGGCATGAAGATCCGCGTGCCGGGGCGCTTCGTCGGCGAGGCGGTCAAGACCCTCGGCGGCACCCCGGTCGGAGTCGCGCTGCCCGAGATCTACGAGAACCTGCAGCGCGGGCAGATCGACGGCATGACGATCAACTGGGCGATCATGACGCCGTACAAGTTCCAGGAGGTGACGAAGTACAGCATGGAGACGCCGCTGTACCAGAACCCGATCATGTCGCTGATGAGCCAGGCGTCGTACGACAAGCTGCCTGCCGACCTGAAGAAGGTGATCGACGACAACATCGGCATTCCGTACTCGACGGGAGTCGCGCGCAAGATCGACGAACTGACCGCGCCCGCGAAGAAGGCGATCACCGATCGCGGCAACACGCTCTACTCGCTTACGCCCGAGGAGCTCGCCAAGTGGCGCGCCGCGATGGAGCCCGTCTACAAGCTCTGGATCGCCGAGGCGAACAAGCGCGGCCTGCCGGGCCAGCAGATGTTCGACGACGTGCTGGCGCTGACGGCGAAGCACGGCCGCAAGTAGTCGGCGTCGATTGCGAAAGGACCGGTCGGGCATGGAAGATCCGCACGCACACCCGGTGCGCGAGACCGGCGGCGCCCTGCCGGCGTGGCGCGCGCGGCTCGACCGGGTGTGCCGCGCGGTGGCGCTGCTCGGCGGGGCGGCGCTGTGCGCCACGATGGGCGTCACGCTGGCGTCGGTGGTCGGCGCGCAGTTCGGGCACCCGATTCTCGGCGACACCGAGATCGTCGACCAGCTCACCGGCGTGCTGGTCTTCTGCTGCCTGCCCTGGTGCCACCTGCACGGGGGCAACGTGATGGTGGACTTCTTCACCCGCCCGCTGCCGCGCCGGGTGAACCGCCTCCTCGACGCGGCGGCGAACCTCGCGTTCGCCGTCGTCGCCGGGGTGCTCGCGTGGCGCCTCATGGCGGGCGGCCTCGCGGCGCACGCGCGCGACCAGCGCAGCATGTTCCTGAGCCTGCCCGACTGGCCCGTCTACGCGCTCGGGAGCGCGACCGCGGTGCTGTGGATCGTCGTGATCCTGTTCGTGGCCTGGGAGAGCGCGGTCGACTCGGGCCGGCCGTCGTCCGGCCAGGAGCCGGCTGCGCACCAGTTCGGCTGAGCGCACGTCGCCGAACGCACCGGAGACCGGTTTGGAGCGATTCGACATCGGACTGCTGATGTTCGCCTGCACGCTGGCGATCATCGCGTTGCGCGTGCCGGTGGCAGCGGCGATGCTGCTCGTCGGCGGGGCGGGCTACGCGGCGATCAACGGATGGAGTCCGTTGTTCAGCACGCTCAAGACGATGACCTACTCGAAGTTCGCGAACCACTCGATGGCGGTGCTGCCGCTGTTCCTGCTGATGGGCGAGTTCGCGACGCACGGCGGCATGAACACGCGCCTGTTCCGCGCCGCGCTGTCGTGGTTCGGCCACTGGCGCGGTGGACTCGCCGTGGCGACGATCGGCGGCTGCGCGGCGTTCGGCGCGATCTCTGGCTCGTCGCTCGCCACTGCGGCCACGATGAGCAAGGTCGCGCTGCCCGAGATGCGCCGCGCCGGGTACTCGGCGGCGCTGGCGACCGGGACGCTCGCGGCCGGCGGCACACTCGGAATCCTGATTCCGCCGTCGATCATCCTGGTGATCTACGCCGTCTACACGGAGCAGTCGGTCGGCGCGCTGTTCGTCGCCGCGGTGATCCCCGGCCTGATCGCCACCGCGCAGTACATGCTGACCGTCGCCGCGTATTCGCGCCTCGTGCCCGGCTCGACCCCGGCGATTCCGCGCGCGTCGTGGGGCGAGCGGATCGCCGCGACGCGCGGTGCGTGGCCGATCGCCCTGATCTTCGGCCTGATCGTGACCGGCATCTACCGCGGCTGGTTCTCGCCGTCCGAGGGCGCCGCGGTCGGCGCGTTCCTGATGCTGCTGTTCGCCGTGCTGCAGGGCGGGATGCGGACGAAGGGTTTCGTCGATTCCGTCCTGAGCGCCGGCCTGACCTCGGCGATGATCTTCCTGATTATGCTGTCGGCCGAGTTGTTCTCGGCCGCGCTGGCCTTGTCGCAGATGCCGACCGAGCTCGCGCGTGCGGTCGCGGGGCTCGACTTGTCGCCATGGACGATCATGCTGTGCGTGCTGCTCGCCTACATGGTGCTCGGCTGCTTCATGGAGTCGCTGGCGATGGTGCTGCTGACGCTCCCGGTGTTCATTCCGATGCTGCTCTCGCTCGACCTCGGCATGTCGAAGGACGCGACGCTGGTCTGGTTCGGCATCCTGGTCCTGATGAGCGTCGAGATCGGGATGATCACGCCGCCGTTCGGGCTGAACCTGTTCCTGATCAACTCGCTGGCCAAGGACGTGCCGATGAAGGAAACCTACAAGGGCGTTCTCGGGTTCTGCGTCATGGACGTGATGCGGATCCTGCTGATCCTTTTCGTGCCGGCGCTCGCGCTGTGGCTACCGGGCCTGCAATGAACCGGCCGCCACCGAAGCCCCTGCTGGAAGGGCTGCTGGTCCTCGATTTCACGCGCGTGCTGGCCGGGCCGTACTGCACCGCGATGCTCGGCGACCTCGGCGCGCGAGTGGTGAAGGTCGAGTCCCCAGGCGGCGACGACCAGCGCCACATGGGCGTCATGATCGACGGAGAGAGCGCGAGCTTCGCGATGCTGAACCGCAACAAGGAGAGCGTTCGCCTCGACCTCGGGCACCCGGAAGGACGTCGTATTGCGCGGCAACTCGCTGAGCGCGCGGACGTCGTGGTCGAGAATTTCAGGCCGGGCGTGGCCGACAAGCTCGGTGTCGGCTATCGCGAATTGTCCGAGGCGAATCCGCGCCTGGTCTACTGCAGCATCTCGGGCTTCGGGCAGTCCGGGCCGAACGCCGCGGCGCCGGCCTACGACATCGTCGTCCAGGCGCTGAGCGGACTGATGAGCATCACCGGTGATCCGCAGGGCCCGCCGACGCTGGTGGGCGAATCCATCGGCGACGTGTGCGCGGGGATGTTCGCCGCTTGGGGGATCGCGTCGGCGCTCTTTGCGCGGGAGCGCAGCGGCGCCGGCTGCCACCTCGACGTTGCGATGTTCGACGCGTTGTTCTCGATGCTGCCGACCGCGCTGGCGCAGTACCTCTATGCGGGCACCGAGCCGCGACGGGTCGGGAACCGTCACCCGTTGAGTTCGCCGTTCAGCGCCTACGCTGCCGCGGACGGCTACTTCGTGATCGCGGCCGCCAACGACAAGCTGTTCGCCGCGGTCGCGCGCGTCGTCGGCAGCGAGCAAATCGTCGATGACCCGCGCTTTGCCACCGACGCGCTGCGTTCGCGTCACGACGCGGCTCTGCGGGAGTGCATCGAGTCGTGGAGCCGCAGTCGAGAGCTCGTCGCCGTCGTCGCCGCGTTCACCGCGGCGGGCGTACCGGTCGCGCCGATCCAGGGGGTCGCCGACGCCTGCCGCAGCGATCAGGTGCGCGAGCGCGGGCTGCTGGCGCCCACGACGCACCCCGTGTGGGGCGAGAGCCTGCTGGCACCGCAGCCGGTCAGATTCTCCGGTGCGTTGCCGAGCGCGGCGCGCGCGGCGCCCGCTCTCGGCGAGCACACCGAGGCCGTGCTCACTGCACTGCTCGGCATCGACGTCGCCGCGCTCGCGCGCCTGCGCGCCGAAGCTGCCGTCTGAGGGAGCGCCGAGCCATGCGTCTTGCGTTCACGCCCGAGGAGGAGCGCTTCAGGATCGAAGTGCGGGACTTCCTCGCGAGTCACCTGCCGGCGGACATCCGCCGGAAAGTCGAACTCGGCCAGTACCTCGAGCGGGTCGACCACGTGCGTTGGCAGGACATCCTCGCGGCGCGTGGCTGGTACGCGATCGCGTGGCCCAGGCAGTGGGGCGGGCCGGGGTGGTCGCCGATCGAGCGGTATCTTTTCCAGCAAGAGTACGGCGCGCAAGCGTGTCCGCCGCTGGTGCAGTTCGGGGTCAACATGGTCGGACCCGTGATCTACACCCACGGCAGCGACGCGCAGAAGCAGCGCTTCCTGCCGCGAATCCTGGCCAATCGTGACTGGTGGTGCCAGGGGTACTCGGAGCCGGGTGCCGGATCCGACCTCGCCTCGCTGAAGACGTCGGCGACGCTGAAGGGCGACCGCTACGTCGTCAACGGCCAGAAGATCTGGACGACCTGGGCGCACTGGGCGGACTGGATGTTCGCGCTGGTGCGCACCGCGCGTGGCGAGCGGCCGCAGCAGGGCATCTCGTTCCTGTTGATCGACATGCGCTCGCCCGGTGTCACCGTGCGGCCGATCCGCACCTTCGACGGCGACAGCGAAGTCAACGAGGTGTTCCTCGACAACGTCGAGGTGCCAGTCGACCAGCGCGTGGGCGACGAGGGCGCGGGGTGGTCCTACGGCAAGTTCCTGCTCGAGCACGAGCGCTTCGTGATCTCCGGCCTGCCGCGGACACGGCGCCTGCTGGCGCGGCTGAAGGAACTCGCGACCCGCATGAGCGACGGACTCGGCGGACGCGTGATCGACGTGCCTGACATCGCCTCGCGCTTCGCGGACCTGGAGACGCAGGTCACCGCGCTGGATTGCACCGAGCGGCGATACCTCGGCACGCTCGGCGAAGGCGGCACGCCGGGGCACCTCGTCTCGATCCTGAAGATCCGCGGCACCGAGATCGAGCAGGCCGTGAGCGAGCTCGCGATGGCGTGCTTCGGAACGCAGGCGATTCCGTTCGACGTCGATCTGCTGTCCGGCCGTTGCGGCGAAGACGAGGCGCTCGCGGCGGAGTTCGCCGCGGCGTGCGGGCCGCTCTACTTCAACCTGCGCAAGGTGAGCATCTGGGGCGGCTCGAACGAGATCCAGCGCAACATCCTGGCGCGCCAGGTGCTGGGACTCTGAGGGGGGGCGCGTGGATTTCTCTCCGAACGAAGTGCAGCGAATGCTGCAGGCGAGCGCTGCGGCTTTTGCGGCCGACCGGGCCGGCGCGGTGCGCAGCCGCTTTGGAAGCGGTGCTGCCGAACCCGGCGCGGACTGGGCCGTCATGGCGGGTCTGGGCTGGCTGGCGTTCCAGCTCCCCGAGGAGGACGGTGGCATCGACGGCGGTCCGCTCGAGGCGATGATCCTCTGCGAGGCCCTGGGCCGGATCGCGTCGCTCGAGCCCTTCCTCGGCACCGCCGTGCTCGGCGCGCGCGCGGTCGTGCGCCACGGCACGGCTGCGCAGCAGCGCGCGCTGTTCCCGCGGCTGGCCGGCGGCGGTCTGCGCGTCGCGTGGGTCTGCGACGGCGACGATCCGGGTGAGGACGTCGCCCGGCTGGCGATCCGGGCGGTGCGGGTCGACGGCGGCTTCGTGCTCGACGGGCAGCAACGCTGCGTGTTCGACGGTCCGGGAGCCGACTGCCTTCTGGTCGCCGCGCGGATCGACGGCGCGCCGGACGATGCGATCGGGTGGTTCATGGTCGACGCTGCGCGGCCGGGTGTCGAGGCCCGGCACTTCGCGCGACTCGACGGCGGACTCGCGAGCCACTTCCGCTTCGTCGGCGTCGAAGTGGCTGCGGCCGAGCGCCTTGGTGCACCCGGCGAGGGGGCCGCCGTGTGGGCGGACCTGCGGCGCCTCGGGATGGCCAGTGCGTGCGCGCAGGCCGTCGGGGCGATGCAGGCGCTGCACGATCGCACACTGGAGTATCTGAAGACGCGCCAGCAGTTCGGCCGACCGATCGGCCAGTTCCAGGTCCTGCAGCATCGACAGGTCGACATGCTGATCGCGCTCGAGCAGGCGCGCTCGATCGTCACGGTCGCGGGCATGGCCCTGGCCGAAGCCCACCCTGACGCCGGGCGGTTGCTCTCGATGGCCCGGATCACGACAGGGCGATCGGGGCGCACCGTGGCGCACGGCGCGGTGCAGTTGCACGGCGGCATCGGCATGACGGCCGAGCTCGCCGTCGGCGCGCTCTTCAAGCGGCTCGTCGTGCTCGATGCCGCCTTCGGCTCGGCCGACCACCACTTGCGTCACCTGGCGGGCCGCGTGCGCGACCCGATCGTTTCCGACCTGTCTACCCGGAGCCTGTGAAGATGACCCAGAGAATCTGCCTCGACGGCGCAACCCTCTCGATCGACGACGTCGTGCGCATTGCCCGCGCGGACGCGCAGGTCGAGATCGCCGACGCCTGCCGCGCCGAGATCGTGCGCGTGCGCGAGTACATCGACCGGCACTGGCTGAAGGAGGGGGCGCCGGCCGTGTACGGGTTCAACACCGGGGTCGGCAAGCTGAAGGACTACACGATCTCGCAGGCGGACAACGACCGCTTCCAGCTCAACATCGTGCTGTCGCACTGCAGCGGGATCGGCGAGCCGGCGCCGCAGGACGTGGTGCGCGCGATGCTCGCGATCCGCATCAACGCCTTCTG
Source organism: Burkholderiaceae bacterium (assembly GCA_024711155.1). Lineage (GTDB taxonomy): Bacteria > Pseudomonadota > Gammaproteobacteria > Burkholderiales > Burkholderiaceae_E > Zeimonas. The sequence goes on from JANJTK010000080.1 coordinate 19,855, forward strand.
CCAGGGTGTCTCCGGCCTGCGGATCGAGGTGGTCGACCGGCTCGTCGAGATGCTCAACAAGGGCGTCCATCCGGTGGTGCCGATCCAGGGGTCGGTCGGGGCCAGCGGCGACCTTGCGCCGCTGGCGCATGTGGTCTCGGTGCTGGTCGGCCACGAGGCCGCCGAAGCGTGGTACCAGGGGCGCCGCATGCCGGCGCCGCAGGCGCTCGCGCAAGCCGGCATCGCCCCGGTGGCCTTCGCGTTGAAGGCGAAGGACTGCCTCGCGCTGATCAACGGCAACAGCCTGTGCGCTGCGATGGCGGCGCTCAACGTCCACGACGCCGAACTGCAGACGAAGCAGGCCGACGTCGCCGGGGCGCTGAGCCTGGAGGCGATTCGCGGCGAGCAGGCCGCGTTCGACGCGCGCATCCACGTCGCGCGCCGGCAGCGCGGCCAGATCGACGTCGCCGCGAACGTCCGCAGGATCACCGCGGCCAGCGAGCGCACCACCGAGGCCGCGCGTCGCGAGCACCTGCCCGACGACGTGCTGCACCCCACGCACTCGGCGCGGGTGCAGGACCAGTACTCGTTCAGGTGCCTGGCGCAGGTGCACGGCGCCTGCCGCGACAACCTCGCGTACGCGCGCACGCTGATCACCAACGAGCTGAACGCCGCCACCGACAACCCGCTGGTGTTCTGGGACGACAAGGGGCAGCTCGAGTTCCTGTCGGGGGGGAACTTCCACTGCGAACCGATCGCGTTCGCGATGGACATCGTCGCGATGTCGCTGGCGGAGATCGGCAGCATCTCGGAGCGCCGGCTGTTCGCGCTGTGCGACAACACGCTGAGCTACGGCCTGCCGCCCAACCTGGCCGGACATCCGCCCGGGCTCAACAGCGGCTACGCCGTGATCTCGTGCTCGGCCGCTGCGGTGGCCTCCGAGAACAAGGGGCTGTGCTTCCCGGCCAGCGTCGACAACATACCGACCAAGAGCAACCAGGAGGACCACGTCAGCATGGCGGCGTGGGCGTGCCGCAAGGCGCGCCAGATCCTCGACAACCTGCCGAAGATCGTCGGCATCGAGTTCATGCTCGCGGCGCGCGCGATCTTCCTCACCGAAGGGCAGCTCGGCCGCTTCGCACTCGGCACCGGCACGGCAGCCGCGTACCGCGCGCTGCGCGACGCGATCCCGTTCCAGCCGAACGACTCGTACATGCCCGCGCAGACTGGCCCGGCGATCCGGCTGACCGCCTCGTGCGCGCTGCTCGACGCCGCCGAGCGCGCCGTCGGCAAGCTGGACTGACGGGCGCGGGGACGCAGTGCTGCCCGAGCGGCTGCGCGCGATCGTCGGCGAGGGCGGCGTGGTTGCCGACCCCGCCGGCCTGCAGGCGTACCGGGGCGACAGCGTCCACCGCGCCGACGGCGGCATCCTGTGCGTCGCGCGGCCCGCCGGCACCGAACAGGTCGCCGACGTCGTGCGCGCGTGTCGCGCGGCCGGCGTGCCGATCGTGCCGCGCGGCGGCGGCACGGGATTCGCCGGCGGTTCGCTGCCGATGCCCGGGCAGAGCGTGGTGATGGTGTCGCTGGAGCGGATGCGCCGCATTCGTTCGCTCGACCCGGTGGGCGACGTGATCGTCGTCGATGCGGGGTGCGTGCTGCACGAGGTCCGGCAGGCCGCGGCCGCGGCAGGGCGCGTGCTCGGGCTCGACCATGGGGGCGCCGGCTCGAGCAGCATCGGCGGCAACGTCGCGACGAACGCGGGCGGCAACAACGTGGTTCGCTACGGCATGGCGCGCGACCAGGTGCTCGGTTTCGAGGCCGTGCTCGCCGACGGTTCGGTGCTCGGCCCCCCCGCGGTGCTGCGCAAGAGCAACGCCGGCTACGACCTGCGGCACCTGCTCACCGGCTCCGAGGGCACGCTCGCCCTGATCACCGCGGTGGCGTTGAAGCTGCGGCCGGGCCCCGTGGCAACCGTCACCGCGATGTTCGGCGTCGCCTCGCCGGACGCGGCGGTGCAGACGTTCACGCTCGCCCGGGAAATCCTGGGCGAGGCAGTCTCGGCCTTCGAGCTGATGTCCCGCCCGGCGCTCGAGCTGCACTTCGCGCACTGCGCGACGGCGCGCGAGCCGCTGCCGGCGCCGACGCCGTGGCTGGTGCTGCTCGAGTGCGAGAGCACGAGCCGGTTCATGGACCTCGATGCAGCAGTCGAGGCGCTGTTCGAGAGCGCGACTGCCCGCGGACTGGTGCTCTCGGGGGTGTTGGCGTCTTCGATCGCCCAGCGGCGATCGATGTGGGCGCTGCGCGAAGGCATCGCGGTCGCGATGGGCGAGGCGCGTCATTACATCGTCCGGACCGACACTGCCGTGCCGATCGCGAGCGTGCCCGAGTTCCTGCGCCGCGTGCACGACGAGCTCCCGCGCCGGGTCGTGGGCTGCAGGCCGGTGGCGTTCGGCCACGTCGGCGACGGCAACATTCACCTCAACGTGCTGCCGCCCGAGCAGATGCCGGACGCGGCGTTCCGCGCGCGCGGCGCGGAACTCTCGAGCCTGGTCGACGACATCGCGCTGTCGCTTGACGGCACCGTGAGCGCCGAGCACGGCATCGGACAGGAGAAGCGCGCGGCGCTCGAGCGGATGCGCTCGGTGCGGGAGCTCGCGCTGATGCGCTCGATCAAGCGGGTCTTCGACCCGGACGGCATCCTGAATCCGGGCAAGGTGCTTTCGATGAATCCCGGGCGCGACGGAGAGACGTGACATGTTCGAAACGGTCGAACCGGCACCGCCGGACAAGATCCTGTCGTTGATCGGCCTGTTCCGGGACGACCCGCGGCCCGGCAAGATCGACCTGGGCATCGGCGTCTATCGGGACGCACAGGGGCGCACGCCGATCATGCGCGCGGTGCGCGAGGCCGAGCGTCGCCTGTACGACAGCGAGCAGACCAAGAGCTACCTCGGCCCCGGCGGCGACCCGGCGTATTGCGAGGCGGTCACCGACGTGGTCTTCGGCAACGCGAGCCCGCGCGAGCGCATCTGCGCGGTGCAGACGCCGGGCGGGGCGGGGGCCTTGCGCATTCTTGCCGGCCTGATCGCGCGCGTTCGACCCGATGCCACGGTGTGGATACCCGACGTGACCTGGGTGAACCACGCGTCGATCCTCGCCGACGCGGGGCTCGCGAGTCGCGAGTACGTCTACTACGACCCCGTTGCGAACGGCGTCCGGCTCGATGCGATGCTCTCGAGCCTGCGCGGCGCGGCGCCCGGCGACGTGGTGCTGCTGCACGGCTGCTGCCACAATCCGACCGGCGCGAGCCTCGCGAACGCCGATTGGGACGAGGTCTGCGAGCTCCTTCTCGCGCGCGGCCTGGTGCCGTTCGTCGACCTGGCGTACCAGGGATTCGGCGACGGCCTCGACGAGGACGCCTACGCGGTGCGGTTGTTCGCGCAGCGGCTGCCGGAGATGCTGCTCGCGACCTCGAACTGCAAGAACTTCGGGATCTATCGCGAGCGCACCGGCTGCGCGTTCGTGATGGCCGGCACCGGCACGCAAGCCGCGAACGTGCTCGGCCACCTGCTCACCTGCGCGCGCGTCGCCTACTCGATGCCGCCCGACCACGGCGCTTCGATCGTGCGCATCGTGCTGGGCGATCCGGCGCTGCGCGCCGACTGGCGCAGCGAGCTCGACTCGATGCGAACCCGGATCGCCGGCTTGCGCGTCGCGCTTGCGGCGGCGCTCGCCGCGCGCACGGGTTCGGATCGATACGACTTCCTGGTCCGGCACCGGGGGATGTTCTCGCTGATCGGCGTCACGCCGGCGCAGGCCGAGCGCCTTCGAGGCGAGCACGGCGTCTACGTCGTGTCCGACGGCCGCATCAACGTTGCCGGCCTGACCGAGGCGCAGATCGAGCCGTTTGTCGCGGCGCTGACGGCGCTGCGGTAGCGGGGCGGTCCAGCCCCGATTCGGCGCACGCGCTGCGGATGCACTCGATGAGCTCGAGCATGCGCTCGGACAGCGGATTCCGATCGCAGCTGTACGCGTAGACCCCGAAACGGACCGGTGGGTCGATCGGCCGCACGGCAATGTCGGCCGCGTCGGGGCGGGCGGTGAACTCGTCGACGACGGCGCACCCGGCACCCGCAGCCACCAGCGCGCGGGCAAAGTAGTAGGTCTGCACCTGCACGATCGGCGCTTGCGTGACACCCTCACGCTCGAGGATGCCGTTCAAGGTACTGCCCAGGTAGTGCGAGGACGTCAGTCCGATGAGCCGTCCGGCGTCGATACTCGAGAGCTTGACCGGGCCGGGCTTCCTCAACGCCGGGCTTCCCGGTTGATCGATGTAGACCAGGTGGCCCGTCGCGACCAGCATCGCGTCGATGCCGATCGGTGTCTGCCCGGACTGCTCGGGCCCGAAGTTCAGGCCCAGGTCGAATTCCTGCGACAGGAGGGCGTTGACCATCTCGGGGGTGTGGCGCGCGCCGATCTCGATCTCGGTGCGCGGCCGCAGCTTGCGGAAGGCCTGCACGGCTCGCGGCAGCACGCTGAAGCCGAGGCTCGGCACGCACACGACCCGCATGCGACGGTCGAGTCGCTCACGCAGGATACGCGCCGTGTCGCGGGTCCGCTCCAGTGCCGAAAAGACCCGCTCGATGTCGGCGAGCAGCACCTCGGCTTCCTCGGTCGGGTGAATCCGTCCGCGGGCGCGCTTGAACAGCGGGAAGCCCAGCCGCTGTTCGGCGTGCTTCAGGATCTTGCTCGCGGCCGGCTGCGAGATGCACAGCGCAGCGGCCGCGCCGCTGATCGAGCCGGTCTTCCTGATCGCGAACAGGACTTCGATGTGTCGCAGGCGCATCGCGCGCGTGCCTTCTGCGCATGCCGTGGGGAGGCCGGAGACGGTAACCGCTCCGGGTCGCGAGCGCAAGCACCCGGGACGCCGCCCTTGCGCGCGGCGAGCGGCCCCAGTTCAATAGCGGGGCCGGGCCGTTTCCGGCGCGTTCCTTCGCCCACCGTCATCGAACAGGATCCCACCCATGCCGAACCCGACCCTGCGCCGCTGGTGGACGATCGCTCGCGACTCGGTCGCGCTGTGGCTCGACGCGAACGCGTTCAGCTATGCCGGCGCGCTGGCGTTCTACACGTTGTTCTCGATGGCCCCGGTGGTGATCATCGCGGTGTCGGTGATCGGCATCGTGCTGGGCGAGCAGGCCGCGCAGGGACACATCGTCGGCCAGCTGCAGGACGTGATGGGGCGCGAGGCGGCGACGGCGATCGAGCAGGCGGTGGCGCACTCGCGCATTCGCGAGGCCGGACTGCTGCCGACGGTGCTCGGGTTCGTCGCGCTGGCGGCCGGCGCCACGACCGTGTTCGGCCAGATGCAGACGTCGCTCAACGCGATCTGGGGCGTGGCGGCGCGACCGCATCGCAACACCATCTTCGCGTTGGTGAAGGCGCGGCTGCTGTCGCTCGCGGTGGTGCTGTCGATCGGCTTCGTGCTGCTGGTGTCGCTGCTGCTCGGCGTGGCGCTGCGCGCGGTGCTGCAGTTCACCGACCGCCTGGCGCCGGGTGTCGCGACGCTGCTGGGCGGCGCCGACGTGGTGGTCTCGCTGGCAGTCGGAACGCTGCTGTTCGCGGCGATCTTCAGGGTGCTGCCGGACGTGGTGCTGCGCTGGCGCGACGTCGCTCTCGGCGCGCTCGTCACGTCGGTGCTGTTCTCGTTCGGCCGCTACGCGATTGCCGCGTACCTGACGCACACGGCCACGGCCTCGACCTACGGCGCGGCCGGCTCGGTGGTGCTGATCCTGCTCTGGGTGTATTACTCGTCGCTGATCCTGCTTTT
>JANJTK010000111.1 GCA_024711155.1 Burkholderiaceae bacterium
GGCTGAGGTGGATCGCCAATGCGAGCGCCGCGCCGGCCAGCAGCGCCGCCACCGCGAGCCACGACGGGGCGGCAAAGGAGCCGCTGCGCTCGGCCAGCCAACCACCGAGCGCCGGGCCGGCGATCTGCCCGATGCTGAAGGCGACCGTCATGCGCGCGATCGTCTGGTCGGGGCCGGTGGGCGAGAGTTCACGCGCGGTGGCGAGGCTGAGCGCGGTGATCGCGAGAAAGGTTCCTCCGAGCAGCACCGCGCTGGCCAGCAGCGCCACGGTGCCGGTGCCGACCGCGGCGAGCGCGACGCCGATCGCCTCCAGCACGAAGGCGGCGACAATCGCCGGGTACACGCCGATGCGCGCCGCGATGCGCGACCACAGCCAGTTCGACGGCGCCACCGCAAGGCCGACCGCCGCCCAGGTCCAGAATTCGAGCAGCCGCGCGTCGGGCATGCGGCGCACCATCACGACCAGGAAGGTCGCGGTCACGATGTAGCCGAAGCCGAGCGCGCCGTAGGACCACACCAGCCGGTCCAGCGCCCGCCGTTCGGCGCGCGCGCGTGCAGGGTCGCTGCGTGCTGGCGCCGGCGGCGGTGCCGGCAGGTCGAGGCGGCCCCAGGGGGCGATCGCCAGCAGCGCCGACAGCGCCCCCAGCGCCCACCACAACTCGGCGGCGCCCCAGCCCGACTCGCGACCCGCGAACACGAGCAGCGCCGACAGCGCGATGCCCGCGCCGACGCCCGAGTAGAGCAGGCCGCCGAGCAGCGGGCGCCCGGCGCGCGCCGCCGACTCGAACACGATGCCCGACGTGAAGACGAGCACGAAGGCGCTCGCGATCCCCGACAGCAGCCGCACCGCGCCCCAGCCGAGCGCGCCGAGGTCGAGCGCCATCGCGGCGGTGGTCAGCACGCTCGCCACCAGGCCCGCGCGCAGCGATGCGACGCGCCGGCGCGCGAACAGCGCGTGCGACGCGAGCAGCGCGCCGGCCAGGTAGCCAACGAAGTTGGCCGACGCGACCAGCCCGGCTGCCGACAGTGTCAGGCCGGACTCGTCGAGCATCGGTGGCAGCATCGGCGTGTACGCGAAGCGCCCGATTCCCATGGCCAGCGCCAGCGCGCTCGCGCCGGCGAGGGTGGCCGCGACGGCTGTGGCGCCGCCGCTCGTGACGCCGGCGCCGCGGTTCATGCCGGCGCCGCCGGCAGCTGGTCGACGAACCAGTTCAGGATCGCGTCCAGTCCGCAGTAGTTGATCGCGTGCGTCGTCTCCGAGTGCACGATCGGCTTGGCGCGGTAGGCCACCGAGACGCCGGCGATCGACATCATCTTCAGGTCGTTGGCGCCGTCGCCGACCACGATCGCCTGCGCAGGCATGCAGCCGATCGCGGCGCAGGTCTGCTCGAGCACGCGGCGCTTGACGTCGGCGTCGACGACCTCGCCGAGCACGCGCCCGGTGAGCCTGCCGTCGGCAATCTCCAGCGTGTTGGCGCGTGTGAAGTCGAGCCGCAGGCGGGCCGCCAGCCGTTCGGTGAAGAACGTGAATCCGCCCGAGACCAGCAGGATCTTCAGGCCCGCGGCGCGCGCGGCGACGATCAGCGATTCGGCGCCGGGCGACAGGCGCACGCGCTCGTCGTAGACCTGCTGCAGCGTCTGCTGCGGCAATCCCGCCAGCAGCGCGACGCGCCGCCGCAGGCTCTGCTCGAAGTCGGCGATCTCGCCGCGCATCGCGGCTTCGGTGATCGCGGCGACCTCGGCCTTGCGCCCGGCGAACGAGGCGATCTCGTCGATGCACTCGATCGTGATCAGCGTCGAGTCCATGTCGAAGGCGATCAGCCGGTAATCCGACAGGCGCGCCGACATCGGCACGATTTCGGCGTCGACCGCGAGCGCGTCGGCGATCTCGCCGACGCGGTCGCCGTCGATGCTCACCGGCTCCCACGTCGCAAGCTGCGGCAGGTGCAGCGTCGGCGCCCGCCCGAGCGCGGCGCGAAATGCGTCGACCGCGGCGTCGCTCAGGCGCGGATGCTGGACGACGAGCCGGCTCAAGGCGCCGCCTCCTTGCCGCCCAGCCCGACCAGGATTTCGCCGATGCGCTGCACGCGCGCGGCGAGGTCGGCGGTTGCGAGCGTGAAGCGCAGCCGGTCCGGTCCGGCGAGCCTGACGTCGCGCCGGCTCTGCACGAACCGGATGATCGCCGCCGGGTCGATCGGCGGGTTCGGGACGAACTGGACCACGATCGCTTCGCCTGAGGCGTCGATGCGCGCGATGCCGAGTCGTTGCGACGCGATGCGCAGCCGGTGCGTGTCGAGCAGTGCTCGCGCCGGGTCAGGCAGCTTGCCGAAGCGGTCGACCAGTTCCTCGCGCAGCGCGTCGAGCGTGTCGCGGGTGGCGCAATGCGCCATCCGCTTGTACAGCGCGAGCCGCTCGTGCACGTCGGGGCAGTAGTCGGCCGGCAGCAGCGCCGGGACGTGCAGCTTGATCTCGGTCGTCGCGGCCAGCGGCGCCGACAGGTCGGGCTCGCGCCCGGACTTCAGCGCGCGCACCGCCTCGTCGAGCATCTCGGTGTACAGCGCGAAGCCGACCTCCTGCATGTCGCCGGACTGCGACTCGCCCAGCACTTCGCCGGCGCCGCGGATCTCGAGGTCGTGCATCGCGAGGTAGAAACCCGACCCGAGCTCCTCCATCGCCTGGATCGCGTCCAGGCGCTTGGTCGCGTCGCGGGTGAGCGCGGAGTCGTCGGGACCGAGCAGGTAAGCGTAGGCCTGGTGGTGCGAGCGCCCGACGCGGCCGCGCAGCTGGTGCAGCTGCGCGAGGCCGAAACGGTCGGCACGATGGATCACGATGGTGTTGGCCGCCGGCACGTCGATCCCGGTCTCGATGATCGTCGTGCACAGCAGCACGTTGAAGCGCTGCTGGTGGAAGTCGCGCATCACGCGCTCGAGCTCGCGCTCGGGCATCTGCCCGTGCGCGATGGCGATGCGCGCCTCCGGCACCAGCTCGGCCAGCCGCGCGCGGCGATTCTCGATCGTCTCGACCTCGTTGTGCAGGAAGTACGCCTGGCCGCCACGCTTGAGCTCGCGCAGCAGCGCCTCGCGGATCGTGCCGTCCGACTCGCGGCGCACGAAGGTCTTGATCGCGAGCCTGCGCTGCGGCGCGGTGGCGATGACCGAGAAGTCGCGGATGCCCTCGAGGCTCATCGCCAGCGTGCGCGGGATCGGGGTGGCCGTCAGTGTCAGCACGTCGACTTCGGCGCGCAGCGCCTTGAGCGCCTCCTTCTGCCGCACGCCGAAGCGATGCTCCTCGTCGACGATGACCAGCCCGAGCCGCGGGAACGCGAGTTCGGACGACAGCAGCTTGTGCGTGCCGATCACGATGTCGACGCGGCCGGCGTTGATGTCGGCGACGGCCTGGCGGGTCTCCTTCGCCGAACGGAAACGCGACAGCTCGACCAGCTTCACCGGCAGCTCGGCGAAGCGGTCGCAGAAGGTCTGGAAGTGCTGCTCGGCCAACAGCGTGGTCGGCGCGAGCAGCGCGACCTGGCGGCCGTCGGCGACCGCGACCCAGGCCGCGCGCAGCGCGACCTCGGTCTTGCCGAAGCCCACGTCGCCGCACACCAGCCGGTCCATCGGCTTGCCGGCGACCATGTCCTGGATCACCGCGTGGATCGCCGCCAGCTGGTCGGGAGTCTCCTCGAACGGGAAGCCGTCCGCGAACGCCTCGTAGTCGTGGGCGGCGAAGCCGAACGCGTGGCCGGTGCGTGCGGCGCGCCGCGCGTAGAGATTGAGCAATTCGGCGGCGGCATCGCGGGCGCGGCGAGCGGCGCGCGCGCGCGCCTTCTCCCACTGCCCCGAGCCGAGCTGGTGCAGCGGCGCGTCGTCGGGACTCGCGCCACTGTAGCGGCCGATGACGTGCAGTTGCGACACCGGCACGTAGAGTTTCGCGTCGCCGGCGTACCCGAGGTGCAGGAACTCGGTGGGCCCATCGCCCAGGTCCATCGTGACCAGGCCCTCGTAGCGGCCGATGCCGTGCTGCGCGTGCACGACCGGATCGCCGACCTTCAGCTCCGAGAGGTCGCGGATGATCGAGTCGACGTCGGTCTGCGACTCGCGCAGGCCGCGGCGCGTGCGCCGGACGGTGCCGACGAACAGCTCGGCCTCGGTGACGACGGCCAGGCCGGGCGCCGGGAGCGTGAAGCCGTCGTGCAGCGGGCCGACCGCGAGGGCGCTGTGCGCTTCGCCCTCGGCGAAGGCGGCCCAGTCGTCGACCTGCGGCAATGCCAGCCCGTTGTCGGCGAGCAGTTGCGCGAGCGTCTCGCGGCGCCCCGGCGACTCGGCCACGACCAGTGTGCGCAGCGCGGCGGATTCCAGCTGCGCGGCGAGCCGTGCGACCGGGTTGTCGGCGCGGCGGTCGATTGCGACGTCCGGCAAGCGGGCCGCGAAGGCTGCGCGCTCCCGGGCTGGCGCTGCAGCGGGCGTGCCGTCCGCCGCCCCGTCGCCGGCCGGCTGCCCGGGGGCGAGCGC
>JANJTK010000123.1 GCA_024711155.1 Burkholderiaceae bacterium
GGCCGTTCCTGGCCGGATCCGTCGTCGTCGCACTCGCGGCGACCGCGTGGTCCGGCTGGTGGTCGCTGCCATTGTGGCTGCTGGCGCTGTTCGTGCTGCAGTTCTTCCGCGACCCGGCCCGGACCGTGCCGGCCGGCGAGCGCCTGGTGCTCGCCCCGGCCGACGGCCGCGTGATCGCGGTGGGCGTGACGAGCGACCCCTACGCCGCGCGCGAGGCGCTGAAGATCTCGGTCTTCATGAACGTGTTCAACGTCCACTCGAACCGCGCGCCGGTCGACGGCCGCGTCGAGAGCGTGACGTACTTCCCGGGCAAGTTCTTCAACGCCGACCTCGACAAGGCCTCCGAGCACAACGAGCGCAACGCGCTGCTGATCCGCGCCGGCGACGGCGCGCTGGTCGGCTGCGTGCAGGTGGCAGGCCTCGTCGCGCGGCGCGTGCTGTGCTACGCGAAGGTCGGCGACACGCTGCGGCGCGGCCAGCGCTTCGGCTTCATCCGCTTCGGCTCGCGCGTCGACCTCTACCTTCCGGTGGGCACGCGGCCGCGCGTCGCGATCGGCGAGAAGGTGCGCGCGGCGAGCACCGTCGTCGCCGAACTCGCCCCCGGCGGCGCGGAGCGCGCCGATGGATGACGAGCGCCGGCCCGAAGGGCTTGCGCCGCGCCGTTCGCGGCGCATCTACCTGCTGCCGAACGCGATCACCACCGCCGCGCTGTTCTGCGGCTTCTACGCGGTCGTGCAGGCGATGAACGGCCGCTTCGAGGTCGCCGCGATCGCGGTGTTCGTGGCGATGCTGTTCGACGGTCTCGACGGTCGCGTGGCGCGGATGACGCAGACGCAGAGCGCCTTCGGCGAGCAGTACGACAGCCTCTCCGACATGGTCTCGTTCGGCGTGGCGCCGGCGCTGATCGTCTACGAGTGGTCGCTGCGCGGCCTCGGCAAGTGGGGCTGGATCGCCGCGTTCGTCTACGTCGCCGGCGCGGCGTTGCGGCTGGCGCGCTTCAACACCAACATCGGCGTGGTCGACCGGCGCTTCTTCCAGGGGCTGCCGAGTCCGGCGGCCGCGGCGCTGGTCGCCGGGCTGGTGTGGATCGCGACCGACCTGCGCCAGACGCGCTGGATCACCGCCAGCGGCCCCGATCTCGCCTGGCCCGCCTTCGCGCTGACGGTGTACGCCGGGATCACGATGGTCTCGAGCGCGCCGTTCTACAGCTTCAAGGACCTGAACCTGAAGAAGAGCGTGCCCTTCGTCTTCATGATCGGCACCGTGCTGCTGTTCGCGCTGGTGTCGTCGGATCCGCCGGTGGTGCTGTTCTCGCTGTTCCTGCTCTACGGCCTGTCGGGCTACGCGCTGTGGTTCTGGCGCTGGCGCCGCGGCGGGCCGCACCCGTGGCAGGAGCCGCGCAGGGGCGGGGCCGAGGACGGGGACGACTGACCCGGCAGCGGCCGGCGCAACAAGGGACCGGCCTGCGGGCGCGTCGGCGCACGGGCATCTCAGCGCAATTGACCCGAGGCTGCCTCACGCCATAAAATCGAGAGTTTTTCGCTTTCGGACCAGAGCGATGAAGGCCCGCAAGCCGGTCGTGGCCGGCAACTGGAAGATGAACGGCGACATCGTCGCCAACGAGCACCTGTTCACGGCGCTGCGCGCCGCGCTCGGGCGCCCGCTGCTCGGGCGCATCGACGTGGTCGTGTGCCCGCCGTACCCGTATCTCGGGCAGGCGGCCGCGTGGCTGGGCGACACCGGAATCGAATGGGGCGCGCAGGACGTCGCCGCGGTGGCCAACGGCGCGTTCACCGGCGACGTCTCGGCGGCGATGCTGGCCGACCTCGGGTGCCGCTGGAGCATCGTCGGGCATTCGGAGCGCCGCCAGATGGCCGGCGAAAGCGACGAGCAGGTCGCGGCGAAGATCTCGATGTGCGCGGCGCACGGCGTCGGCGTGATCGCCTGCATCGGCGAGACGCTCGACGAGCGCGAGGCCGGCGCGACCGAGGCGGTGCTGGGGCGCCAGGTCGACGCGATCGCGGCGGCGCTGGCCGCGGCAGCGCAGCCGCTGCCGCCCGAGCGCGTCGTGCTCGCCTACGAGCCGGTGTGGGCGATCGGCACCGGCCGCACCGCTTCGCCGGAGATCGCGCAGGCGGCGCACCGCTTCGTGCGCGAGCGGCTCGCAGCGTGCGGCTACGGCGCGGCCGCCGCGACCCGCATCCTCTACGGCGGCAGCGTCAAGGCCGCCAACGCCGCGAGCCTGTTCGCGATGCACGACGTCGATGGCGGGCTGATCGGCGGCGCTTCACTGGTGGCGGACGACTTCCTGGGCATCTGCCGGGCGGCGGCTGCCTGACAACTTGCGTTGACGCTGCCGGCTCGTCGCCGGGGCGCATGGAGAACTTTCGATGAGCTGGCTGACCAATCTTCTGATGATCGCGCAGGTGATCGCCGCCCTCGGCGTCATCGTCCTCGTGCTGCTGCAGCACGGCAAGGGCGCCGACATGGGCGCGGCGTTCGGCAGCGGCGCCTCGGGCAGCCTGTTCGGCGCGACCGGTTCCGCGAACTTCCTCAGCCGCACGACCGGCGTGCTCGCGGCGCTGTTCTTCATCGCGACGCTGGCGCTCGCGTTTCTCGGCCAGAAGCCGGCGCCGGTGTCCGGCAGCGTGCTCGATGCGACGCCGACGCAACCGGCGGGCGCGTCGCAGGGCAGCGCCGTTCCTGATGCAGGTCAAGCGGTGCCGAAAGAGGGCGCGCCGGAAGGCGGAGCGCCGAAAAGCGGCCCCGCAAGCGACATTCCGAAGTAGTAGAATAGCGGGCTAAGTAGCCAACGTAGAAATGCCGACGTGGTGAAATTGGTAGACACGCTATCTTGAGGGGGTAGTGGCGAAAGCTGTGCGAGTTCGAGTCTCGCCGTCGGCACCAGAACTCGATGATCGGACCACTCGCGCGGGCGAGTGGCCGGATCCGCTCGGGGCGCATCTTCGGGCGGATTTTTTTGTGACCGGAATTCGCTGAAGCAATCACTGAGGTAACCACACGGGTGGGCCAACACATGACGCTGGAAAACTATCTGCCCGTCCTGCTGTTCATCCTGGTCGGCGCCGCGGTCGGCGTCGGGCCTCTCCTCATCGGCAAGCTGCTCGGCCCGAGCCGTCCCGACCCCGAGAAACTGTCCCCGTACGAGTGCGGCTTCGAGCCGTTCGAGGACGCGCGGATGCGTTTCGACGTTCGCTACTACCTGGTGGCGATCCTGTTCATCCTGTTCGACCTCGAAATCGCGTTCCTGTTCCCGTGGGCGGTGTCGCTCGACGCGATCGGGTTCTTCGGTTTCGCGTCGATGATGGTGTTCCTGGCGATCCTCGTCGTCGGGTTCGTCTACGAGTGGAAGAAGGGGGCGCTCGACTGGGAGTGATCCCGGTCGGCGTCGACCCGGCGGCGGAGTGTGCGGAGCAGCGCGATGGCCCTGGAAGGACTACTGAGCGAAGGGTTCGTCACCACCCAGCTCGACAAGCTGGTGAACTGGTCGCGCACCGGATCGATGTGGCCGGTCACCTTCGGCCTGGCCTGCTGCGCGGTCGAGATGATGCACGCGAGCGCGTCGCGCTACGACCTCGACCGCTTCGGCGTGTTCTACCGGCCGAGCCCGCGCCAGTCCGACGTGATGATCGTGGCCGGCACGCTGTGCAACAAGATGGCGCCCGCGCTGCGCAAGGTCTACGACCAGATGGCCGAGCCGCGCTGGGTGATCTCGATGGGCTCGTGCGCCAACGGCGGCGGCTATTACCACTACTCGTACTCGGTGGTGCGCGGCTGCGATCGCATCGTCCCGGTCGACGTCTACGTGCCGGGCTGCCCGCCCACCGCCGAGGCGCTGATCTACGGCGTCATGCAGTTGCAGGCGAAGATCCGTCGCACCAACACGATCGCGCGATAAGGCCATCCGCATGTCGATCCCCCCGAGCCAGCCGGTCACCCGGCTCGAAACCCTGGAAGCGGCGCTGCGCGCGCGCCTCGGCGACGCGATCCGGTCGCTTGCGGTGCGCCTGGGCGAAGTGACGATCGAGATCGCGGCGCAGGACCTCCTCGCGGCGGCGACGCGGCTGCGCGACGACGCGGCGCTGCGCTTCGACACGCTGATCGACCTGTGCGGCCTCGACTACAGCGAGTACAAGGGCGGCGGCTGGGAGCGCGAGCGCTTCGCGGTCGTCGCGCACCTGCTGTCGGTCGAGAAGAACTGGCGGCTGCGCGTGCGCGCGTTCTGCACCGACGACGCGGCCCCCGCGATGCCGACGCTCACCGACGTGTGGCCGACGGCGAACTGGTTCGAGCGCGAGGCCTTCGACCTCTACGGGATCGTCTTCGACGGCCACCCCGACCTGCGCCGCATCCTCACCGACTACGGCTTCATCGGGCATCCGTTCCGCAAGGATTTCCCCGTCTCGGGCACGGTCGAGATGCGCTACGACCCCGAGCAGAAGCGGGTCGTTTACCAGCCGGTCACGATCGAGCCGCGCGAAGTGGTTCCGCGCGTCGTGCGCGACGAGCGCTACGGGGTGGAGCGCCCGGACGTCGGGCTGCCCCGCGGCCGATGAGACGAGAAGCGCGAGTGACCGCAGCGGAATAGCGTATGTCTGACATCAAGAACTACACGCTCAACTTTGGTTCCGGCCGGCCGGCGCTGCCGGCCTTGACCTGCGCTTCGCGCACGTCAGCCTTTACCGAAGTTGAGCGCAGTGAGTTGACTTCCTCGGGCAGCGCGTATGTCTGACATCAAGAACTACACGCTCAACTTTGGGCCGCAGCATCCGGCGGCGCATGGCGTGCTGCGGCTGGTGCTCGAACTCGACGGCGAGGTCGTCGAGCGCGCCGACCCGCACATCGGGCTGCTGCACCGGGCGACCGAGAAGCTGGCCGAGACGCGCACGTTCCTGCAGACGGTTCCGTACATGGACCGGCTCGACTACGTGTCGATGATGTGCAACGAGCACGCGTACGTGATGGCGATCGAGAAGTTGCTCGGCATCGAGCCGCCGCTGCGCGCGCAGTACATCCGCGTGATGTTCGACGAGATCACGCGCATCCTGAACCACCTGCTGTGGATCGGCGCGCACGGCCTCGACGTCGGTGCGATGGCGGTGTTCCTGTACGCGTTCCGCGAGCGCGAGGACCTGATGGACGTCTACGAGGCGGTGTCGGGCGCGCGCATGCACGCGGCCTACTACCGTCCCGGCGGCGTCTACCGCGACCTGCCCGACCGGATGCCGCGCCACAACGGGTCGAAGCTGCGCAACGCCGCGCAGCTCGACGACCTGAACCGCGACCGCCAGGGCTCGGTGCTCGACTTCATCGAGGCCTTCACCGACCGCTTCCCCGGCTACGTCGACGAATACGAGACGCTGCTCACCGACAACCGGATCTGGAAGCAGCGCCTGGTCGGCGTCGGCGTGGTCGACCCGGACCGCGCCAAGGCGATCGGCTTCACCGGGCCGATGCTGCGCGGCTCGGGCGTCGCGTGGGACCTGCGCAAGTCGCAGCCCTACGAGGTCTACGACCTGCTCGACTTCGACATCCCGGTCGGTCGCAACGGCGACTGCTACGACCGCTACCTGGTGCGCGTCGAGGAGATGCGCCAGAGCAACCGCATCATCCGCCAGTGCGTGCAGTGGCTGCGCGACAACCCCGGTCCGGTCATCGTCGAGAACCACAAGGTGGCGCCGCCTTCGCGCGTCGCGATGAAGTCGAACATGGAGGAGCTGATCCACCACTTCAAGCTGTTCACCGAGGGCATGCACGTGCCCGAGGGGGAGGCCTACGCGGCGGTCGAGCACCCGAAGGGCGAATTCGGCATCTACCTGGTCTCGGACGGCGCGAACAAGCCGTACCGGTTGAAGATCCGCGCGCCCGGCTTCGCGCACATGCAGGCGATGGACGAGCTGGCGCGCGGGCACATGCTCGCCGACGTCACCACGCTGATGGGCACGATCGACGTCGTGTTCGGCGAGATCGACCGCTGACACCGCAACGCACCGACTTCCGCAAGAGCACCGATTCATGAGCGCCGCGACCCAGCCCCGACGAATGCTCAGCGATGCCGCCTACGTGCGCATCGACCGCGAGCTCGCCAAGTACCCGCCCGAGCAGAAGCAGTCGGCGGTGATGGCGGCGCTGGCGATCGCGCAGGAGGAGACCGGGTGGATCTCGCCCGAGGTCACCGAGGAGATCGGGGCCTGCCTCGGCATGGCGCCGATGGCGGTGCACGAGGTGGCCACCTTCTACAACATGTACAACACGCAGCCCACCGGCAAGCACAAGCTGGCGGTGTGCACCTGCCTGCCGTGCGCGCTGCGCGACGGCAACAAGGCGGCCGAGTACCTGAAGGAAAAGCTGGGCATCGGCTTCAACGAGACCACCGCCGACGGCGTGTTCACGCTCAAGGAGAGCGAGTGCCTCGGCTCCTGCGGCGACGCCCCGGTGCTGCTGGTCAACAACAAGCGCATGTGCAGCTTCATGGACAACCGGAAGCTCGACGAACTGCTCGCCGAGCTGCGGAACGCGAAATGACGACCGGGCTCGACCTCAGCATCGACGCGCAGGTCCAGGAGACCTGCTTCCACGGGCGGCACATCGAGCCGCAGATCTACGCCGGGCTCTCGGGCGCCGACGGCTGGCATCTGAAGGACTACGAGGCACGCGACGGTTACCGGGCGCTGCGGCGCATCCTGTCGGAGAAGATCCCGCCCGAGCAGGTCATTGCCGAGGTCAAGGCGTCGGGGCTGCGCGGGCGCGGCGGCGCGGGCTTCCCGACCGGGCTGAAGTGGAGCTTCATGCCGCGCCAGTTCCCGGGCCAGAAGTACCTGGTCTGCAACGCCGACGAGGGCGAGCCGGGCACCTTCAAGGACCGCGACATCCTGCGCTACAACCCGCACATCGTCATCGAGGGCATGGCGATCGCGGCCTACGCGATGGGGATCACGGTCGGCTACAACTACATCCACGGCGAGATCTGGGACACCTACCTGCGCTTCGAGGAAGCGCTCGAGGAGGCGCGCGCCGCCGGCCTGCTCGGCGAGCGCATCCTGGGGTCGGACTTCTCGTTCCAGCTGCACGCGCACCACGGCTACGGCGCCTACATCTGCGGCGAGGAGACGGCGCTGCTCGAGTCGATCGAGGGCAAGAAGGGCCAGCCGCGCTTCAAGCCGCCGTTCCCGGCGAGCTTCGGCCTGTACGGCAAGCCGACCACGATCAACAACGTCGAGACCTTCGCCGCGGTGCCGTGGATCATCCGCAACGGCGGGCAGAAGTACCTCGAGGTGGGCAAGCCGAACAACGGCGGCACCAAGATCTTCTCGGTCTCGGGCGACGTCGAGCGCCCGGGCAACTACGAGATCCCGATGGGCACCCCGTTCGCGAAGCTGCTCGAGCTCGCCGGCGGCGTGCGCTACGGACGCAAGCTGAAGATGGTGATCCCCGGCGGCTCGTCGGCGCCGGTGCTGCCGGCGCCGGTGATGATGGCCACCGACATGGACTACGACTCGATCGCCAAGGCGGGTTCGATGCTCGGCTCGGGCGCGGTCATCGTGCTCGACGAGACGCGCTGCGCGGTCCGGTCGCTGCTGCGGCTGTCGTACTTCTACTTCGAGGAATCCTGCGGCCAGTGCACGCCGTGCCGCGAGGGCACCGGCTGGATGTGGCGCATCGTCGAGCGCATCGAGCACGGCAAGGGCACGCCGCGCGACCTGGACGAACTCGACCGCATCGCGTCGAACATCCAGGGGCGCACGATCTGCGCGCTCGGCGACGCGGCAGCGATGCCGGTGCGGGCGTTCCTGAAGCACTACCGCGACGAATTCGCGTACCACGTCGAACACAAGCGCTGCGCCGTGCCGGCGTACCTGTGAACGCCGGCGCACCACCAACGAACGACTGACGGATACGAGATGGTCAAGCTGGAGATCGACGGCAGGGAGGTCGAGGTAGCCGAGGGCAGCATGCTGATGCATGCGGCGGACAAGCTCGACATCTACGTGCCGCACTTCTGCTACCACAAGAAGTTGTCGATCGCGGCCAACTGCCGGATGTGCCTGGTCGAGGTCGAGAAGGCGCCCAAGCCGCTGCCCGCGTGCGCGACTCCGGTGGCCAACGGCATGAAGGTCTTCACGCACTCCGACAACGCGGTGCGCGCGCAGAAGTCCGTCATGGAGTTCCTGCTGATCAACCATCCGCTCGACTGCCCGGTGTGCGACCAGGGCGGCGAGTGCCAGCTGCAGGATCTCTCGGTCGGTTACGGCTACGCGTCGTCGCGCTTCGCCGAGACCAAGCGCGTGGTGTTCCGCAAGTCGATGGGGCCGCTGATCTCGGCCGACGAGATGACGCGCTGCATCCACTGCACGCGCTGCGTGCGCTTCGGCCAGGAGATCGCCGGGGTCATGGAGCTCGGCATGGCCAACCGCGGCGAGCACTCGGAGATCATGAGTTTCGTCGGCCGCTCGGTCGATTCGGAACTCTCGGGCAACATGATCGACGTCTGCCCGGTGGGGGCGCTCACGAGCCGGCCGTTCCGCTTCACCGCGCGCAGCTGGGAGCTCGCGCGGCGCAAGTCGGTCTCGGCGCACGACTCGCTGGGCTCGAACCTCGTGGTCCAGGTCAAGGGCGAGCGCGTGATGCGCGTGGTGCCGCTCGAGAACGAAGCCGTCAACGAGTGCTGGCTGTCGGACCGCGACCGCTGGTCCTACGAGGGCCTCAACAGCGACGAGCGCCTGCTCGCGCCAATGCTGCGCCAGGACGGCCAGTGGCGCGAAGTCGACTGGAAGACCGCGCTCAATTACGCGGCGCACGCGATGCGCACCGTGCGCGACGAGCATGGTGCGCAGGCGCTGGGCGCACTCGGATCCGGGCAGAGCACGGTCGAGGAACTGCACCTGCTCGGGCGCGTGATGCGCGGGCTCGGTTCGGGCAACGTCGACTTCCGGCTGCGCCAGCTCGACTTCTCGGTCGACGCCGCGCGCGCGGGCGCGCCGTGGCTCGGCCTGCCGGTCGAGGACGTCGGCCGGCTCGACCGGCTGCTGCTGGTGGGCTCGTTCCTGCGCAAGGACCATCCGCTGTTCGCCGCGCGGGTGCGCGCGGCGGTCAAGCGCGGCGCGCAGGTGAGCGTCGTGCACGCGGCCGACGAGGATCTGCTGATGCCGGTCGCCCACCAGGCGATCGTCGCGCCGTCGCGCTGGACGGCGCTGCTGGCCGAGGTGCTGGCGGCGCTCCTGAAGGCGAAAGGGGCGGCGCTGCCCGAGGGGCTCGCGCAGGCCACTGGAATCGACTTCGCCGGGCTCGTGCCCGGCGCAACCGCGAGTGCGATCGCGGCGAGCCTCGCCTGCGGCGAGCGCGCGGCGGTGCTGTTGGGCAACGCCGCGGTCCAGCACCCGGCCTACGGCACGCTCGCGCGGCTGGGCGACGCGATCGCGCAGGCCTGCGGCGCGCGCTTCGGCCAGGTCGGCGACGCGGCCAACGCGGTCGGCGGCTACCTCGCCCGCGCGGTGCCCTCCGACGGCGGACTCGACGCGCGCGCGATGGTCGAGCAGCCGCGCAAGCTCTACCTGCTGCTGAACAACGAGCCGACGCTCGACCATGCGCTGCCGGCGCTGGCGCGCGCCGCGCTGTCGTCGGCCGAGTCGGTGATCGCGCTGACGTCCTACCGCTCGGCGGAACTGCTCGACTGCGCCGACTGCCTGCTGCCGATCGCGCCGTTTACCGAGACCGCCGGCACCTTCGTGAACTGCGAGGGGCGCGTGCAGGGCTTCAACGGCGTCGTGCCGCCGGCGGGCGAGGCGCGTCCGGCATGGAAGGTGCTGCGCGTGCTCGGCAACCTGCTCGGGCTGGCCGGCTTCGACCAGGAGAGCCCGGAGACGGTGCGCGCCGAGGCGCTCGCGCCCGACGTCGCCGGGCATCTCGACAACGGTTTCGTGGCGCCGGCCGCGGCCGCTTCGGCGGGCATGGCGGCGGCTCCGGCGAGCGGCCTGCTCGAACGCCTGGCCGACGTGCCGATCTACGGCTCGGATCCGGTCGTTCGGCGCGCCGCCAGCCTGCAGCAGACCCGCGACGCCCGGCCGCCGCGGGCGCGCGCGAACGGCGCCACCAGTGCGCGGCTGGGCCTGGCCGCGGGCGACACCGTGCGCGCGCGCCAGGAACTGAACGGAGTCGCCGGCGAGGCGACGCTCGAACTCGAGCGCGACGACGCGCTCGCCGACGGCGTGGTGAGGATCGCCGCCGCGCACCCGTCGACCGCCGGACTCGCGTGCGCGAGCGGCGCGATCTCGATCGAGAAGGCCTGACCGCCATGCAGAACCTGCTCAACGCAGTCACGACCTGGGGCGAGGGCACGCTGGGCGCCGCGTGGCCGGTCGTGTGGAACCTGGCGAAGATCGTCGCGCTGCTCGTCCCGGTGATGGGCTGCGTCGCGTATCTCACCCTCTGGGAACGCAAGATGATCGGCTATATGCACATCCGTATCGGGCCGAACCGGGTCGGGCCCTTCGGCCTGCTGCAGCCGATCGCCGACGCGCTGAAGCTGATGTTCAAGGAGATCATCGTCCCGTCGCAGGCGAACAAGGCGCTGTACCTGCTCGGGCCGGTGATGACGATCATGCCGGCGATGGCGGCCTGGGCGGTGATCCCCTTCGGGCCCGAACTGGCGCTGGCCAACGTCAACGCCGGGCTGCTGCTGCTGCTGGCGATCACGTCGCTCGAGGTCTACGGCGTCATCATATCCGGCTGGGCGTCGAACTCGAAGTACGCGTTCCTCGGCGCGATGCGCGCGTCGGCGCAGATGATCTCCTACGAACTGGCGATCGGCTTCGCGCTGGTCGTCGTGCTGATGGTCTCGGGCAGCCTGAACCTCACCGACATCGTGGTCGGGCAGGGCAAGGG
>JANJTK010000271.1 GCA_024711155.1 Burkholderiaceae bacterium
GCCGCGCCGCAGCTGGTCATCTTCACCTTCCTCAGGACCGGCCGCGCGCTGTTCGGCGCGTCCGCTCGGCCCGGGTTCTTCGACCCCGGCGACGGCGACGCCTCCACGCGCTGGTTCGCGATGCCCGGTCCCTATGAGAAGCGTGAGCGTCGCGACGCGCTGCTTGACGAGCTCAGGCGGTTCCTCGCCGACACGCGCATGTAGCGGCGTGGCGTGGTCCCGCGGTAGCGGCCGCCGTCACGCGCCCGTCGTCTCGACCCGCACGACCCGGGCTTCCGGCACCGCCCGGGACACGTCGCGCAGGGCGCCGGCCAGCGCCTCGTCGAAGTCGCCGCCGGCTCGGTCGAACATGGCGTACTGAACGTCGTCGCGTTCGCCGAAGAGCGCGTCGTCGCAGCCGGCCTCATGGAGCGCGTCCGCATGCTCGTCGGAGAGCAGGTCGGCGCCCGTGAAGAAGAGCGTGAAGCTGTGGGTCTTGGTCGCGGTGCTGTGACTACAGGTCTTCGCCCGCGTGCCAGACGTGCGGCGCGACGGGCAGGCCCTCTTCTGCCGTCACTTGATGGCTCGGGCATGCCTGTTGTGCGACGGGCATAGCCAGAAACTGCTCAAGGGCTTCGAGGTCGGCGTCGGTGAGGTCATCGCGCGGGACCGGCATCTTGGGGTGCGTCGGACAGTCACGAGCGTACACGCGGGCATGCACGTTCCGGCAACGCGGCCAAGCGACGCTGGGTCGTGGCAAGCGACGAGCATCGGCGGTTGGCCTCACTCAGCTGAGCGACCCGTCAAGTACTGACCCCACAAAGAGGAAGGGAGGACGGGAGAGGACTCCCGGGCATCGCGGTTGTGCCCGCAGTGCCTTGTCGAGCGCGAGGGCGCATGGCGGCTTAGCTGGAAGCTGCCATGGGTCTTCGCCTGCCAGCGCCATGGCCTGCTGTTGCTCGAACGGTGCCCGGACTGCGGTGGCTCCCACGGCCACGGCACCGGCGACAGCTGCCTGCCGCCGTTCGCCGGCCGGGTCCCCAAGCTGCTGCGATGCTCGAACCGTCCCGATACAAACCAGCGGCGCCCGACGACGAACCGAGGCCCCTGCGGAGCGCGGCTTGACGAGCTCGACGCGCTCGACCTCAGCGCCACCGCAACGTTGCCCGCCCAGGCTGGCTTCGAGTCGGTCATCGCCGCCGGCAGCGGCATCGTGGCCGGCGAGCACGTCACCGCGACCGAGTACTTCCGCGAAGCTCGCTCGCTCTACGCGCTCCTTTTCCATCACGGACGCACCGACGACTTTCCATCCCTGCCAAGCAGCCTCGTCGAAGGTGTCGCCGCGTTCTTCGCGCGCCGCGACAAGACGCGCGCCGGCGACGCGGGGGCCACCCGCAAGAGGCACGTCGTCATGTACCGGCGCACCCTCACCGACGTCGCCGTCATGGCCGCGCTGGCGCCCACGATTGCCGCCACACTGCAGACCAGCTCCGGACCCGAGCTCTCCGAGGCGCTGCACGAGCTGGCCCGCCGCATCTATCAACGCCACAGCGGTCGGCTGGGCCTGCGGCAGTGCTACGGCGTGAGCGCGCGGCTCGAAGCCGCCCTGCTCACCGCCATGCCGCGCCGGCGCTCGCGGGTCTGGGTCAAGAATGAGCTGCACCGCCTCGCCGAAATCCCGTCCGCCGACCTCGCGACGTTCGCCCGACGCCTCCCGCAGATGCTGTGGCCGGACGCGTGGCGCCGATACTTCGCAGGGTTGATTGCCACGCGCGCGGACTGGCAGGCACGCCGCTTCCTGTCGATGCTTCTCGTCAAGCTCGCCACCCAATGCTCCTGGGGAGCAGCATTCGCCGCCCTCGGATACCGCGGCCGCGCCGAAGCCGTCGCCGTCGGCTACATCAACCGGGCCAGTCGCGAAGGCACCACCGAGCAGCTGCGCGCCGCCGCAGACCAAGTGCTGGCCGCGCTCGCGGGCTCCCCGGCGCACGACAAGACCGTTGACTATGGGCACCGCCGCGCGGCCTTCGTCGACCTCGTGCGTATTGACGAGGTGTCCTGGGAGCGCATCCTCGCGCGCGCGGATG
>JANJTK010000151.1 GCA_024711155.1 Burkholderiaceae bacterium
AAGCACGGTGTCGTCGGCCTGACGCGGGCGCTCGCGCTGGAAGTCGCGAAGCAGGGGATCACCGTCAACGCGGTGTGCCCCGGCTACACCGACACCCCGCTTATCGAAGGCGCCATCGACAACATCGCCGCCAAGACCGGCCGCAGAACCGATGACGCGAAAGCAGCGCTCGCGACGAGCAATCCGCAGGGCCGCCTGGTGCAGCCGGAGGACGTCGCGGCCACGGTCGGCTGGCTGTGCCTGCTGTCGAGCGACGCGATCCACGGCCAGTCGATCGCGGTCGCCGGCGGCGAAGTGATGTGCGGCTGACACCGCACCGACACGTACAAGAACTACCCGCGCGTCTCGACCGTCGCGCGGGCCACCAAAGGAGAATGAGATGGCCGAACTGTCGATGCAGGACCACAAGCGCCCGTTCAAGGACTACGCGGCGCGCAACTTCCGCTGGGAATGTTCCGACGACGGGCGGGTCGCGACGATCACGCTGAACCGCCCCGAAAAGAAGAACCCGCTGACCTTCGACTCCTACGCCGAGCTGCGCGATCTCTTCCGCGACCTCGCCTACGCGAGCGACGTGCGCACGGTGGTGATCCAGGGCGCCGGCGGCAATTTCTGCTCGGGCGGCGACGTGTTCGAGATCATCGAGCCGCTGACGAAGATGACGATGCCGGAGCTGCTCGCCTTCACGCGTATGACCGGCGATCTCGTCAAGGCGATGCGCCGCGCGCCGCAGCCGATCATTGCCGCGATCGACGGCATCTGCGCCGGCGCTGGCGCGATGGTCGCGCTCGCGTCGGATTTCCGTTTGGGCACCGCGGAGGCGAAGACCGCCTATCTGTTTACGCGCGTCGGGCTTGCCGGCGCAGACATGGGTGCCTGCGGCCTGCTGCCGCGCGTGGTCGGGCAGGGCAAGGCGACCGATCTGCTGATGACCGGCCGTGCGATGGGCGCCGACGAGGCGCTCGGCTGCGGTTTCTTCAGCGCGGTGCATGCGCCGGCCGAATTGCTCGGCAAGGCGCAGGCGCTCGCGCAAAGCCTCGCCGACGGCCCGTGGTTCGCGCACACGATGACCAAGACGATGCTCAACCAGGAGTGGGCGATGGGCATCGAGGAAATGATCGAGTCCGAGGCCCAGGCCCAGGCGATCTGCATGGTGACCGGCGACTTCACGCGTGCCTTCGAGGCGTTCGCGGCGAAGCAGAAGCCGAAGTTCGAAGGCTGCTGAGGCCCCACGCCATGGACCGCAGCTCACTCGACCTGCCATTCTTCGGGCCGGAACACCGCGCGCTGTCGGACGCGATTCTCGACTGGGCGGCCGCGATCTCGCCGATCGACCATCACGACACCGACGCCGCCTGCCGCCGGCTCGTCGCCGCGCTCGGCCGCGCCGGTTTCCTGCGCTACTGCGTACCGGCGGCGTTCGGCGGCGCGCTGCCGGAACTCGACTCCCGCGCGCTGTGCGTCGCCCGCGAGACGCTCGCATACCACGACGGCCTCGCCGACTTCGCGTTCGCGATGCAGGGGCTCGGCTCGGGCGCGATCACGCTCGCGGGTTCCCCGGAACTCCAGCGGCGCGTGCTGCCGAAGGTCGCGTCCGGCGAATGGATCGCCGCCTTCGCGCTGACCGAGCCCGAGGCCGGGTCCGATGTCGCCGCGATCGCGACGAGCGCGCGGCTCGACGGCGACCACTACGTACTCGACGGCGAGAAGACGTGGATCTCCAACGGCGGCATCGCCGACGTGTATTGCGTGTTCGCGCGCACCGGCGACGCACCGGGCACGCGCGGGCTGTCGGCCTTCGTCGTGACGCCGGACATGCCGGGCTTCGAGATCGCCGAACGCCTCGACGTCATCGCGCCGCACCCGCTCGCGCGGCTGCGTTTCAAGGGGCTGCGCGTGCCGGTCGAGAACCGCCTCGGCGCGTCGGGCGAAGGCTTCAAGATCGCGATGCGCACGCTCGACATCTTCCGCGCGTCGGTCGCCGCGGCCGCGCTCGGCTTCGCGCGCCGCGCCCTCGATGAGGCGCTCGCGCACGCGAGGGGCCGCGCGATGTTCGGCCACACGCTGGCGGACTTCCAGCTCACGCAGGCGAAGCTCGGCGAGATGGCGACGGACGTCGATGCCGCAGCCTTGCTGACCGCACGCGCTGCGTGGCAGCGCGACGTCGCGAAGAAGCCGACGACGCGCGAGGCGGCGATGGCGAAGATGACCGCGACCGAAAACGCGCAGCGCGTCATCGACGCTGCGGTGCAGATGCACGGCGGGCAGGGCGTGAGGGTCGGCGTCAAGGTCGAGTCGCTGTACCGCGAGATCCGCGCACTGCGCATCTACGAAGGCGCGACGGAAGTGCAGAAGCTCATCGTCGCGCGCGAACTGATGAAACAGCCGGCGCCGTCCGCGTCACACAAAGCATCCCCCGAAGGAGACAGGCATGGTTCATAAGGTGATTCAGCCCGAGGGCTGGGCAGCGCCCAAAGGGTATTCGAACGGCATCGAGGCGCGCGGCCGCCAGATCTTCGTCGGAGGCCAGATCGGCTGGGATGCCGAGTGCCGCTTCCCG
>JANJTK010000283.1 GCA_024711155.1 Burkholderiaceae bacterium
GGGGGGGGGGGGGGGGGGGGGGGGGGGGCGCGGGGGGGGGGCCGGCGGGGGGGCGCGCCCCCCCCGGCCCCCCCCCCCGGCCCCGCCCCCCCCCCCCCCCCCCCCCCCCCCCCCGGGGGGGGCCCCCCCCCCGCCCCCCCCCCCCCCGGGGCCCGGGGTGGCCGGCGCCCCCCCCCCGCCCCCCCCCGCCGCCCCCCCCCCCCACGGCGTACCCGGCGGCGAGCGCGATCGAGCCCGAGTCGAGCATGTCGAGCAGCTCGACCTGCATCGTCGAGAAGGTCGTCAGCGCGCCGCACAGCCCGGTTCCGAGGAACGGGCGGCGGTAAGCCGAGATCGGCAGACGCTCCTGAAGGCGAGTGACGGCGTAGCCGAGCGCGAACGCTCCGGCGACGTTGACCAGGAACGTGCTCCACGGCCAGGTCGCCGGATCGTGCGGCAGCGCCTCGCCGACGACCAGGCGCAGCAGCGCTCCGATCGCGCCGCCGGCGAAGACCGCAGCCAGCTCGCGGCGGTCCGTACGCGTCATCGACCGCCGCCGTCGTCGACCTGCCGTGAGGATGGCGACTGTGGGGACACTCGCGGTCGACCTATCGCCGGACGGCCGCCTCGCGAGCCACGGGAACCGCCAGCACGAGCAGCGCGGCGCCCATCAGCGCGGCCGCGAACGCGAGGCCTGCACCCGGCGAGATCGCGGTCCAGAGGATCCCCGCGACTGCGCTGGCAACGAGGTTTCCGATGCTCTGCGTGCCGGCCAGGACGCCGAACGCCGAGCCGCGGATCTCAGCCGGGGCGAGCGCCGCGACCGCCGCGTGCTCGGCCGTCTCCACGAAGCCGATCGCGGCGCCGGCCAGCACGAAGCAGCCCGCGAGGACGACGACCGCCGCCCCGGTGGCCGCAAACCCCACATAGGCGGCCAGGAACGCGAGCACCCCGAGCGCGAGCACGCCGATCGGGCCGCGCCGATCGGACAGGTGCCCGGCCGGGACGCTGACGAGCGTGGCGACGAGGTTGTGGAGCGCGTAGAGCAGCAGCGCGATCTGGGTCGCCCGTTGGTGGCCGTGGGTGCCCTGCAGCAGATCGCTGGCGCGCAGGATCAGCAACGTCGCGGCGATGTTCCCGGCTTCGAAGAGGCCGACGCCGGCCATCAGCCGTCCGAGCTCGCCCCTGAGGACCGGACGGACGCGCAGACGCAGCGGACGGTGCTCGCGCGCCGTCGGCCGCGGCGTGCGGCGGATCGCGAAGAGGATCGCGCCGACCGCCAGGAGGCCGGGGACGATCGACAAGAGGATCGCGGTGCGGATGCCGACGACCGAGACGAGCCCGAGCGCCAGCAGCGGCCCGCCGACGGCGCCCAGGTTGTCCATCGCCCGCTCGAAGCCGTAGGCGCGCCGTACGCCTCGGGGGCCACGACGTCGGCGAGCAGCGCGTTGCGCGAGGGAACGCGCAGACCGCGCGCGGTCCACGCCCCGGCGCGCAGCACGGCGACCTGCAAGGTGGAGCCGGCCGCGCCGATGAGGCCCGACAGGACTGCAGTCGCCGCGTAGCCCCCGACGGCGGCGTCACGACGGCGATGGGGATCGTCGGCGAGCGCGCCGCCGCCGAGCCGTGCGACGCCGGCGAGGCCGTCGGAGACCCCCTCGATGATCCCGAGCGCCGATGCGGGCGCTCCAAGCGTGCTCGTCAGCAGGCTCGGCAGGAGGGAGGTCGGGACCTCGTGGCCGAGGTCGGCCAGCAGCGAGGCGCCGCCGATCGCGCCGACTCCGGGCGTCAGCCAGCGGCCGATCGGCTCGCCGAGCACGGGTCGACCTCCGCCGTCGGGCGGAGCGAGCTCGTCGTCTCGTATCTCGGTGGCAGGCAACCCGCGGCGGTCTGCCGGCCGGCACCTCGCCGGCGGCCGGCGGATCATCGCAGGGAGCCGGCGCCGCCGCCGGAGCCCACGGTGGCGCCGCCCCTGCCCGCCCCGTTAGCGTGGCGGCCGGTGACAGTGCCGGCGGACACGCTCGCGACCTCCGACCCCGTCCTGCGGGCACTGCTGGCACGGGCGCGCGGCGAGCCGGGCGCGGGCTCGGTGGCGCTGGGCATCGAGGGCGGCGGGCTGGCGGTGTCGATGTGCGCCGGGATGGCGCTGGCGCTCGAGCGCCTCGGCCTGACCGCGGGCCTTGACGCGATCTACGGCGCCTCGTCGGGCTCGCTCGTCGCGGCGTACGCGGCGGCGGGCCGGATGGAGGAGGGCGTCGAGGTGCTGGTCGCGACCTGCTCGCGCGAGTTCGTCAGCTTCGGCCGGATCGGCCGCCGGGCCGTCGTGGACGTCGAGCATCTGCTCGACCTGGTCCGCGATCGCCCGCCGCTCCCGCGGGAGGGCCGGCGGCCCGACCTGCGGATGCTGGCGGTCGGCGTGCACGACGGGCGGCTGCGCACGCTTCGCGGCTTC
>JANJTK010000181.1 GCA_024711155.1 Burkholderiaceae bacterium
CCGCGCGCGCCGAAACGCTGGCGCGCTACGCTGCGCTCAGGCGCCCGCGCGACGCGCCGGCGACGAAGTGAAGCGCGCGACGTAGCCGAGCAGTTCGTCTTCGCAATACGGCTTGCCGAGGTACGCGTCGACCCCGAGCGACAGCGCGTGGTTGCGATGCTTGTCGGCGGTGCGCGAGGTGATCATGACCACCGGGATGTCGCGGAAGCGCTCGTCGCCGCGCAGGCTGCGCACGAGGTCGAAGCCGTCCATGCGCGGCATCTCGATGTCGACGAGCATGAGGTCGGGTCGCCGATCCTGGAGCTGGCGCAGCGCGTCGACGCCGTCCTTGGCCAGCATCACGTCGAATCCCTCGCGCGCGAGCAGCCGCTGCGTCGCCTTGCGCACCGTCAGCGAGTCGTCGACGACCATCACCGCCGACGGCACGTCCTGCAGCGACGCGCGCTGCGCGTTCGGCGCCGGGCGATCGAGCCAGCGGTCGCCGAGCACCGCTTGCGCCAGTCGCGCCGGATTCAGGATCAGCACGATCTCGCCGCTGCCGAGGATGGTCGCGCCGCTGACCCCGGGAACGCGCGCGACCTGCGCGCCGACGTTCTTCACCACCACTTCCTGGTTGCGGCTGACGGCATCCACGTGCAGCGCCAGGCGCAGGTTGCCCGAACGCACGACGACGACCGGCGACAGGTGCTGCGCGATCGGTCGCGCCTCCGAGCCGACCAGCGCGCCGAGGTAGTGCATCGGCACGCGCACGCCCTGCCACTCGATCGATCCCTCGGCATAGGCCGCGGCCAGCGCCTGCGGCTTGAGCTGCGCGATCTGCTCGACGCTCGACGACGGAATCGCGTAGTGCGCATCGCCGACGGTGGCCAGCACCACCTGCGCGATCGCCATCGTGAGCGGCAGGTGCATGGTGAAGCGCGTTCCCGCTCCGGGCCGCGATTCGACGTCGATGCGTCCGCCGAGCGCCACGACTTCGGCGCGCACGGCGTCGGTGCCGACGCCGCGGCCGGCCAGCTCGGTCACCTCGGTCGCGGTCGAGAAGCCCGGCACGAAGATCATGTCGGCGAGCTCGCGCTCGACCGGCTGGTCATCCGGTCCGATCAGGCCCAGCGCGCGCGCGCGCGCCGCGATCCGCTCGTAATCCAGGCCGGCGCCGTCGTCGTCGACCGCCAGCACCACCTCGTGCCCTTCCTGGCGGACCTCGACGCGGATCTCGCCGGTCTCCGGCTTGCCAGCCGCCGCGCGCACCTGCGGCGCCTCGATCCCGTGCGCGACCGCGTTGCGCAGCACATGCTCGATCGGGCCCGCCATGCGCTCGAGCATCGCCCGGTCGACCTCGACCGCGGCGCCGCGGATGTCGAGCACGACGCGCTTGCCGAGCTGCTTCGCGGCCTGGCGCGCCACGCGATACAGGCGGTCGCCGACCGAACGGAACGGCACCATCCGCATCCGCATCAGGTTCTGCTGCATCTCGCGCAGCACCTGCGACTGCCGCGTCATCTCCTGCGAGGCGTCGTCGAGGTTGCGCATCGCGTGGTGCTGGACCGCCGCGACGTCGCTGACCGATTCGGCCAGCATCCGCGCGAGCTCCTGGAAGCGCGTGTAGCGGTCGAATTCGAGCGGATCGAAGTCGGCGTGGCTCTGCGGCTTCAGCGCGGCCCGCGCCTGGATCTGCGATTCGGCCTGGATCTCGATCTCGCGCAGCTGCGAGCGCAGCCGGCCGACGTTCTCGGTCAGGTCGTGCAGCGACTGGCGCAGCTGGCCCAGCTCGTTGTCGAGGCGCGAGCGCGCGATCGCGACCTCGCCCGATTCGTTGACCACTTTCTCGAGCAGGTCGGCGCGCACCCGCACCAGCGCCGCGGCGGCAGCGGCCGGGCTGGAGGCAGCGCGCGCGGCGACGACTGCGCCCGGGATCGCCGGCGCGACGACCGCCGGCGACGGGGGCGCAGCAGCTGCGGCGGGCTCCGGCGCGCCGCTGGCGTCCAGAGGTTCACCAGCGCTCGACAACTCGACGGCACTCGACGACTCGCTCGTGCCCGAGGCTTCGCTCGTGCCCGACGACGCCTCTGCGATCGTGTCTTCGGCGGCCTCGGCGGCGCTGCGCACGCCGTCCGCGCCCGGCACCTCCGCCTCGGCGGCGCGCGACTGCGCGCGCTGCGCGCGCGCCACCGGATCCCGCACCGACTCGAACATCGCGGTCGCGCAGTCGTAGTCGCCGATCAGCTCCTCGATCAGCGCGCACGGCACTGCGCTCAGCACGCTCGCCGCTTCGATGCGCGCTTCCATCTCGTGCACCAGCTGGCCGAGCTCCATCGCGCCGGCCATGCGCGCGCTGCCCTTGATGGTGTGCAGGTGCCGCATCAGCACCTGCTGCACCGAGCGGTCCGCCGGCGCCTCGAGCCAGCGCCGCAGGTTCTCGCCGACCTGCGGCAGGTAGTCGGTCGCCTCCTCGATGAAGATCGGCAGCAGTTCCTCGTCGAGCTCGTCGTCGGACGCCCGCTCGTCGTGGGCCGCCTGCTCCGGCGCCTGCGGCCGGTTGCGCGGATCCCAGCGCGTTGCCAGTCCCTGCGCGAGCACCAGCGCTTCCGATTCGTCGCCCGCCTCGCTGCCGGCGGCAAAGCGGTGCAGCATCGCCCGCAGCCGTTCGAGCGCACGCGCGTATTCGGCCAGGTCCTCCGCCGGCAGCGCCTGGCCCGACGAGCGCTGGTGCAGCAGGAAGGCTTCGAGCCGCTCGGCCAGCGCCTGCACGTCGCCGAGCTGCACCAGCGCCGCGATGCCCTTGAGCGAATGCATCGCGCGCTGCGCATCCTCGGTGGCTGCGCGCGCCGGAGCCGCGATCCAGCCCGCGACGTCGCCGGAGAGCGTCTCGACCAGTTCGTCCGCCTCGGCGAGGAACGAATCGTACAGAGCCCGGCTGATCGTCTGGTCTCCGACCCGAACGTCCGCTGCCGGCGCGTCCAGCGCTTCGAGCCGCGCGAAAGCCGCCTCGTGCGGCAGGCTCTCGCGCAGCGCGACGGCCGCCTCGACCACCGGCGCCGGATCGAGTCCGGCCGACGCGTCACGCTCGAGCTGCGACACCCAGTGCCCGATTCGCTGCGACGCCAGGCCGACCAGGCGATGCAGCGGCGGCGTGGCGGCGCGTTCGTCAGCCAGCCATGCGTTCAGCGTCTGCTCCATCGCCCACGCGGCGTCGCCGAAGTCGGCCAGGCCGACCATGCGGCTCGATCCCTTCAGCGTGTGGAACCCGCGCCGGATCGTGGCGAGCAGCGCCTGGTCGGCCGGCGCGCCGTGCGACTGTGCGCTCGCCGCGTCGATCGCCGCCAGCACTTCCCGCGCCTCGCCGAGGAAGATCGCGAGCAGGTCGTCGTCGGCCTGCCCGGTCCCGCCGCCGTTGTCACCCCCGTCGGCGCTCGCTTCGGTGCTCGTGGCTGCGGCCGCGGCCGGCGCGGCCGGCACGGCCGGCACCGGAGCCGACTGCACGCGCGACCCGCCGGCAATTCCCGCGAGCGCCGCCTGCAGCGCGGTGTCGTCGGCGTCGCCGCCCGCCTCGAGCAGCGCGATCGCCTCGCTCGCGCGCGACTTCAGCGCCGCGTCGTCGACCAGCTGCGCGTCGTCGCGCAGCTGCTCGAGCGTGTCGCGCAACTCGTCGCGCAGCGCCGCATCGGCTGGCGCCTCGCGCAACGACTCGACGAGTTCGCCAGCACGGCGCGAGCGGCCCGCCACCTGCTCCTCGGCCGTCCGCGGCGCCGCTGCGTCGCCGCGGCGCGCGCCCCCGTCGATCGGAACGACGACCGCGTGCTCGCGCCGCGGTTCGGGCAACGCCGCCGAAAACACGCCGCTGGCGGCATCGAAGGAGAACCTCGCCCCCGCGCGCCCGCTCTGGTGCAGTCCGTCGACGAAGAAGCCGAGCGCTCCCAGGCTCGACGCGACCAGCTCGCATCCGGAGGCCGGCGGCGCCTCCTCGGCTGCCGCGAACGCCTCGACGCGCTGCGCGCCGCGTGCCGCCGCCTCGGCGGCTTCGGCGTGGCCGAGCATGCGCAGCGCACCCGAGACCTGCAGCAGCTGGCGCCCGGCCTGCGGCAGGTCAGCGCGCTGCGCCGGATCGCGGAAGAACGAGTCGAGCGCCTGCTCGGCCGAGCGCAGGTTGGCCTGCGTCTCGGCGACGAACGCCGACAAGGTCAGCCGCTCCTGCGCCGCGTGGCTCGCCTCGCGCAGCCACTGCGGCACTTCGTCGGCCGCCGGGCAGCCGGCGCTCGCCTGCCTGAGGCGCGCCGCCATCTCGCCGGCGCGCGCATCGAATCCGCCCTGGGCCGCGGCTCCGCGCGCGAGTTCCTGCTCCGCGAACAGCAGTGCGGTCGCGCCCTCGAGCGCGAGTGCCTCCGGGATGCGGCCCGACGCGGACGCGAGCGCACCGCTCGTCTGCGCAAACGCGTCGGCGAGATCGCGCCCGCCGGTGCCGGGCAGGCGGGCGGCCGCCGCGCGCAACGCCGCGATCGCCTGCGCGAAGCCCGCCAGGTCGGCCTGGCTTCCGTGCGAAAGCTTCTCCCACGCCGGCTTGGCGCGCGCAATCGCCTCGCGCGCGGCCGCCAGGGCGCGCGCATCGACGCGGCCGAAGCGCGGCTCCTCGAAATCGGGGGGCACGGTGGAATCGAGCGAGAACGCGCGCCGCACCTGCGCCAGCAGTTCCGACCCGGGTCCGTCGGCGCGCGCAAGCGCGAACAGCGTGTCCTTCATCAGGCGCTCGGCCACCGGAGCGCCGTCGGCGATCGAGCGCCGCAGCTGGAGGTTCATCCGCGCGAGCAGTCGCTTGCCGTAGACGTCGAGCGCGACCGCCCGGTCGCGCAACGCCTCGAAATAG
The DNA here is from genome assembly GCA_024711155.1 of Burkholderiaceae bacterium. GTDB lineage: Bacteria > Pseudomonadota > Gammaproteobacteria > Burkholderiales > Burkholderiaceae_E > Zeimonas. The sequence goes on from JANJTK010000181.1 coordinate 4,859, forward strand.
GCGAGCGCGACCTTCCAGAAGGTCGGGTGCCGCGCGCCGATCTGCGACGACTCGACGATCCCGACCGCCGCGTGCAGCGCGGCGATGCCGGTGTCGTCGCCCGGGTTGCGCAGCACCTGCAGCAGCCCGCGCTCGAACTGAGTGCGCGCAGCCGACAACTGCTCCGGCGCCAGCTCGCGGAAGGTGTCGGCGGCCGCCACCAGCCGCGCCTGCACCGGCACGACGTAGAGATCGGCCGGGTGCACGCGCTCGGCGCCGCGCGCCTGCAGCAGGTCCCGGTAGCAGGGGAACAGGTAGAGCGGCTGCTGCGGCTCGCCGAGCAGCAACCCGTCGAGGTACTCGAGCAGCGCGGAGAAGCCGCGCGAGACGCGCTCGACGAGATCGCGCGACAGCGGCAATTGCCCGCGCTCGACCAGGTCGAGCAGCGTCTCGGCCTCGGCCGTCAACAGCGCGACTCCCGGCAGGTCGACCAGCGCGAGCGCGCCGTGCGCCTGGTGCAGCGCCGCGCGCGCGGCGCGCAGTCCCGCCACGTCGTCGGCACACGCCTCGTCGCCGGCGCGGCGTTCGCCGCCACGCGCCGCCTCGACGCGCGCCAGCTCCGCGCGCAGCCCGGCCTCGCTGCTCGCCAGCGATGCGCGGATCTCGCCCAGGCACCACGACAGCGTCGCGAGGTCGGGCTCCCGGGCGCCGGCGTCAGCTCCGGCGGCTTCGATCGTCGTCGCTTCCATGCC
>JANJTK010000182.1 GCA_024711155.1 Burkholderiaceae bacterium
GCGCCCGCAGGTTGGCGGCGGCGCTCGCGGCGGCCTCCGGCTCGAGCATGCCGCGGACCTCGAACAGGTGCCGGATGTCGCCGGTCTCGAGCGCGGGGACGACGAATCCGCGCGTGGTCCGCACCAGGTAACCCTCGTTGACCAGCCGCAGCAGCGCCTCGCGCGCGGGCATCCGCGAGGTTCCGTAGGCGCGCGCGATGTCGACGTCGACCAGGCGTTCGTGCGGCCCGACCAGCCCGCGCTGCAGGCGTGAGCGCAGGTCGGCGTGGATGCGCGCGCTCAGGCTGTCGGGGCGCTCGAGGGAACGGATCGCCCGCACGGAGTCTTGGGGTGCCACGTCGGAGTCGGTTGCGCTTGCGTAAAACGTATACAGTATATTATCGTAAGCACACGATGAAACAACCGCCGCGCGGTCCCCGGAGCGAAGCGGCAACACCAGAGGAGACCACGATGACCATCTCTCGTCGTGCCGTGCTCGCAGGCGCGGCTTCGCTTCCCCTTCTCGGCGCCACGCGCCACGCGGCCGCCCAGGCCGAAGTGACGCTCAACGCGGTGCACTTCACGCCGGCGCAGGTCAGCTACGCGCGCAGCTTCCTGAAGTACGTGGAAAAGGTGAACCGTGCCGGCAAGGGAATCGTGCAGATCCGGGTGCGCGGTGGCCCCGAGGTGGTTCCGTTTCCGCAGATGGGCGAGGCGCTGAAGAACGGCCTGGTCGACATGGTCAACTACCCGGCCGGCCCGATGCTCAACCTCGTCCCCGAGGGCGAGGTGCTGTCGGCGACCTCGAAGAAGCCGTGGGAACTGCGCGCCAACGGCGGCTTCGACCTGATCGACGGGATCTTCGGCGCGAAGGCCAACGCGCGCATCCTCGCGCACGTCGACGGCGGCGCCGGCTTCCACATCTTCACGGTCGACGAGCCGGTGCGCACCGCCGACGGCGGCGTCGACTTCTCGAAGCTGAAGATCCGCAGCGCGGCGCTGTACCGCGAGTTCCTCGAGAGCCTCGGCGCCGGCGTCGTCGTGCAGGCCCCAGGCGAGACCTACACGTCGCTCGAGCGCGGACTCGTGAACGCCAATTGCTACACGGTGCTCGGCTACCAGAACTTCGGCTGGAACAAGTTCACGCGCTTCCGCATCGACCCCGGCTTCTTCCAGACCGACGTGCTGATCATGGTCAACAAGGCGAGTTGGGAGAAGCTCGGCGCGCCGGCGCGCAAGGTGCTGCAGGACGTCGCGATCGAGCACGAGCGCGAGAGCTACGACGCGAACCTCGCGGGAACGCGCGAGCAGGGCGCACAGATGGTCGCGGCCGGCATGAAGGTCGTCGAACTGCAGGGGGCGGCCCGCGCGGCGTACCTCGAGAAGGCGGCCCGGGTCAGCTGGGAGCGGCTCGCCAAGCGCGACGCGTCGCGCCTCGGGGAACTGCGCGCGAAGTTCGCGGGCTGACGCAGCGGCTGGCCGGGCGGGCAGGCGAAGGGTAGCGGTCGACAGCGCATGGCCTGGCTGTTCGCAGTGTCGGGGCGCGTCGCGGGCGCGCTCGCCGCGCTGTCGATGGGCATGCTCGCGCTGATCGTGCTGCTCGTGTCGGCCGACGTGCTGGCGCGCAACCTGGGCTTGTCGCTGGTCTGGGGGGCGTCGCTGACCGAGTACCTGCTGGTCTACGCGGCGTTCCTGCCGATGCCGGCGCTAGTGCGCGGCAAGGGGCACGTGTGCGCCGACTTCCTGCGCCGCGGCCTGCCTGCGCCCGCGCGCCGCGCGGTCGAGCGCGTCGTCTATGCAGGCTGCGTCGCGATCTGCGTCTATCTCGGCGCGATCGCGCTCGGCAGCCTCGTCGAGACCATGCGCTCGGGCGCCTACGAGGTGCGCACATTCGACATGCCGCGCTGGCTGATCTACCTGCCGATCGCGATCGGGCTGTGGCTGTCGGCGATCGAGTTCCTGCGCTACCTGCTCGGCCACGACTCGCTGTACGACGCCGACCCGGCCGCGGCCGAGGGATTCTGAACCGTGGACTGGCACGTCGCGCTCGCGGTGATGCTCGGCGCGCTGCTCGCGCTGATGGGGCTCGGCATGCCGGTCGCGCTCGCGTTCTTCGCGACCAACATCCTGTGCATCTTCCTGTTCATGGGCGGGTCGGTCGGCGTCGCGCAGATGGTCACGAACTTCGGCGACGCGGTGTCGATCTATGCGCTGACACCGCTTCCGCTGTTCATGATCATGGGCAGCCTGTTCTTCCGCTCAGGGCTCGGCGAGAACGTGTTCCGCGCGATCGACATGTGCATCGGCAACCTGCGCGCGCGGCTCGCGTACCTCACCGTGCTGTCGGGGGCCGTGTTCGCGTCGCTGTCGGGGTCGAGCATCGCGAACACCGGCATGATGGGCTCGACGATGGTGCCGGCGATGCTGGGGCGCGGCTACAAGCCGCACATGGCGCTGGGGCCGGTGCTGGGGGCCGGCTCGCTCGCCGTGATCATCCCGCCGTCGGCGCTCGCGGTGCTGCTGGGGTCGCTCGCGCAGATCGACGTCGGTGCGCTGCTGATCGCCGGCGTGCTGCCGGGGCTGCTGCTGACCGCGTTGTACATCGCGCTGATCTCCGTCCAGGCGCGGATCGACCCGCGCGCGGCTCCGCAGTACGAGGCCGAGCGCCACACGCTGCGCGAGAAGCTCGCCGCCGTGATGGTCAACGTGGTGCCGATGTCGGTGATCGTGTTCCTGGTCGTCGGCACGATCATCCTCGGGATCGCGTCGCCGACCGAGTCGGCGGCGCTCGGCTGCCTCGGCGTCGCCGCGCTGCTGGTCGCGTACCGGCGCTTCTCGTGGGCGATCGTGCGCAAGACGCTCGACGACGCGATGAAGGTCACCGCGATGACCTTCCTGGTGATCGCGGCCTCGACCACCTTCGCGCAGGTGCTGGCGTTCTCGGGCGCGTCGGGCGGCTTCGTGCAGTGGCTGCTGTCGTTCGGCGCCTCGCCGATGGTGCTGCTCGCGCTGATGATCGGCTCGATCCTGCTGCTCGGCATGTTCATGGACCAGCTGTCGATGATGCTGATCACGCTGCCGATCTTCGTGCCGATCGCGCAGTCGCTCGGCTTCGACCTGGTGTGGTTCGGCCTGATGCTGCTGCTCGCCTACGAGATCGGCTTCACGACGCCGCCGTTCGGGCTGCTGCTGTTCGTGATGCTCGGCGTGGCGCCGCGCGGAACGAAGCTCTCGACCGTGGCGCGCGCCGCGCTGCCGTACATCCTGTGCACGGTCGCGCTGATCGTGCTGATCGCCGCGTTCCCGCAGCTTGCGCTGCTGCTGCCGGGGCTGAAGTAGCCTGCGCGTTCGGTGCGGGGCCCGTTGCGCCGGCTGCCGCGTCCTAACCCCCGCTGCGCAGCCGGAACCGCTGCAGCTTCCCGGTCTCGGTGCGCGGCAGCGCCTCGCGGAACTCGATCGCGCGCGGGTACTTGTACGGCGCGATCGTGCGCTTGACGAACTCCTGCAGCTCGGCCGCCATCGCCGCGTCGGTACGCCGCCCGTCCTTCAGCACGACGAAGGCCTTGACCAGCTGCCCGCGCTCTTCGTCCGGCACGCCGACCACGCCGCACTCGGCGACGGCGTCGTGCATCATCAGCGCCGCCTCGACCTCCGGGCCGGCGATGTTGTAGCCACCCGAGACGATCATGTCGTCCGAGCGCGCCTGGTAGTAGAAGTAGCCGTCGGCGTCCATCGTGAAGGTGTCGCCGGGCAGGTTCCAGCCCTGCTTCACGTAATCGAGCTGGCGCGGGTCGTCGAGGTAGCGGCAACCGGTGGG
>JANJTK010000231.1 GCA_024711155.1 Burkholderiaceae bacterium
ACGAAGTCGGCGAAGTCGAGCATGTCGATCTTCTCGAGCTGGCTCGCCGCGCCGAACTCCGGCGTCATCACGTACAGCGTCGCGTCGACCAGCGGCACGATCGCCGCGTCGCCCTGCCCGATGCCCGAGGTCTCGACCACGATCAGGTCGAACCCGGCGACCTTGCAGGCCGCGATCGCGTCCGGCAGCGCGCGGCTCACCTCGGTGCCGGCCTCGCGCGTGGCCAGCGAGCGCATGTAGACGTTCGGATGGTCGATCGCGTTCATCCGGATGCGGTCGCCCAGCAGCGCTCCGCCGCTCTTGCGCCGCGTCGGGTCGACCGAGAGCACCGCGATGCGCAGCCGGTCGTCGTGGTCGAGGCGGAAGCGCCGCACCAGCTCGTCGGTCAGCGAGCTCTTGCCGGCGCCGCCGGTGCCGGTGATGCCCAGCGTCGGGGTCTTCGACACCGCGGCGCGCTCGTGCAGCCGCTGGCGCCAGGCGTCGAAGGCCGCGCCTTCGAGCCGGCCGGCGACGTGGCCGAGTTCGAGCGCGGTGATCGCCTGCGCGAGCGCACGCCGCGAGGCGGCCAGCGCCGTGGCGCCGGCTGCTTCCGTGGCGCCGGCTGCTGCCGTGGTGCCGGGCGCCGCCGTGGTACCGGGCGCCGCCGTGGTGCTTGCGGGCGGCGCGACGATCGCGTCGAGCTCGAGCGGCGCGTAGCCCGACAGGTCGACGTCGCAGGCCGCGAGCATGTCCGCGATCATCCCCTGCAACCCCATGCGCTGGCCGTCCTCGGGGCTGTAGAGGCGCGCCACGCCGTAGTCCTGCAACTCGCGGATCTCGGCCGGGACGATCACGCCGCCGCCGCCGCCGAACACCTTGACGTGGCCCGCGCCGGCCTCGCGCAGCAGGTCGATCATGTACTTGAAGAACTCGAGGTGCCCGCCCTGGTACGAGGACACCGCGATTCCGTGCGCATCCTCCTGCAGCGCGCAGTCGACGATCTCGCGCACCGAGCGGTTGTGGCCGAGGTGGATGACCTCGGCGCCCATCGCCTGCAGGATGCGCCGCATGATGTTGATCGACGCGTCGTGGCCGTCGAACAGCGACGCAGCGGTGACGAAGCGCACCTTGTTCTTCGTGCGGTGAGCGGCCGGCATCTTCTGGCCGGACAGGTCGGTCATGGCGGTGGTCCCGTGTTCGTGCCCCGTGGGCGCCAGTATCGCCCCGCGGCTCGGGCCGCGGGCGCGCAGCCGCCCGGTTTAGACGTCTAAAGGGCGTCGCACGCCACCAGCTCGGGCCGCGGGCGCGCAGCCGCCCGGGCGGCGCGCGAAGCTGCCACGGTAAGTGACGTTTACGTCAACGTCAATCGACTGGGCGACAATCGGGCGACCATCCCCCGGGCTCGTGACCGCTGAATCGACGCTCAGTAGCCGACCTCGATCCCGTACGAATCCTTCAGCCACGCCGTGTAGGTCGCCATGTCGACCTCGCCGACGATCGACGGTTGGCCGTGCGCGTCGATGCCGCGCCGCGGGAACGGGACGATGTAGGCCGCCGTGTCGCGCCAGCTCATGCCGGGAATCGTCGCCTGGCGCATCGTCGAGCGGGCCACGATCCGGCCGCTGGCGTCGCGCCGCAGCACGTAGCGGTCGCCGACCCCGGTGTAGTTGCGGTCGTGCAGCCGCGGGTCGGTGACGATGCGGTCGCGCGCGTGCAGCTCGCGCACCGGCAGGCCCAGGGCGCGCCCCATTCGCGTCATCCAGACCAGCGAGACGTCGGACAGGTCGCCCTCGGCGTTGCTGCCGCCGACGTCCGAGTGCTCGCCGATGAAGCCGCGCTCGACGACCCACGCGCTGCCGCCGAGCGCGGACTCGAGCGGAAACAGCGAGCGGTGCTCGTTGAGCGCCACGGCGTGGAAGGTCGCGCGCACCGCGCTCGGAATCGCGAGCTGCCAGCCCGGGTTGGCGAGTCCGAGCAGCCCGAACTGCGCCACGCTGTCCCACAGGCCGAGAAAGCGCAGGTCGACGCAGACCCGGCGCGCCGCGAAGTGTTGCGCGTCGACCAGCGCCGAGACGCGGTTGACGAAGTCGCGCGCCATTGCCGCACCGCGCGAGAACCCGATCACGTCGACCGGAACGCTGCGGCCGGCCCACGCGTCGCCGAGGAATCCGTCGAGCGTCCCGAGCATCCAGTCGACGCGCGCCCGCGCGGTGCCGGCCTGCGCGAGGTCGATCGCACCGCCGGCAATGCCGCTCGCCGGATCGTCGGTGCCCACGCCGGCCATGTACCACTTGTGCGGGTCGTCGTACTGCTCGAAGAACTTGCGCACGTTCGACACGTCGTCGCCCTCCTCGCCGTCGGCGTCGTTGCCGGTGCCGTCGAACGCGAACAGGATCAGGCCGAGCGGGTCGGTGGCCACGAGCGGGTTGCCGTCGGCATACGCGAACGGGTTCAGCCCCGCCGCGAGCCCGAGCGGATCGGGCTCGACGTAGCGGCCCGCGTCCGGGTCGTAGCTGCGCTGCAGGTTGTCGTGCAAGCCCGTCTCGGCGTCGAAGTACTGGCCGGCAAGCCGCAGCGGCTGCGCGAAGCGCCCGGACGCGCGCGCGAGCCCGCCGAACGCATCGGCGTCGCCGCGCCAGACGACGGCGGAGCTCGCGTCGGTGACCGCGATCGGCGTGTCCAGGTGATCGCCGTGCACCCAGTAGAGCGCCGGCTGCGCGGGCCGGGCCGCGTCGGTCGCGTGCTCGAGGATCGCGACCAGGCGCCCGTTCCAGCGCAGGTACTGGCGCAGCAACCGGCCGGCGCCGTCGGTTTCCGCGGCGAGCGCGTGCCGGTGGTGCAGGAACCCGCGCGCGCCGGCCGCGCCATCGCGCGTCGCGCGCTGTCCGAGCGCGTCGTAGCGATAGCGCGTGACGCCCTGCGCGCCGTGCGCCTCGACGATGCGCCGCTGCGCTCCGTATCTCAGCTCGACGCCGGCGCGGCGCAGCGGCCGTCCGGCCGCGTCGTGCGTGACCGGTTCGGGATGCCAGTCGGAGCCGTCGCGCCGGCGCGCGGCCACGCGATCGCCGGCCGCGTCGTGCAGGAAGTACTCGACGTGCTCGGGAACCGGCGCCGGCTCGGACGCGGGGGTGGACGCGGGGGCGGCCACGGCCTCCGCGCCGTGACGCTCGCGCACGATCAGTCGGCCGAAGCGGTCGTAGCCGTAGCGGTCCTCGCCCGACTCGCCCGTGATCGCCAGCGGCACGCCCGCCGGGTGCCAGCGCAGTCGCCGCAGCGGCAGCTCGCCCGGCTTCTGCCATGCCGGCGCGCCCGGCGACGCCCCCGCGGCAGCGCCGTCGCGCACGTCGCGGCCCCCGCGCGACCACCGCAATTCGAGCGGGCGGCCGGCGTCGTCGAAGCGGCGCTCGAAGCGCACGCCGTTGCCGAGCCGCGTCGAGACCGCGCGCCCGCCGTCGAAGCGATCGTGCGCGGCGAGCGGCTGCACGCGCGCCGCACCGGCGACGGCGAGGTCGAGCCGGAGCGGGCGCCCGTGCTCGTCGTAGCCGTGCAGCAGCCGCGAACCGTCGGGCAGCCGATGCTCGACCAGGCGGCCCAGCCCGTCGTAGCGGAACGCCTGCCGCTGCGACGCGCCGGGCCGCTCATGCACCAGTTCGGCCAGCCGTCCGAGCGCATCGTGGCGCGCGATCGAGCGCTGCGCCGGATGGTCGATCGACACCAGCCGCGCTCCGTCGTAGCCGAAGCGGGTCTCGACGCGCTCGTCGTCGAGCACCTGCTCGCGCCGCACGATGCGGCCCGCGAGATCGTGCTCGCGAACGTCGACCGTACCGTCGCCGTGCTCGATCCGCGCGAGCCGCCCGAGCGCGTCGTAGCGCTGCACGCGCGACCCCGCGTGCGCCGAACGCACGGCCACGACGCGCCCGAGGTCGTCGCGGACGAAATCGGTGCGCCGGCCGGCGGCGTCGACGATCGATTGCCGGCCCGGCTCGACGCTCGCCATCGCGACGGGCAGCGCCGCGCGCGCCGGCACGCCGACGCGCACATCGGCGCCCGCCGCGAACGATCGGCGCCAGCCGCGGTTCGACTCGATCTCGACGCCCGCGTCGCGCGCGCGAAGGATCCACCGCCGCCCATCCGACCACGCCACCTCCGACGGCCGTCCCGCATCGTCGTAGCCGAAGCGTACGGTCCTGCCGCGCGCGCTGCTCGACGCGAGGCGCCACCCGCGGTCGAACGCGCGCTCGCGCTGCGTGCCGTCTGGAAGCCGCTCGCGCACGGCGCGCCCGAGCGCGTCGCGCTCGATCGAATGCACGAGCTCCCCCGCGTGCTCGATGCGAACGAGTCGCCGCAGCGCGTCGTAGCTGAACGTGGTGCGCGCCCCCGCCACGGCGCCGCCGTCGCGCACGATCGCGACGAGCTTGCCGCGCGCCGGACCGGACGGCGCGTATTCGAAGCGCAGCGACGCGCCGAGCCGCTGCGGCGCCGCCCCCGCGCGCGCCGACCCCGCGCGCGCCGCAGCGCGCGGCGGCCGAGCAACCGGCGCAC
>JANJTK010000018.1 GCA_024711155.1 Burkholderiaceae bacterium
GTAGCGCGCGTAGCGAGTTCCGCCGCGCGACCCCGAGGCGAGCAGCGCAGGGGAGTCGGTGCGCAGCACCGACCGCCGCGGCCAGCCCGTGGCGGCGCCGGGCCCTTCGGCGCGCGTCGCCCGGCGCGCGTCGCCCGGCACGCCCGCTCACAGGAACTTCGTCGGGTCCACCGGCTTGTTGTCGGCCAGCGCGAGCCAGCCCTTGACGATCCGGTAGATCGCCCACACGCCGACCGCCAGCAGCAGCGGGAAGCCGATCAGCACGATCATCAGCAGCCACGAGACGATCGCCCCCGCCAGCGCGTACCAGAAGGTCTTGATCTGCCACTCGAAGTGGCTTGCGACCCAGGTGCCGGCGACGTCGTCGCGCTTGAGGTAGTTGACGATGATCGCGGCGATCGCGGTCACCCCGATCACGCACGACACCGCATAGAGCGCATAGCAGATCGTCGCGAGCCGCTTGCCGTCGGCGGCGCGCTGGTCTTCCACAACGGTCGGTTCCATCGTCGTCCCCCTTGTCGTTCAGGACTTCTGGCGCGGCACGCGCCCCATCAGGTAGAACTCCGGATTCGGCATCATGCCCGACATGTTCGCCATCCGGTTCGACAGCGCGAAGAACGCGGCGATGGCGCCGATGTCCCAGGCGTCCTCGTCGCTGAAGCCGTGCCGGCGCAACTCGTCGAAGTCGCCGTCCTCGATCTCGCTCGAGCGCAGCGCCACCTTCATCGCGAACGCGATCATTGCGCGCTGGCGCGGGGACAGGTTCGCCTTGCGCCAGTTGGTCGCGAGCTGGTCGGCGATCAGCGGATCCTTCTGGTAGATGCGCGCGATCGCCCCGTGCGCGACCACGCAGTAGAGGCACCCGTTGGCGCCGCTCGTCGCGACCACGATCATCTCCTTCTCGCCCTTCGACAACCCGCTCTCGCGCAGCATCAGCGCGTCGTGGTAGGCGAAGAACGCGCGGAACTCGTCGGGCCGGCGCGCGAGCTTCAGGAACACCGCCGGGACGAAACCCGACTTCTCCTGCACCGCGAGGATGCGATCGCGGATGTCGCCGGGCATCTCGTCGAGCGTTGCGACCGGATAGCGGTCGGCTGCCTTTTCCGTCATGAATCCCCCTTGCCCGTCTGCGGATTGCCGTACTGGATGCGGTACAGGCGCGCGTAGAGCGAATCGGCGCCGAGCAGCCCGGCATGGGTGCCCTGCTCCACGACGCGCCCCTGGTCGAAGACGAGGATGCGGTCGGCGCCCTCGATGGTCGACAGGCGATGCGCGATCACGAGCGTCGTGCGCCCGCGCATCGTGCGCTCGAGCGCGAGCTGCACCTCGCGCTCGGTCTCGGAGTCGAGTGCGGACGTCGCCTCGTCGAGCAGCAGGATCGGCGCGTCCTTGACGATCGCGCGCGCGAGCGCAAGCCGCTGTCGCTGGCCACCCGACAGGCGCGTGCCGCGCTCGCCGACCGGCGCGTCGAGACCCTGCGGCAGCGCGCGCACGACCGGCTCGAGCACGGCCGCCTCGAGCGCGGCCCAGATGCGCTCGTCGGTGACGCTGCCTTCGCTGCCGAAAGCCACGTTCGCGCGGATCGTGTCGTTGAAGAGGATCACTTCCTGGCTCACCAGCGCGAACTGCCGGCGCAGGTCGGCCAGGCGCAGTTCGTCGAGCGGGACGCCGTCGATCGTGATGCGCCCCGCGCTCGGCTCGAGAAAGCGCGGCAGCAGGTTCATCAGCGTCGTCTTGCCGGCCCCCGACGCGCCCACCAGCGCCACGACCTCGCCGGCGCGCACGCGCAGGTCGACGTCGCGCAGCGCGTCGGACGCGGCGCCGGGGTAGCGCACCGACACGTGCTCGAACGCGAGCTCGCCGCGCGCGCGCTCGAGCCGGCGCGTGCCCCGGTCGGCCTCCTCGGGACGAGCGAGCAGGGCGAACACTGCGGCGGCCGCCGCCAGCCCGCGCTGCAGCTGCGCGTTCACGTCGGCCAGGCGCTTGAGCGGGGCGAGCAGCATCAGCATCGCGGTGATGAACGACACGAAGCCGCCCACCGTGGTCTGGTCCCCGGCCGACTGGAGCAGTGCGATCAGCACCACTACCGCGACCGCGACCGCCGCGGCGAGCTGCGTGATCGGCACCGTCGCGCTGCCGGCGACGGTGATGCGCATCGCGAAGCCGCGCAGCCGCTCGCTCGCGCGCGCGAAGACGCTCGCCTGCTCGTCGTAGCCGCCGAAGATCTTGATCACCTTGTGGCCGTGCACCGCCTGCTCGACGACGTGCGTCATCTCGGCGGTGTAGTCGAGCGTGCGCCGGTTCAACTTGCGCACGCGCCGGCTGTAGATCACGACGACCACCGCGAGAATCGGGATCAGCGCGAGCGCGATCAGCGTGAGCTTCCAGTTCAGGTACATCAGCCATCCGAGCAGCCCGGCGATCACGAGCGAGTCGCGCACCAGCACCGTGAGCGCCTGCGTGACCGCCGCCGTCACGTTGGTCACCTCGAAGACGATGCGCGAGATCAGCGTGCCGGACGCCTCGCGCTCGAAGGCCGCCGACGGCAAATGCATCGTGCGCGCGAACATCTCGCGCCGCAGGTCGACCAGCACGCGGTTCGACACCCACGCCATCGCGTAGCTGCTCGTGAACGTCGCCACCCCGCGCACCACGAAGATGCCGATCAGCCCGGCGGGCACCATCCACAGCGGAAACTCGACGCGGGCGACGAAGCCCTGGTCGAGCAGCGGCTTCATCAGCGCCGGGAACAACGGCTCGGTCGCCGCCGCGACGATCATTCCGAGCAGCGCGGCGACGAGCCCGATCCGGTACGGCCGCGTGTAGCCGAACAGGCGCCGGTAGACCTCCCAGCTCGAGGGCGCGCCCGCGCGGCGCTGCTCAGGCGAGCTCAATAGTCGACCTCCGCGGCGAGCGGGCGCAGCGTCGAGCGGACCGTTCCGATCAGGTCGTCGCCGGGGCGCACGCGCCAGCGCGCGCCGAGTTCCACCGCGCAGGCGGCCTGCGCGTTGCCGTACTCGACCACCACCGGCAGCAGCGCCGCGCCGTCGTCACCGTCGTCACCGTCATCAAGGGCGCCGGGCGCGAAGGGCTCGATCGCGCCGCGCAACGCGGTCGCGGCAACCGCGCGGTCGAGCCGGATCCGCAGCCGCTTGCCGAACTCCTGGCGCGCGCCCGCCAGGTCGAGCAGGCGCTCGGCGACGACGCGCTGCCCGCCGGTGTAGTCGTCGCGGCTCGCCTTCCCGAGCACGACCAGCAGCTCGTCGTCGCGGATCAGCCGCCGATGCGCGTCGAACAGCTCGTTGTAGACGGTGACTTCGATCGCCGCGCTGCGGTCGTCGAGCGTGACGACCATCATCTTGCCGCGCCGGGTCATCTGCGTGCGTTGCGAAGAGACGATGCCCGCCAGCCACACCGGCTGCGGCGACGGCTGCACGTCCGCGAGCCGCATGCGCGCGAAGCGGCGCACCTCCGGCTCGTGGGCGTCGAACAGGTGCCCGCTCAGGAACAGGCCCAGCGCGCTCTTCTCCTCCTGCAGCCGCTGGCGCTCGCTCCAGGCTGGCGCCGGCAGCCACTGCGGCGCCGCCGACGCGCTGTCGACGCCGTCCCCGAACAGGCTCGCCTGGTCCACCGCCAGCTCGGCCGCGTCGGCCGCCTCGGTCGCGCGGCCGACGTTGGCCAGCAGCCGCGCGCGATCCGGGTCGAGCAGGTCGAATGCGCCGGCGCGCACCAGCGCCTCGACCGCGCGCCGGTTGACGACGCGCCGGTCGATGCGCGCGCAGAAGTCGAACAGGTCTCGAAACGGGCCTGCCGCGCGCGCCTGCAGGATGTTGACGACCGCCGCCTCGCCGGTGCCCTTGACGGCGCCGAGCCCGTAGCGGATCGCGCGATCCGAAACCGGCTCGAAGCGGAAACCGGACGCGTTGATGTCGGGCGGCAGCACCTCGACGCGATTGGCGCGCGCGTCGTCGACGAACAGCCGCACCTTGTCGGTGTCGTCCATGTCGCACGACAGCGTCGCCGCGATGAACTCGGCCGGAAAGCACGCCTTGAGCCACGCCGTCTGGTAGGTGACCACCGCGTAGGCGGCGGTGTGCGACTTGTTGAAGCCGTACTCGGCGAACATCGCCATCAGGTCGAACAGCTTGTTCGCGAGCTCGACCGGGTAGCCCTTGCTCTTCGCGCCTTCGACGAACGCGCCGCGGTGCTGCGCCATCTCCTCCGGCTTCTTCTTGCCCATCGCGCGGCGCAGCAGGTCGGCGCCGCCCAGCGTGTAGCCGCCGACGGTCTGCGCGATCTGCATCACCTGCTCCTGGTAGACGATCACGCCGTAGGTCGGCTCCAGGCAGGACTTCAGGTCGGGGTGGAAGTAGTCGATCTGCTGCTGGCCCTTCTTGCGCAGGATGAAGTCGTCGACCATGCCCGAGCCGAGCGGCCCCGGACGGTACAGCGCCAGCACCGCGATGATGTCCTCGAAGCGGTCGGGCTGCAGCTTCTTCAGCAGCTTCTTCATCCCCTCGCTTTCCAGCTGGAACACCGCGGTCGTGTTCGCGTCCTTCAGCACCTGGTAGGCCTTGGGATCGTCGAATCCGAGCTTGGCGAGGTCCAGGTGCAGCTGCGGGTGGCGCCGCCCGATGTAGTCGAGCGCCAGCTCGATGATCGTCAGGTTGCGCAGCCCGAGGAAGTCGAACTTGACCAACCCGACGGCCTCGACGTCGTCCTTGTCGAACTGGCTGACCACGCCGGCCTCGGCGCCGGGCGGCTTGTACAGCGGACAGAAGTCGGTCAGCCGCCCCGGCGCGATCAGCACGCCGCCGGCGTGCATGCCGACGTTGCGCGTGAGATCCTCGAGCGGCTCGGCGAGCGCGAGCAGTTCGCGCACTTCATCCTCGCGGCGCTCGCGCTCGGCGAGCGCGGGCTCCGCCTCGCGCGCCTTCGCGAGCGACACCGGCTTGTTCTGCACCACCGGGATCAGCTTCGAGAGCTGGTCGCAGAAGTTGTAGCCCATGTCGAGCACGCGCCCGACGTCGCGGATCACCGCCTTCGAGGCCATCGTCCCGAAGGTGGCGATCTGCGACACCGCGTGCTCGCCGTAGCGCGCGCGCACGTACTCGATCACCTTGTAGCGCTTGTCCTGGCAGAAGTCGATGTCGAAGTCCGGCATCGACACGCGCTCCGGATTCAGGAAGCGCTCGAACAGCAGCGCGTACGGGATCGGGTCGAGATCGGTGATGCCGAGCGCGTACGCGACCAGCGAACCCGCGCCCGAGCCGCGCCCGGGGCCGACCGGCACGCCGTTGTTCTTGGCCCAGTTGATGAAGTCAGCCACGATCAGGAAGTAGCCCGGGAACCCCATCTGGACGATGGTGTCGCACTCGTAGTCGAGCCGCTCGCCGTATTGCCGGCGCAGCGCGGCGAGCCGCTCGGGGGGCGTCGATTCGCGCGGGAACAGCTGCTCGATGCGCTGCTCGAGCCCCTCGCGGGCGAGCTGGCGCAGGTAGTCGTCGAGCGTCACGCCATCGGGCGTCGGGAACTGCGGCAACTGCGGCTTGCCGAGCTCCATCGACAGGTTGCAGCGCCGCGCGATCTCGACGCTGTTGGCGAGCGCCTGCGGCAGGTCGGCGAAGACCCGCGCCATCTCGTCCTGCGTGCGGAAGTACTGTTCTTCGGTGAAGCGGCGGGCACGGCGCCGGTCGGCGAGGATCTCTCCTTCGGCGATGCAGACCCTCGCTTCGTGCGCCCGGAAGTCTTCGCGCGCGATGAACTGCACCGGATGCGTCGCCACCACCGGCAGGCCGAGCCGCGCCGCGAGCAGCGCGGCGCAGCGCGTCTGCAGCTCGTCCTCCTCGTGGCCGGCGCGCTGCACCTCGAGGTACCAGGCGCCGGGGAAGCGGCGCGCCCACGCACGCGCGAGTTCCTCGGCCGCCTCGGCGTTGCCCGCCAGCAGCGCCTGCCCGACGTCGCCGAGGCGAGCGCCCGACAATGCGACCAGGCCCTCGCCCATCGGCGCGCCGTCGGGGCCGGGTGCGTCGAACCACGCAGCGCGCATCTCGCCGCGACCGCGGTGCTCGTTCTCGATCCACGCGCGACTGATCAACTCGCACAGGCGCAGGTAACCCGCGTGGTCGCGCGCGAGCAGCAGCATGCGGAACGGCCGGTCGCGGTCGGCTTCGTTGGTGAACCAGGCGTCGACGCCGCAGATCGGCTTCAGGCCCTTGCCGCGCGCTGCCTTGTAGAACTTGATCCAGCCGAACAGGTTCGCGAGGTCGGTGACCGCCACCGCCGGCTGCGCGTCGGCGCGCGCCGCCGCGATGAGCGACTCCAGGCGCACGATCGAGTCGCTGACCGAGTATTCGGAGTGGACCCTGAGGTGGACGAAACGGGGCGCGCTCATGGGTAGAATCTCCGTCCGGATTCTACCCATGTTCGCGCACCCCAAGGCTTCGCATCACCGCGCCGTGCTGCTGCTCGCGTTCTGCGCGCTGCTTTGGAGCACCGCCGGGGTCGTCACGCGCCATCTCGAGTTCGCCGACAGCTTCGAGGTCACGTTCTGGCGCTCGCTGTCGTGCGCGGCCGCGGTCGCGCTCGTCCTCGCGTGGCGTCACGGCGGCAACCCGTGGGCGCCGGTGCGCAGCATGGGGTGGCCGGGGCTGTTCTCCGGCGCGATGTGGGCGGTGATGTTCACCTGCTTCATGCTCGCGCTCACGCGCACCAGCGTCGCCAACACGCTGCTGGTGCTGAGCGTCGCACCGCTGCTGGCGGCGCTGGTCGGCCGCCTGTTGCTCGGCGCGCGCGTCGGCGCGGCGACCTGGGGAGCGATCGTCGCGGCGGGCGCGGGAATCGCATGGATGGCGCGCGAGAACGTCACCGCCGACGGACTCGAGGGGATGGCGATCGCCGCGGCGGTGCCGCTCGCGATGGCGCTCAACGTCGTCGTGCTCAAGCGGGCGCGCGCCGACGTCGATCTCGCGCCGGCAGTGCTGGTCGGCGCGGTGCTTTCGTGCGCGGCGACCTTCGCGCCGGCATGGCCCTTCACGGCGTCGGCGCGCGACCTCTCGCTGCTCGCCGGACTCGGCGCATTCCAGCTCGCGCTGCCGTGCTTCCTGATGATCGGCGCGGTGCGCCACCTCGCGCCGCACGAAGTGGCCCTGATCGGGCTGCTCGAAGTGGTGCTGGGCCCGGTCTGGGCCTGGCTCGGCGCCGGCGAGGCGATGAGCGCGGCGACGATCCAGGGCGGACTGATCGTGCTCGCCGCGCTCGCCGCCGACGCGCTGCTGGCACGGCGACCGGAGCTGCGCGCGGTGCCGGTCGCGAGCGGGCCCGGCGCAGCCGCCGGAACCGGCGCGAGCGGGCTACACTGAGACGACCGACTGGCGGCAGGCTGCGCCGCGCCCCTCGCACCCTTCGCGCCCGCCGAGCCACCCGCGCCGACACCACCATGCAGACGCCCGAACCGTTCACGCTCGACAGTCCCGCCGGCACGCGCCTGCACGGACTGTGCTGGCGCCCGGCCAGCGGCGGCGATCCCTCGCGCACGATCGTGCTCGCGCACGGGCTCGGCGAGCACGTCGGGCGCTACGCAGCGCTCGGCGACTGGCTCGCCGCGCGCGGCTGGACGCTGCGCGGCCACGATCATCGCGGCCACGGCCGCTCGGGCGGCGCACGCGGCACGCTCGCGTCGCCACGCGAGCTGGTCGACGATCTCGCGTTCGCGCTCGACACCGCGGCGCGACAGGCCGGCGCGGCCCCGCTGCTGCTCGGCCACAGCCTCGGGGGGCTGGTCGCGCTCGCCTGCGCGCTCGATCGCCCGGCGCTCGTCTCCGGCCTGGTGCTGTCGTCGCCCGCGCTGGCACCTGGTCTCTCCAGGTGGCAGAAGCTGCTGCTGGCCGTGATGTCGCGACTGGCTCCCGACGTCGCGGTGTCCAACGGCCTCGATCCGTCGAAGCTCTCGCACGACGAAGAGACCGTGCGCGCCTATGTCGCCGACACGCTCGTCCACGACCGCATCTCGGCGCGCCTCGGGCGCTTCATCGTCGACGGCGCGCGCGCGGCGCTCGCACGGGCGCCGCGGCTGTCGGTGCCGACGCTGCTGCTCTATGCCGGCGACGACCGCCTCGTCGACCCCGCCGGCAGCCGCGAGTTCGCGCGCGGTGCGCCGCCCGCGCTGCTGCATGCGCGCGAGTATCCGGGGGCGTGGCACGAGATCTTCAACGAGACGCCCGAGCGGCGCTCCGCGGTGCTCGCCGATCTCGAGGACTGGCTCGCGCGCCGCTGAAGCGATGGCGCGCGCGCACGCCTACGTCGGCCGCTTCGCTCCGTCGCCGACCGGTCCGCTCCACCAGGGCTCGCTGGTGGCCGCAATGGCGAGCTACCTGGATGCGCGCGCGCATCGGGGCCGCTGGCTGCTGCGCATCGAGGACCTCGACCCGCCGCGCGAGTTCCCCGGCGCGAGCGCCTCGATCGTCGGCACGCTCGCCCGACTCGGCTTTGCGCACGACGGGCCGGTCATGCTCCAGAGCACGCGCGACGCGGCCTATCGCGCCGCCTTCGAGCGTTTGCAGGCCGCGGGACACGTCTACCCGTGCGCATGCACGCGGCGCGAAATCGCCGACTCGGCGCCGCCGGAGGATCGCGAGCGCGCACCCGACACGGAGCGCGTCTACCCCGGCACCTGTCGCGCCGGCATGCCGCCGGGGCGCAGCGCGCGCGCCTGGCGCGTGCGCGTCGGCGACGCCCGCATCGCGTGGCGCGACCGGCTCGGCGGCGAAGCCGACGAGGCCCTCGCCGAATCGGTGGGCGACTTCGTGCTGCGGCGGGCGGACGGCCTGTGGGCCTACCAGCTCGCGGTGGTGGTCGACGACGCGTTCCAGCAGGTGACCGACGTCGTGCGTGGCGCCGACCTGCGCGGATCGACGGCGCGGCAGATCCACCTGCAGCGCCTGCTCGGCCTGCCGACGCCGCGCTACCTGCACCTCCCGTTGCTGCTCGACGCGCACGGGAACAAGCTCTCGAAGCAGACCGGCGCCCCTCCGGTCGACGCTGAGCATGGCGTCGCAGCGCTGAACGCGGCGCTCGGCTTTCTCGGACTGGGGGCCATCAGCGCGCCGTCGCCGGCGCAGTTCTGGCCTGAGGCCATCGCGCGCTGGGCGCGCTCGCGCTGGAACGTCGACTGACGACCCGAGCGGTTGCGCCCGTCAGGTCTTGCGGCCGCCGCCCAGCAGCGCAGCGACCGGGCGCGCAGCCTTGCGCGGCGCGCCGGACGCGGGACGCTCCTGTGCCGAGTCCGCGGTGGTCGCTGGCGCTGCGGTCGCGCCAGCCGACGGCTCGTACGGCCGGGAGAAGAATGGATCGCTGGAGTGGCCGGCCACGGCCGGAGCGCGCGTCTCGCGCGCAGTGCGCGTCTCGCCTTCGGCGCGCCGGCGACGCGGTCCGCCGTCGCTGCGTCCTTCGCGCCCGTCGCGTCCTTCGCGTCCCTCACGCCCTTCGCGTCGCGGGCGCGCATCGGACGTTCCGACGTCGAGCTGTTCGGGCGTCAGCTTGCGCTTGATCAGTTTCTCGATGTCGTCGAGCAGCCGCTCGTCGCTGCCGACCATCAGCGACAGCGCGACGCCGCTCGCGCCCGCGCGACCAGTGCGGCCGATGCGGTGCACGTAGTCCTCGGCGTTGTACGGCAGGTCGTAGTTGATGACCGCCGGCAGTTCGGCGATGTCGAGGCCGCGCGCCGCGACGTCGGTGGCGACCAGCACCGCGATCTCGCCCTTCTTGAAGGCTTCCAGCGTTGCGAGCCGTTCCTGCTGGCTCTTGTCGCCGTGGATCGCAGCCGCGTTGAGCCCGTCACGCTCGAGCGGGCGCGCAAGCCGGCCGGCGCCGATCTTGGTGTTCGTGAACACGATCACCTGCGCCAGCTCGCGCTCGCGCACGAGCTTCGCGACCGCGGCGCGCTTGGCGTCGAGGTCGGCGACCCGAAAGACGAGCTGCTCGACGTTCTCGGCGGTGGCGTTGCGCCGCGCGACCTCGATCAGGACCGGGTCGTTCAGGAACGCCTCGGCGAGCTTGCGGATCTCGCCCGAGAAGGTGGCCGAGAACATCAGGTTCTGGCGGCGCGCCGGCAGCGCGTGCAGGATGCGCTGGATGTCGGGCAGGAAGCCCATGTCGAGCATCCGGTCGGCTTCGTCGAGCACCAGCATTTCGGCCTGCCCGAGAGAGACCGTCTTCTGCCCCATGTGGTCGAGCAGCCGCCCCGGGGTGGCGATCAGGATCTCGCAGCCCTGGCGCAGGGCGGCGATCTGCGGCTTGATGTCGACGCCGCCGAACACGACGGCCGACCTCAGGCCCGTGTGCTTCGCATAGTCGCGCACGTTCTCGTAGATCTGGTCGGCGAGTTCGCGGGTCGGCGCGAGGATCAGCGCCCGCACCGGGTGGCGCGCCGGCGACGCGCTCATGTTCGCGTGCGGCATCAGCCGCTGCAGGATCGGGAGCGCGAAGCCGGCCGTCTTGCCGGTGCCGGTCTGGGCTGCGCCCATCACGTCGCGCCCCTGCATGACGATCGGAATCGCCTGCGCCTGGATCGGTGTGGGTTCCCTGTAGCCGAGTTCGGTGACTGCTCGCAGGATGGGTTCGGCGAGGCCGAAAGTATCGAAGGTGGTGCTCAAATGGGGCCGTTCAGAGGTGCCTCCGCGGTCTGGGCGGGAGGGCAGCGGTGAAAAGCGCTATTGTCCGCCTTTCGGACGACGATGCAACCTCGGGGCTGGAGGGCGCGCTCCATTGCCCGCCCCCGGCCCGATGCGGGCGAGTCGAGCCCGATTCGGCACAATGCCATCCGCAAGAGCGCAGCACGATGAATCGAAGGACGCAACCCGCCCCCGCCGCGCCGATCGCCGTGGCTGGCCCGATCGCGGTGGCTGGCCCGGGCGCGCAGCGTCGCCGCGCATTCCGCGCCCGGCGCGCAATCCGGCGACTGGCGGCTGCGGCCCTGCTGGCGGCCGGCGGCGCGGGCTGCCAGTCCTTGCTGCCCGACGCCAGCGATTCGACGCAGGTCGGCTGGCACACCTTCGACGAAGCGCGCGACGCGGTCGAGGCGATCGAACCCTTCATCACCCGCAAGTCGGCCGTGGTCGCCAGCGGCTTCGACCCGCGCGTGAACCCGGCCGTGACGATCCTCACCTACCCCGAGATCGTCCAGCGCTTCGCGGCCGGCAGCGCGCTGCGTCCCGAGGAGTACGAGCCGGGCATTCGCGCCTGCCTGACGGCCGGCAAGTCGTGCAGCGGCTATGCAGTGGCGGCGCGCCGTGTGCGGCGCGACCGGATCGGCAGCTTCTGGCTCGACTCGCTCGCGTTTCGCCGCGAGGTCGACGTCAACGGCTGGACCTTCAGCGCGCTGATCCTGTTCGTCGACGACCTGGCCGTCTACCGCACCTTCGGCGGGCAGCCCAACCTGCGCGAGAGGCAGGTCACGCGCAATCCGCTCGGCCCGCTCCAGGGCTGGGGCGAGGCGTTGCGGCCGCGTTGAGCGGCGC
This sequence comes from Burkholderiaceae bacterium, assembly GCA_024711155.1. Taxonomy (GTDB): domain Bacteria; phylum Pseudomonadota; class Gammaproteobacteria; order Burkholderiales; family Burkholderiaceae_E; genus Zeimonas. Next base: position 11,517 of record JANJTK010000018.1, read on the forward strand.
GCACCCAGCGGGACGGGGCGAGAAGGCCGCCTGGCCGTTTCCAGGTTTCCATGCTGCGCGGTTTCCAGGTCACAAACGGATCAGCCACTGATATCGACTTTCGCGTACCTGAGATACGCGAAAGTTAGATTTCTCTTGCGGAGCTGGTTCGACAGTGCATGTGGTCTGGTCGCGTATCGATCCAGAACATTGCCGGGCCGTCCACCTTGCCTTCGACCATGACAAGCTGATGCGCGTGACGCGGGCCTTCGCCCGCGATCATGGAATCTCGCTGCCCAAGGGCTATGAGAAATCGCGGCAGGTCGGGCAGGTCTCGCTGCATGAGCAGGTGCAAAAACAAGAGACCGGACTCTCGAAGGCCGACCACATGCGGGCGGTCACGGACGCCTGGCAGCGAAGCGACGATGCACGGGCCTTCATGCGCGACGAGCGCGCAGATCAGCGCATACGGGATCGTGGCGGCGAGGACGTGATGCCGTCGCTGGAGCACCTGGTCGCCGTCGCGGAGCCGGTGGAGGTGCGGCGCGAGGCCGATCTCATCGCGGCCTTCGGCAAGGCGAAGAGCAAAGGCCCGGAAGGGTCGCCCGATCTTCTCGGCGCGTTCAGCAGCGCGATGATCAGCATCAGCGGCACTAGCGCCGCTCGACCAGTTCTGCCAGAAGGTCCACGAATGGACGGATGTCCTGCTCGACGCTTGCCGATTCAAGCGCGGTCATGTAGCGGGTGCGCTGCGCGAGGAGGATGACCGTCCACGGGTAGCCGCCCGAGGCAAGCATCGCGTTCATCAGGAAACGGCCCATGCGCCCGTTTCCGTCGAGATACGGGTGCACGTTGACGAAGAAGAAATGCCCGAGAACCACGCGGACACCCGGTTCGGTCTCATCGCGCAGAAGGTCGAAGAGCGCAGGCATCAGTTCGCGGACCGCCTCCCGGCGCGGCGGGACATGCATCGAGTGGCGGATGTAGACGGGGCCGTTGCGGTATCCAGCCAGATCGGCTGGCCGCACGATCCCTGCCGCGACGCTTGGGCCGAACAGTTCCCGGTACCAGCCGCCGTGGTCCTCCCGCGCCACGTCACCCCCGTTGTTGCCTTCGAGAATCCTGCCAACACTTGCTTGGACCTTCTGAAAGGCCTGCCAGTAGCCGCGCGCGGCAAGAGCGTCCTGATGCTCACGATCTCGCGCGTTGTCCGGATTCCAGTCCCCGGAGCGGACGCGCTCGATCAGTTCCGCGCTGACCCTGTAGCCTTCAATGGAGAGCGAGTTGTACGCATCGGTCGCGTAGACATCCTCGACCTGATGCAGGTATGCCCCCTTGTCGGCGGGCAGCCCCGGCGCTTTGGGGAAGCCCGCGAGGACGTGCTCGCGCATGACCGCCCATGACATGCGCAGCCGATTGACGGCAGGGGAGGTTTCGCGCTGGCCGATGGGGACTGGCGGTCGGTCGGCAAACGGATCGGTCTCGCCGACCACGTAGCCAGCGGCCCGCATGGTCTCAAGGATGGCGTCGGCGATCTGGCCGCGTCCGATGTTCCGGAAGGCCCCGGCGAGCCTTCCGGCGACGCTGCTGTGGCCCCCGGCCAGAAGGCGGCTCAAGACATCCGAGGCGTCAGACAGCATGGCGAGCGCGGCCCGCATCTCGACGGGACGTGCCTGGAAATGTCCGGGACCACAGGCGATCAGGGCGGCGGGGAGGCGCATCACCCGTAGCCCGTCGATGATCTCGGTGTCCCCGGCATCAGGCAGGTCGAGGCGGACATCGAAGATCGACGTGTTGTGCAGGAGTCCGGTCGGCTTGTTGCCGCCCTTGGTCGCCCGCACAAGGAGCTGCCTGGGAACCGTCCAGTTCCCCGTATGCAGCGCGATGGAATGCTCGGCGGCGAGGCACCAGTCCTCGCCAAAGCGCTCCGACAGATAGGCACCGCAGAAGGACCAGAAGGAGGCGTACCAGTCAGTGCTTTCGCCCGCCGGGCCGTCTGGCCGGGCGGGGATGTACCAGCCCTTCATGACCTCCCTGATGAAGCCGTTTTTCAGCAGGCGTTCGCGGTGGACACGGGTAAGGTGCGTCGTGCGGATGGCGACGACCCCGGCGTCCTGAAGCGTCTTCAGGGCGGCAAGTGACTGGGCAAGCTTGTCTGCGGGGGTGGCCATCCTTTTCTAGGTTCTCCTGCTTTGCAATTTCTAGGTTTTTAAGTTGTATCATATCTAGGTTATCATGTCACGCGATTTTTAGGTTATCATGCTGAAAGGCTCAGAAGCGCGCCGGTTCCGGCTGCGTACATAGCTGTGTACATAAAGCGGGAAGTGATTGATGGCAGACGGGCAGATCGCAGAGCAGGTACGGCGTAGACGCACGTTTGCCATCATTTCCCACCCCGACGCCGGCAAGACGACCCTGACCGAGAAGCTGCTGCTGTTCTCAGGCGCGATCCAGATCGCCGGCAGCGTGAAGGCGCGCAAGGCGAGCCGCCACGCCACCTCCGACTGGATGGAGATCGAGAAGCAGCGCGGCATCTCGGTGGCGAGTTCGGTGATGCAGTTCGTGCGCCGCGACTGCGTCATCAACCTGCTCGACACGCCCGGCCACCAGGACTTCTCCGAGGACACCTACCGCGTGCTGACCGCGGTCGACGCCGCGCTGATGGTGATCGACGCCGCCAACGGCATCGAGTCGCAGACCTTGCGGCTGCTCAAGATCTGCCGCAGCCGCAACATCCCGATCGTCACCTTCGTCAACAAGCTCGACCGCGAGGTGCGCGGCCCGCTCGACCTGCTCGACGAAATCGAGCGCGAGCTCGCGATGGCCCCGATCCCGTTCACCTGGCCGGTCGGGATGGGCAACCGCTTCCGCGGCGTCTACGACCTGCGCATCGATCGCGTGCGGCGCTTCCGCGCCGGCATGGACCGCGATGTCGAGGAAGCGGAACTGGTCGACGTGGCCGACCCGGCGCAGGCCGCCACGCTCGGCCAGGAGTGGCTCGACGCGGTGGCCGAGATCGAACTGGTGCGCGGCGCCTCGCCCGCGTTCGATCGCGAGCAGTTCCTCGCGGCACGCCAGACGCCGGTGTTCTTCGGCTCGGCGATCAACAACTTCGGCGTGCGCGAAGTGCTCGACTCGATCGTCGACCTGGTGCCGATGCCCGGGTCGAAACACGCCGACGAGCGCATGGTCGCGCCCGACGAACCGAAGTTCAGCGGCGTGGTCTTCAAGGTGCAGGCGAACATGGACCCGCAGCATCGCGACCGCGTCGCGTTCGTGCGCGTCTGCTCGGGGCGCTTCGAGCGCGGCATGGCGCTCTTCAACACGCGCACGAAGCGCTCGCTGCGCCCGCAGAACGTGGTCACCTTCCTGTCGCAGCGGCGCGACCTGGTCGACGAGGCGTATCCGGGCGACATCATCGGCATCCCGAACCACGGCACGCTGAGCCTGGGCGACACGCTCACCGAAGGCGAGACGCTGCACTTCAGCGGGCTGCCCTTCTTCGCACCCGAATCCTTCCGCAGCATCGAAGTCGTCGACCCGATGAAGATGAAGCAGCTGCGCGCCGCGCTCGCGCAGCTCGGCGACGAGGGCGCGATCCAGGTGTTCCGGCAGGACGGCGGCAGCCGCCTGCTGCTCGGCGCGGTGGGCGAACTGCAGTTCGAGGTCGTCGCGCACCGCTTGCGCGTGGAGTACAACGTCGAGGCGCGGATCGCGCCGGCGCCGTTCGTCGCCGCGCGCTGGATCGACGGCGACGACGAAGCGATGGTCGCGAACTTCATCGACCAGAACGCCGCGCGGATCGCGCTCGACGCGGCCGACGCGCCGACGTGGCTGCTGCGCTCGCCGCACGAGCTGACCGTGGCGCAGGAGCGCTGGCCGGCCCTGCGCTTCAGCATGCTGCGCGAGCGCGGCGGCGCGCGCTTCGCACTGCACGAGGACCGGGATTGAATTCAGGTTTTCCTGAAGTCGAACCCAATAATTCCTGACTTCAAATGAGGCGGCGGCACTTCTAGAGTCTGCGGGAGACCCTCCCGGAGAACTCGGATGAAAGCGCTGCTCGCCGTCCCGACCCCGACCAGCCGCAGCGGCTACCGGCCGCTGCGCGACCGCCGCATGGCCAACGCGCTGCGGATGCTTGCGATCGACGCCGTCGAGAACGCGCGCAGCGGGCATCCGGGCGCCCCGATGGGCATGGCCGACATGGCGGTCGCGTTGTGGGACCGGCACCTGAAGCACCACCCGGGCAACCCGCGCTGGCCGGATCGCGACCGTTTCGTGCTGTCGAACGGGCATGCGTCGGCGCTGCTGTATGCGTTGCTGCACCTGACCGGCTACGACCTGCCGATCGACGAGCTGCGCAACTTCCGTCAGCTGCACAGCCGCACGCCCGGGCACCCCGAGGTCGGCGTCACCCCCGGCGTCGAGACCACGACCGGGCCGCTCGGGCAGGGGCTCGCCAACGCGGTCGGCATGGCGCTGGCCGAGAAGCTGCTCGCCGACGAGTTCAACCGCGACGGCCACGCGATCGTCGACCACCGCACCTGGGTCTTTCTCGGCGACGGTTGCCTGATGGAGGGCCTCAGCCACGAGGCCTGCTCGCTGGCCGCGGCGTGGAAGCTGGGCAAGCTGGTCGCGCTGTACGACGACAACGGCATCTCGATCGACGGCCAGGTCGGGCCCTGGTTCCCGGACGACACGCCGGCGCGCTTTCGCGCCTACGGCTGGAACGTGATCGGGCCGGTCGACGGCCACGACATCGACGCGATCGACGCCGCGCTGGCGCGCGCGCGCCAGTGCGAGGACGCGCCGAGCCTGGTCGTGTGCCGCACGCAGATCGGCCACGGTTCGCCGGGCCGCGCCGGCAGCGCCAAGGTCCACGGCGAGCCGCTGGGCAGCGACGAAATCCGGGCGACGCGCACCGCCCTCGCCTGGCCCTACGCGCCGTTCGAGGTGCCGAAGGACGTCCAGCAGGCGTGGAGCGCAGTCGAGCGCGGCGAGCAGGCCTGCCGCGACTGGCAGCGCCGCTTCGGCGACTACCAGGCCGCGCACCCGGAACTCGCGCGCGAACTCGCGCGCCGCATGCGTGGCGACCTGCCGGACGACTTCGCGCAGACGCTCGTGTCGGCGATGTCCTCGTTCGGGCGCTCGCAGGACACGGTCGCGACGCGCAAGGCCTCGCAGAACGTGCTGGCCGCGCTCGCGGCGAAGGTGCCCGAGCTGATCGGCGGCTCGGCCGACCTGAGCGGGTCGAACCTGACCGAGTTCCCCGGCTGCGGCGCAGTGCGCGGCGGCGCCGCCGGCGGTCGCCACGTCAACTACGGCGTGCGCGAGTTCGGCATGGCCGCGATCATGAACGGCATCGCGCTGCACGGCGGCTTCGTCCCCTACGGCGGCACCTTCCTCACCTTCAGCGACTACAGCCGCAACGCGATCCGGATGGCCGCGCTGATGCGCCAGCGCGTCGTCCACGTCTTCACGCACGACTCGATCGGGCTCGGCGAGGACGGGCCGACGCACCAGGCGGTCGAGCATGCGGCGAGCCTGCGCCTGATCCCGAACCTCGACGTCTGGCGCCCGTGCGACGCCGCCGAGACTGCCGCCGCCTGGGTCGGCGCGCTCGGCGAGACTGCTCGCCCGAGCGCGCTGCTGTTGTCGCGGCAGAACCTGCCGGCGCAGGCGCGCTCACCCGAGCAGGTGGCGATGATCCGGCGCGGCGCCTACGTCCTGAGCGACCGCGAGCACGCGGTCGCGGTCGTGCTCGCGACGGGCTCCGAGGTGGCGCTTGCGATCGACGCGCAGCAGCTGCTCGATGCGCGCGGCGTCGCGGTGCGCGTGGTGTCGATGCCGTCGAGCACGGTGTTCGACCGCCAGGACGCGGCGTGGCGCAACGCCGTGCTGCCCGCCGGGCTCCCGCGCTTCGGGGTCGAGGCCGGCGTCAGCCGCTGGTGGTCGCAGTACGGCTGCACGGCCGCGCTCGGCGTCGACACCTTCGGCGAATCGGCTCCGGCGGCGGCGCTGTACCGCCATTTCGGCCTCACCGCCGAGGCGCTCGCAGGACTCGTCGAGCGCCACGTCGGCGTGCAGGCGATCCCCGCGACCGCGGACGCCTGAACATCATGGCGTTCGTTTCGCTTCGACAGGTGCTCGACCATGCCGCCGAGCACGGCTACGGGGTGCCCGCGTTCAACGTCAATAACCTCGAGCAGATCCACGCGATCATGGAGGGCGCCCAGCGCACGCAGAGTCCGGTGATCCTGCAGGCGTCGGCCGGCGCGCGCAAGTACGCGGGCGAACCGTACCTGCGCCACATGGTGCTCGCGGCCGTCGAGGCGCATCCGGACATCCCGGTCGTGCTGCACCAGGATCACGGCGCGTCGCCCGCGGTCTGCCGGCAGGCGATCCGCTCGGGTTTCACGAGCGTGATGATGGACGGCTCGCTGCTGGAAGACGCGAAGACGCCGGCCAGCTACGACTACAACGTCGAGGTCACGCGCAAGGTGTGCGAGTTCGCGCACGCGGTCGGCGTGTCGGTCGAAGGCGAGCTCGGCTGCCTCGGCTCGCTCGAGACCGGCGAGGCCGGCGAGGAAGACGGCGTCGGCGCCGCCGGCAAGCTCGGCCGCGACATGCTGCTCACCGACCCCGGGCAGGCGCGCGACTTCGTCGAGCGCACCGGGGTCGACGCGCTCGCGATCGCGATCGGCACCAGCCACGGCGCCTACAAGTTCACGCGCAAGCCGACCGGGGACATCCTGGCGATCGACCGCATCGCGCAGATCCACGCCGCGGTCCCGAACACGCACCTGGTCATGCACGGGAGCTCCAGCGTGCCGCAGGAATGGCTCGCGATCATCCGCCGCTACGGCGGCGACATCCGCGAGACCTACGGCGTACCGGTGGAGGAAATCCGGCGCGGCATCGACAACGGCGTGCGCAAGATCAACATCGACACCGACATCCGGCTCGCGATGACCGGCGCGATGCGCCGCGTGTTCGCGATCCAGACCTCGGAGTTCGACCCCCGCAAGGCGCTCGCGGCCGCGAAGGAGGCCGCGCGCGGCATCGTCGAGGCCCGCTTCGAGGCGTTCGGCTGCGCGGGTCGGGCGCCCGGGATCAAGCCGCTGTCGCTCGACGAAATGAGCCGCCGCTACCGGTGAGGCTGCACGGCGCGAAAAAGGGGAGACCACCGATGAATCGAAAACAACTCGCCGCGGCGCTGGCCGCGCTCGCCATCGCCGCGCCTGCGTCGGCGGCATCCCCGCTGATGTCGGGCGAGTGGGCGCAGGCCGCCTGCGAGGCATGGAATCGCGATCCCGTGCTTACCGGCCAGCTCGTCGAGAGCGGCTGGGTGGCCAACGACAACGGGCGCGGGTACAAGATCCTGCAGCTGTATCGCAGCGACTGCGGCAGCACGCCGACCGCCGAACTGCGCATCGCGCTGAGGGACGGCAAGGCCGCGTGCGTCGGCGGCGGCGCTCCGCAAGGCGCGAAACTCGACGGCGGCGTCGACTACGTGATGAGCGCCGAGACCGCGCGCTGGGTCGAGATGGGACGCGGCGACTACGGCCCGATGCGCGCGATGCTGCTCGGGCGCCTCGGTTTCGACGGGCCGAAGCTCGAAGCGATGGGCAACATGGGGCCGTTCGCGAACTTCCTGCTGCTCGCCGGCAAGGTCGCCTCGACGACGGGGAGTTGCCCCGGCAAGTAGCCGCCCGCGAAAGCAGCAGCGCCCGCGAGCAGCCCCGCCGGCAGGTGGCGGCGCCGGCATGATCCGGCGCGCCGGTGTAACCTGCCGGTCGTGCTTCCCCCGCTCGTCCGATTCCTGATCGCGGCCAACGCCGTCGGCTACCTGATCCAGGCCCTGCTCGGCCCGCTGGCCATCCAGTGGTTCGCGCTGTGGCCGTCGCCGTGGACGAACCTCGTCGCCGCGCCGTGGACGCTGGTGAGTTACAGCCTGCTGCACGGCGGGCCGATGCACCTGCTGTTCAACATGTTCGCGCTGTGGATGTTCGGCTCGGACGTCGAGCGGGCCTGGGGCGCGCGGCGGCTTGCCCTCGGGTATTTCTGCGGAGTCGTCACCGGCGCGATCGCGCAAGCGCTGCTGGGCGAGGCGTTCGGGAGCGAGGGGCTGCCGGTGATCGGGGCTTCGGCCGGCGTCTACGCGGTGCTGCTGAGCTACGGCATCGCGTTTCCGAACCGCACCGTGATGCTGCTGTTCCCGCCGATCCCGATGCCGGCGCGAATGTTCGTCGCGTTGTTCGCCGTGATCGAAGTGGTGATGGGCGTGACCGGCACCGCGTCGGGCATGGCGCACTTCGCGCACCTGGGCGGGATGCTGGGCGGGTGGATCGCGTATCGACGGGGGCGCACCCGCTTCCGATGAGCGCCCACCGATCCCCCCTCGAGGCGCCCCGCCAGCCCGACGGCCTGCTGATCGCCAACCTGCTCACGCAACTCGCCTTCGGGCTGTTCGTGATGACGCTGTGCCTGCCGTCGATGCAGGAATGGGGCGCGATCTTCGGCGGCACGCAGACCGAGGTCCAGCTGACCTTCAGCGGCTTCATGGTCGCCTACGGCGTCTTCCAGCTGGTCCACGGCCCGCTGTCCGACCGCTACGGGCGCAAGCCGGTCCTGATGATCGGCCTCGTGATCGCCGCAGTCGGATCGGCGCTGGCGGCGCTGGCGCCGACGCTGGCGACGCTGACCGCCGCGCGGGTGCTGCAGGGCGCGGGCGGTGCAGCCGGCGTGGTAGTCGGGCGCGCGATGGTGCAGGACCTGTTCGACGGGCCGCAGCGCACCCGGATCATGGCGTACATGGGAATGGTCATGGGGCTGGTGCCGCCGTTCGCGACGCTCGTCGGCGGGCAGATCCACGTGCGCCTGGGTTGGGAGGCCAACTTCGTCCTGGCCGCAGTGGCGGCGGTGGTGTGCCTGGCAGCCGCGTGGCGCGGGCTGCCGTCGCTGGCCCCGCGGGTCGAGCGCGACGTGCACTGGCTGCGCGCGATGCTGGGGTCGTACGCGCAGCTCGCAAGGCACACCGTCTTCCTGCTCTACGTCGCCGTGCTGTCGCTGACCACCGGCGCCTTCTTCGTGTTCCTGGCGGGCGCGCCGATCGTGCTCGGCCGCTACGGCGTCGGACCGGCCTCGCTCGGCTGGTACATCATGTGCGTGCCGGTCACCTACATGGTCGGCAACTACGTGACCAGCCGGCTCGTGCACCGGGTCGGTGAACGGTCGATGATGGCGTTCGGCCAGGTCCTGACCCTCGCCGGGCTCGCGTTGATGCTCGCGCTGGGGCTCGCCGGCGTCCAGACCGCGCTCGCGTTCGCGCTGCCGCTGATGCTGCTCGGCTTCGGGCACGGCGCGCTGATGCCCCACGTGCTCTCGGGCACGGTGGGCGTGGTGCCCGCGCTCGCCGGATCCGCGGCGGCGGTGGGGGGACTCACGCAGCAGCTGACGGGGGCCCTGGCCGGCTACGTCGTGGGGCTCGTTCCGCACGAGAACGCGGTGAACCTCGGGCTGCTGATGATCACGTTCACGCTCGGCGCAGTCGGCGCGCAGGCGCTGCTGCACGGACGGCGCCGCTGACCCCGGGCGTTGCGGCGGCTTGGTCGGGAACCTCTTTTCGGGTTAGATTCGCCGCATGGACACTCCAGAACTGAAGACCGTGGCCCGCTTCTTCGCGGCCATCGAGAGCAAGGACACCGAAGCCGTGGCGGACCTCTACGCCGACGACGTGCAGGTGTGGCACAACTTCACGCGCGCGTGCATGGACAAGGCGGCCAACGTGCAGACGCTGAAGGCCATGTGCGAGCACGTGCCGCGCGTGCGCTACGACGTCGAAGAGCGTATCCAGCTCGCCGACGGCCGCGTCCTGCAGCGGCACGTGCTGCGCGCGACCACGCCCGCGGGCGACGAGATCCTGATGCCGGCGTGCATCTTCATCACCGTGCGCGACGGCCGGGTCGCCCGCATCGACGAGTACCTCGACACCGGGCAGGCCAACCGGATGCGGGCCGCGACGGGACGCCCGTTGATCGTCTCGGCCTGAGGCCCCGCGCCGGCGACGCGCGAGGGTCGGAGCCGCGCGCGGCACGGACCCCGATCGCGCCCGGCGCCGCGCAGCACGACATGAGAAAGACCCGACGCGAGTTCCCGATGGACGACGGCGTGCGCCTGGTCGCCGACGTCTACGGCGCGGCCGGCGCGCCGCCGGTGATCCTCGCGCACGGCGGCGGCCAGACGCGGCATGCGTGGGGCGGCACCGCGCGCGCACTGGTCGAAGCCGGATGGCAGGCGATCGCCTACGATCACCGCGGCCACGGCGAGAGCGGCTGGTCGACCGGCGGCGACTACTCGCTGGACCGTCTCGCCGAGGACCTGCGCGCGCTCGCGCGCTCGTGCTCCGCGCCGCCGGTGGTCATCGGCGCGTCGCTCGGGGGCCTGAGCGCGATGGTCGCGCAGGGCGAGAGCGACGAGGCGCTGTTCCGCGCCGTCGTCCTGGTCGACATCGCGCCGAACATGAACCGCGACGGCGCGATGGCCGTCGTTCGCTTCATGGGACAGAACGTCGAGGAGGGCTTCGCGTCGCTCGACGAAGCGGCCGACGTCATCGCGCGCTACACCGGCCGGCCGCGCCGCCACAACCCCGCGGGGCTGGCGAAGAACCTGCGCCTGGGCGACGACGGCCGCTACCGCTGGCACTGGGATCCGCGATTCCTCGACGTGACCGACGACCACACCACGACGCCCGAGCGCCTGATGGACGCGGCGCGCAACATCCGGCTGCCGATGCTGCTGGTGCGCGGGCGCATGAGCGACCTCGTCACCGAGGAGGTCGCGCGCGAGTTCCTCGCCGCAATGCCGCACGTCGAGTTCGTCGACGTCGCCGACGCGCGGCACATGGTGGCCGGCGACCGCAACGACGCGTTCACCGGTGCGGTGGTGTCGACGCTGGCGCGCTGGGGATTCGCGCGCGAGTCGGCAGCGCAGGCGTCACGCGAGGTGGCGTCGCAGGAAGGCGAGCGTCCGGTCCCACGCGAGTTGCGCCGCTGACGCGTCGTAGCGCGGCGTGGTGTCGTTGTTGAACCCGTGCTGCGTGCCCGGATACCGGTGCACCTCGAAGCGCGCGCCCGCTGCCGCGAGCGCCGCCTCGTAGGCCGGCCAGGCGGCGTTGATGCGCTCGTCGATTCCCGCCAGGTGCACCTGCAACGGCGCCTTCACGCGAGCCGCTTCGCCCGGCGCCGGCGTGTTGCCGTAGAAGGCGACCGCCGCGTCCAGGCCGGGCAGGCGGGTGGCCAGCCAGTGCACGATGCCCCCGCCGTAGCAGAAACCCACCGCGCCGGACTTGCCGTTGCCGTCGGCGCGCGCCGCCAGCCATCGAGCGCAAGCCAGGAAGTCCTCGCGCGTCTTCGCCTGGTCGAGCGTCGCGAACGCCTCGCGCGCCTTGTCCTCGTCGCCCGGGTAGCCGCCCAGCGGCGACAGCGCATCGGGCGCGAAGGCCATGAAGCCGTCGAGCGCGAGCCGGCGCGCGATGTCCTCGATGTGCGGGTTGAGCCCGCGGTTCTCGTGGATCACCAGCACGGCGGGCAGGCGCGTCGAGCCGGCCGCGGCCGGACGCGCCAGGTAACCGCCGACCTTGCCGTGGCCGGCGGGCGACGGCACCTCGGCGCGCTCGCCCTTCAGGCGCGCATCGTCGGGGCGCACCTGCTGGCCGGCGGCGAAGTCGGGGCTCAGCGCCGCCAGCAGTGCGGCCGCACTCACGCCTGCCTTCGCGAACCGGCGCGCCTCCCTCAGGAAGCCGCGCCGGTCGACGTCCCCGTGCACGTACGCGTCGAAGAGGATCAGCAGTTCCTGGTCGAAATCCTGCGCGGTCGCGCGTGGCGGCATGGCGGCTCCCTCCTGGTTTCAGCCAGACTACCGCTGCGGCTTCGGCGCCGGAAAAAGACAACGCCGGCGCGAGGGGATCGGGAATCGCCGCAGCCTCAGTGCGCGAGCGGTTTGAACCCCGGGTCGTCGAAGTACTTCGCGTAGCTCGCGAGCGCGCCTGCGACCTTGTCGGCGCCGCTTCGCCGGCTCTTGCCCTTCGCCTTGCCGGCCATGCGCTCGACGCCGTCGAGTACGTCGGCGAGCACGACGTGCAGTTGCTCGTCCGCCTTCGGATCGAGCTTGCACTCGGCGACGATGCGCGCGACTTCGCCCTCGACGCTCTTCGACAGCGCGTCGTATGCCTGCGCGGACATCCGGTTGCGGTGGATGTCCTGCAGCGAGGCGGCCATCGCCTCTCGGATGCCCCCCATCGAGCGACGCAGCGCTTCGTCGGTGGCCCACTTCTTGCCGGCGTCGAGTTGCAGCTTCACGGTGCCGTGGCCGTGCGAGTGGCTGTCCGCCGCGGTGGCAGCGAGTGCGGATCCCGCGACGCCTGCGCACAGTGCAGCGGCAACCGCGATCGATCGAATCTTCATGAGGCTCTCCATTGGGTGATGTGCGTCGGCCTCGCGCGGCGTGCGCGGATCGGCCGTGATTGAAACGGTGGTCGTCGAAAGAAGTCGTCGCTAGCGCATCTCGAAGGCCTCCTGGTGAAACCGCAACCGGGTGCCGATCCCGGCGAACGCGCCGCGCAGCGCATCGGCGAGTCCCCGCGGGCCGCAAAACCAGACCTCGGCGGAACCCGCGCTGCGCAGCGACGTCGCAAGCGTGTCGGCGTCGAGCAAGTCACCCTGCCGCGCGCCGTGCACGGTCAGGCCCACGCCCGGCAGCGTCGCGCACAGCTTCTCGAGGCGCGCGACGAACGGATCGGCGGCGCGGTCGCGGGTGCAGTAGTGCAGCTCGGCCTCGGGCGCCCGCGCGGGGTCGGCCTGCAACGATTCGAGCCAGGCCAGGAACGGCGTGACGCCGATGCCGCCGGCAACCCAGACCTGCTTCGCGTTGCGATCGCAGCGAGCGATGTCGAACCGGCCGTAGGGTCCCTCGACGCGCACCGGCTGCCCCGCCTGCAGGCGCTGTGCGAGACCGCGGGTGTAGTCGCCGAGCGCCTTGACCTCGAAACTGACGCTCCGGTTGCCCAGGTCCGCGCCCGCGATCGTGAACGGATGCGCGCCCTCGTCGGGATGGAAGGTCACGAACGCGAACTGACCCGGGCGATGCCCGCGCCACGAGCGATCGAGCCGGCAGCGCACGGTCGTGACGTCCGGCGCGGTGCGCTCGATCGCGACGACCTCGCCGGTCGCGGCACGCGCGCGACCAATCAGGCCGGACAGCGAGCCGACCGCACTCGCCACCCCGACGCCGACCAGCGTGCCCAGCATCCAGCCAGCCGGCCCGGACCAGTAGTCGGCGGGGGCGAGCATCAGCGAGTGAAACGCCACCGCGAGATACAGCACCGGCATCGCGCGATGCAGCGCGCGCCAGGGACGATACGGGAACTTCTTCCACAGCGTGATGGCCAGCATCGCGAGCAGCGCGTAGATCGCCCACTCGCCCATCTCCTCCGCCAGGTCGCGCGCGATCTCGAAGCCGCCGGCGAACTTCTCCTTCGGCACCCGGCCCTGGCGACCGATCGTCGACTTCAGGATGTCGTCCGACATCTCGACCAGCCAGTGAAGCGCGCCGAAAGCGACGCCGAGAATCCCGGCCCACTTGTGCGTCCGGTAGACGCGGTCCATCCCTCCGAGCGGCGTCTCGAGCCAGCCGGGCCGCGTCGCCAGCACCATCGCGAGCGACATCAGCGCGATCGACAGGTAGCCGCTCAGGAAGAGCGCCTGTTGGCGGGCCAGCCACAGCGGATGCGCGTCGACGCCGGCGACGCCGACGACGGCCGCCGATCCCCAGGCGGCAACGACGACGGCCAGCAGTCCTGCGAGCAGGGTCTTCATCGGATCATCTCCTTTCGTTGCATCAGTTCAGCGCGCCGTCCCCGGAGCTGCCGATGGCAGGTCGTCGCGACAGCGGCGACGGTTGCACTCGCCTGCGGGGCTGCGCTCGCGCCCGCTCCGGGACGCGCGCTCGGCGTCGCGCCAGCGCTCCTCGCCGCGCCGCGTTGCGATCTCTCCGCTGCGCGGGTCCACCCGCAGCTTCGCGCGCACGCCGTTGCGATCGGTGGCGCGCACCTCGTACGCGCCGTGCTCGCGCTTGATCTTCTCGACGTTGCGGTAGCCCGCCGTCTCGAGCCTGCGGTACACCTCGCCGATCGACAGCCACTGCTGCGGCTGCCCGGCGGCCGGCGGATCGCCGGCCGCGAGCGCAGGCGAGCGGCCGACGCTCGCCAGCACGAGAACGAATCCCAGCGCGATCAGGGTACGCGCCCGCCCGGTATGCAGTCGAACCATGCTCATGATGTCTTCCTTCGATCGTGCGACGATCATTCGTCGTAGTAGTAGCCGCGGTCGGCGTCGGAGTGGCACGCGGCGCAGTTGGCGCGCGTGCGGACTTCCTTGTGCCGCCACTCCCAATCGGGCACCTTCCGGTGTTCGCGGACCCATGCAGGCAGTTCGGTGATCCGCTGCGGGGCGCTGCCGGGCGCGACGCCGCGCAGCAGCTTTGCGCCATATCGCGCCCCGCCGGCGTCGGCGGCGTTGTCGACCAGGTAGCGGGTGATGCGCGCCGCCGTCGCCGGCTCGAGCGAGGCGTCGTCGCCGAAGTGGTCGCGCAGGCCGGCCATCATCGTCTGCCAGGATCGCGCCGGCAGCATCGACGGCGCGAAGGCGAGGTGGCAGCTCCCGCACTCTTCCTTGACGACCGGATCGGCCACGGGCGGGAAGTAGTGGCTGCCGCCCGCCTGCGCGCGCGTCAGCGCGAGCGCCGCGAGCAGTGCGAGGAACGCGACGGGTGCGAGCAGTCGAAGCGGGAATTTCATGCGATTCTCCTGTTTGCGGTTCGGCCGGCGGCCAGCCTCACTGGCCCAGCACGAAGGTCAGCCAGTCGCCCTTCTCGAGCGCCGTGCACTCGCGGCCGAGCACCTCGTTGCAGTTGCGCTTGAACCACTTCTCGACCTTCGCGGGGTCGGTGTAACGTGACGGCGAAGCGGAGAGCGCCATCGCGTCGATGCTCTTGCCGGCTGGCGTGCGACCCGCGGCGCGCGGCTCGGTGCCGTGACACGAGGTGCAGGCGGGCGTGTCGGGCTTGCCCGCGCCGAAGGCGCGGGTATGAAGGGTGTTGCCGCGCGCGGCCGAGAATCCCGCGAAAGCCGGGTCCGACGCCCTGGCGGCGCTGGCGTAGCGGTCCAGTTGTTCGTCGCGCGGACCGGCCGTGGCCGACAACGGCAGCGCGAGCGCCAGCGCGATGCACGAAACCCGGAGTGCGATGCGGTTGTTCATGTCCTGTTCCTCGATGACCTTGCGACGTGCGATCGGTGCACGGAAGGCACTTTGCGCGTGCCCCGCTGAACCGAAGCTGAACCGCGCGTTCATCCTGCGTTCAGCTTCGCCGGGCTATAAGCGGTGCCATGGAAGCGAAGGCCATGCAGGCAGGCGGCGTGACTGATCGACGCGGCACGCGCGAGGGTGGCGCCCGACGCGGGCGGCCGCTGCTGTGCGCGCTCGCGCTCGTCGCGGCGCTCGCGGCCGGACTCGGCGCCGGGACAGCGCAGGCCGGCCGGACGGACGACCACGACCGTGCCCGCGAGGCGCTCGAGGCGGGCGAGATCCTGCCGCTGGGAACGATCCTCGCGCGCATCGAACGCGAATTTCCCGGGCGGGTGCTCGACGTGGACCTCGAGCGCGAACACGAGCAGGGCCGCGGGCGCTGGATGTACCGGATCAAGCTGCTGCGCGCGGGCGGCACGCGGATGCGGATCGAGGTCGACGCACGCGACGGGACGATCATCGCCGCCCGGGCGCGCCCGCGAAAGGGCGATTGATGCGTCTGCTGGTCGTAGAGGACGAACCGACGCTGCAGGCCCAGCTCTCGGACGCGCTGCACGCCGCCGGCTACGCGGTCGACTGTGCCGACAACGGCGTCGATGCGAGTCACCTGGGAGAAACGGAACCCTACGACGCGGTGGTGCTCGACCTCGGGCTGCCGCGCATCGACGGCGTCACGGTGCTGAAGTCGTGGCGCGCCAGCGGGCGCGCGATGCCGGTGCTCGTGCTCACCGCTCGCGACAGCTGGCACGAGAAGGTCGCAGGCATCGACGCCGGCGCCGACGACTACCTGACCAAGCCGTTCCACATGGAGGAGCTGCTGGCCCGGCTGCGCGCGCTGCTGCGGCGCGCCGGAGGGCACGCGAGCGCGGAGCTGCGCTGCGGTCCGCTCGCGCTCGACACGCGCAGCGGCCGCGCAACCGTGGACGGACAGGCGCTGCAGCTGACCGGCCACGAATACCGCGTGCTCGCGTACCTGATTCACCGGCGGGACCAGGTGGTCTCGCGCGCCGAACTCGTCGAGCACATCTACGAGCAGGACTTCGACCGCGACTCGAACACCGTCGAGGTGTTCATCGCGCGGCTGCGCAAGAAGCTGCCGCCGGGGATGATCGAAACCGTGCGCGGCCTCGGCTACCGACTGGTCGAGCCGCAATGACGGAGCCGATCGCAGACGGGGCGACGCGAGGTTCGCTGCGGTTCCGGCTCCTCGCGGGAACCCTGTTCTGGATCGCCGTGTCGATCGTCGCCGCCGGATGGAGCCTCGGCAGCCTGTTCCGCGCTCACGTCGACGCGCAGTTCCACGCCGAGCTGACGACGCATCTCGACCAGCTCGCCGCCAACCTCGCGCTCGACGCCGGGGGCCGACCGGTGCTGTCGCTGCCGCTCAGCGACCCGCGGCTCGAGCGCCCCTACTCCGGCTGCTACTGGCAGGTGGACGCAGTCGCCGGAACGGCGGGACTGCTGCGGTCGCGCTCGCTGTGGGACGGAGTGCTGGCAGTGCCGGACGACACGCCCGCCGACGGCGAGATCCATCGGCACCGGATCGACGGCCCCGGCGGCGCGCGGCTGCGCGCCGTCGAGCGCGTCATGCGCCTCGACGACGCGCGCCCCGGGGAGGCGCGCGTGCTGCGGCTCATCGCGGCCTCCGACGAGGCGCTGATGGAGGAACCGATCGCACGCTTCGAGAACGCCCTCTGGATCGCGCTCGGCGCCCTCGCGGCCGGACTGGTGCTCGCGGCCGTGATGCAGGTCGTCGTCGGCCTGGCGCCGCTGAACCGGCTCCGGGCGGCCCTCGCCGCCGTGCACGGCGGCAGCGCCCAGCGACTCGAAGGCCGCTTTCCGGCCGAGGTGATGCCCCTCGTCGACGAGTTCAACCGCGTCCTCGCGCAGAAGGCCGAAGTGGTCGAGCGCGCCCGCACGCAGGCAGGCAATCTCGCGCATGCGCTGAAGACCCCGCTCAGCGTGCTTGCGAACGCCGCGGACACGGCGCTCGCGGCGCGCGACGGCCATGAGCTGGCAGGACTGGTCCGGGAACAGGTGGACACGGCGCGCCGGCAGGTCGACTACCACCTGGCGCGCGCGCAATCGGCCGCCGCCGCGATGCAGTCGGCAAGCAGTCGCACGGCGCTGGGCCCGGTCATCGACGGCCTGATGCGCGCGATGCAGCGCCTGCACGCCGACCGCGAGCTCGACCTCGTGGTGCAGCCGTTGGCCGCGACGCTGGCGTTTCGCGGCGACGCGCAGGACCTGCAGGAGATGCTCGGCAACCTGATCGACAACGCGTGCAAGTGGGCCGCGCACCGCGTCGAGGTGTCGGCCGTCGCGCAGGCCGATCGCCTCGTCGTCACGGTCGACGACGACGGCCGGGGCCTGCCGCGCGAGCAGCGCGACGCCATGTTGCAGCGGGGGATGCGCGCCGACGAAGAAGTGCCCGGCAGCGGACTCGGCCTCGCCATCGTCGACGACCTGGCACGGCTCTACGGCGGGGAGGTCGCCCTCGGCGAATCGCCACTCGGCGGCCTGCGTGCCGAGCTGTCGCTGCCGCGCGTCGCGCAGGGACCCGAGCCGGCCGCAGCGGGCGCCTGAGACGTCGTCGCCCTTGCGCCCCGAGCTAGCGCCCGCGAGCGACGAGCGACTGCCACTGCATCGTGACCGCCTTGAAACCGTCGCGCTCGTCGTTGCCGCCCTGCCAGACGGCGAACGCGATCGGGCTGGCGTCGCCGGGCGCGGACGGGAGGCGGCTCGCGCCGGGTTCGGTCGAGCGCCATGCACGCCGGAACGCGACGCGCCAGCGGCCTTCGGCGTGGCGTCCATGCGCGCTCACGTCCTGCGTTGGCAGGCGCTGCAGCGTGCCGAAGCCGTCGGCGCGCAGGTTCTCGGCCGCGTTGGTCGCGGCGTTCCAGTACCAGACGTTCACCGCACGGCGCTCTCCTCCCATGAACGGCGGCGTCGCCGCCTTTCCGTCGCGCGGGAACTGCAGCGCCACCGCGTCGACGAATCGGTGCGGCGTCCGCGCCGTGTCGGCTTGCTCGTCGCGCCACTCGATGCGCACCAGCAGCCCCGCGCGGTCGCGCAACGCGCGCACCTCCGCTTCGCGCACGGCTGCGGTGCCGCCGATCGACTGGTGCACGACAAAGGCGGTCTCGAGCCGGATCCCTGCTGCCGGCGCCGCATCCCACGCGGGGTGATCGAGATCCTCGACGCCGATCGAAGCGCTTGCGCGGCGCGCCTCGATCAGCGCGGCGCCCCGGGGCGAGGAAGCGCCCGGTCCCGCTGCAGCGCGTTGCGCCGCCGCCTTCGGCGGTCCCGCCACCGAGGACTGCGCCGCAGCGAGCACCGGCATCGACGCGAGGGCGAGCGCGGCGAGCGTGCGCGGCCTCATCGCCGCGGCTCCCGCGGCCGGTCGAGCCGGAACATGTCGCCGTGCCGGAACGCGATCAGCAGGTCGATCAGCGCCGAGGCCTCGCCTGCCTGCTTCTTCGCAATCTCGCGCTGCAGCGTCCCGAGCGCCGCGTGCACTCCCGGGCCGAACAGCGACGCGAGATAGCTGTCCGGAATGCGCGCCGCGTCGCTCGGCGCGCCGTCGGGGCCGAACGACGGCGGCGACAGCGGCGGCACGTAGTAGACATTGGGCTGCGTGCCGAATTCGGGGTGCAGCGGCAGCGCGACTTTCCACTGCCGCACCAGCCGGTGCACCGCGCCCTCGCGGTCGTCGAGCCATGCCACGTGCCGCGCGCGGCCGACGCACTGGTACGCGCAGGCCTGCGGAATGCCCTTCTCGACGCGCGGGTAGCAGAAGATGCACTTCTCGGAGCGGCCGGCGAGCGGATTGAAGTAGATCTTCTTGTACGGGCAGGCAGCCACGCAGTACCGGTAGCCGCGGCAGCGCGCCTGGTCGACCAGCACGATGCCGTCCTCCTCGCGCTTGACGACGGCCTGGCGCGGACACGCGGCGACGCACGCCGGCTTGCTGCAGTGGTTGCACAGGCGCGGCAGGTAGAAGAAGAAGCCGTTGGGGAACTCGCCCGCGCCCTGGTCCTCCTCCCAGTTCGGCCCCCACTGCATCGGCTCGTCGGGGCGCAGCGGCGCGTTGCCTGCGCCGAACAGCGTGGCGTCGTGGCCGAAGCCCGCAGGCACGCCGTAGTCTTCCGCCAGCCGCGGCAGGCGCCCGGGCCTGAGCTTCTCGCCGTCGCGCTCCCAGCCGCCGCCGGCCTCTTCCCAGCCGCGCGGATAACCCTTGCCGGGTTTCGTCTCGACGTGGTTCCAGTACATGAACTCGCGCCCGTCACGGTCGGTCCATTGCGACTTGCACGCGAGCGTGCAGGTCTGGCAGCCGATGCACTTGTTGAGGTCGATGACCATGCCGAGCTGGCGCGCGCTCATGGCGCCCTCTCGACGTCGACCGCCGACTCGAACGCGATCATGTTGCCGTCCCAGTTCGGGCTGAACTTCAGGTGTCCCCAGCCGTCGACCAGTTCGAGCGGCGAGATCAGCCCGGCGACCGCGTTGTTCAGACCCAGGCGCTCGCGGAACTGGTACGGCTCCCACGCATGGTCGATCACCACCGAGCCCGGCGGAATCGCCGGCATCGGCTTCGCGCGCGCGAAGAACGCGCCGACGTCGTTGAACACGCGCACCTCGTCGCCCTCGCCGATTCCCTTCGCGCGCGCATCGCCCGGATTGAGCCACACGTGGGGCTCGCCGCGCTGCAGGCGCAGCAGCTGCGCGTTGGTGCGCCACTGCGAGTGGATGCCGTGGCGCGTGTGCGGCGTGAAGAACGCGAACGGGAACGTCTTCGGGCGCATCGGTGGCATCGCCGTCGGCGTCGTGCAGCCGAGCTTCACGAACAGCGGGTGGTCGACGTAGAACTGCTGGCGCCCCGACAGCGTCGCGTACGGCTGGCGCAGGTAGACATTGTTCTCGAACGAGCAGAACGGACGGTTCGCATAGAGCGGCGAGTTGAAGCCGGCCTCGCGGTTCAGCGTCACGAAGCCGTTCTTCATCGCGTCCTCGGGCGTCCACGGCGCGATCGCCGGCACGTTCTTCATCAGCCAGCGCACGACGTCCTCATCGTTGCTCAGTTTCCCGCCGTCGGTGAAGTCGGACGCGAGGCTGGCGAGGTCACGCATCACCGGGCCGGCCTTGTCGCCCGACTGCTGGAGGAAGTCGGGATCGGCGATCGCATCGAGGCCGCGTGCGCGCGCCGCGCGCTCGATCGCCTCGGCCAGCAGCGCGCAGATTTCCCACTCGGATTTCGCCTCGCCGACCGGTGCGAGCCCCTTCGGCGGCACCGTGACGTTGCAGAAGCGGTGATAGCCGAGCTCGCCGCGCAGGTCCCAGCTCTCGTACTGGCTCTTCGCCGGCAGCACGTAGTCGGACCACAGCGCCGTCGAATCCATCCGGTGGTTGACGTTCACGAGCAGTTCGAGCCCGGCGACGAAGCGCTCGCGATAGTGAGCCTCGGACTTGTTCCGCTGCAGCAGGTTGTCGGCGAACAGCAGCACCACCTTCGGCGTGCCGAACCACGCGTTGCTGCTGCGGCCGAACTGCTCGCCCAGCGCGGCGAGCCCGGCCGAGTCGACGCCGAGCGTCGACGCCAGGTGCGCGTCGTCGTAGTGGCGCCGCATCGTCTCGCGCATCGCGCCGTTCTCCCACTCGGAGAAGAAGCCCGACGCGAAGCGAGCCGGCTTCGGGCTCGACAGCGGCCCGATGCCGCCCAGCGACCAGTTGTTCTCGGTGTCGAGGCCACCGCGCTCCGCCGCGTGCCCGGTCAGCGCGCAGGCGAGCGCCGCCGCCCAGCAGGTCATCGTCCCCGAGACGTACTTGTGCAGCGAGAAGCCGACGTTGACGATCGCCTTGCCGGGGCGCGCGAGGTCGCGCGCGAGCCGCTCGACCAGCGCCGGATGGACGCCGGTGTGCGCCCGGGTCGCCTCGGGCGAAAACTTCATCGCCTGCTCGCGCGCGCGCTCGAACGCAGTGGTGACCTCGACCTGCGTGCCGTCGCGCAGCCTGACCTTCCAGGTGCCCGCGAGCGCCGGGCGCAACCGGCCCAGGCGCAAGGACCGGCTGAAGTGCCCCTGCGTCCCCGGCATCGGCTTCGGCGCCGCGCTCGCCTCGTCCCAGCAGTAGAAGACGTCGTCCTTGCCCTTGTCGCGCAGGTCCCGATGGCGCAACAGCTCGCCGTTGTCGGTGCGCACGAGGAACGGCAGGTCGGTCTGCTCGCGCACGAAGTCCTCGTCGATCGCGCCGTCGCGGAACAGCACGTGCAGCACCGACATCGCGAGGAAGCTGTCCGTGCCGGGCTTTACCGGCACCCAGTCGGTCGCCAGCTTCGCCGTCGCGTTGTACTCGGGCGTGATGCACCAGATGCGCGCCCCGTTGTAGCGAGCCTCGTTCAGGTAGTGCGCGTCGGGAATGCGCGTCACCGCGGCGTTGAGCCCCCACAGCACGATCGTGTGCGCGGTGAACCAGGCATCGAGCGAGTGGCCGACGGTGGCGAGACCGTAGGCGAGCGAGGCGCCGGTGAACATGTCGCCCACCGCGCTCGCCGGGTAGAGGCGCTGCGCGCCGAGCAGCGAGCCGAGGCGCAGCGGACCCGCGCGCCGCCCTTGCGACAGGATGCCGGTGCCGCAGTGGACCATCAGCGACGCGAGACCGTTGTCCCGGATCGTCTCGACGACGCGCGCAGCGATGTCGTCGGCCGCCTGCTGCCAGGAGACGCGCTGCCACCGGCCCTCGCCGCGCGCGCCGACGCGCCGCAGCGGGTGCAGCAGCCGGTCGGCCTGGTACATCTGCTTCGAGTGCACGATCCCCTTGTTGCAGCCGCGCGGGTTCGCGTCCGGAATCCCCGGGGCGATCTGCGGGTACGCCGCCGCCTGCTCCTCGCGCGTGACGCGCCCGTCCTTCGCGTAGACCTTCCACGCGCAGTTGCCCTGGCAGTTCGAGCAGTGGAACGCGAAACCCTGCGCATCGCCGCGCGTCGCCGCGAATTCGCGGCGGTACAGTTCCTCCCACGCGCGGCGCGCGTCGCCCGGTTGCGCGCGCGCGGCCGCCCTCGCGCGTGCCGGCGTCGCCCCGGCCGG